>JAGQUQ010000062.1 GCA_020438425.1 Solirubrobacterales bacterium
GAGCTTCTCTTTCCAGTCGAAAGGCAGTCCGATCAGGGTCAGGGCAGCCAGGGGGCGGGCCAGAAAGATCAGCACCAGGAGCACGGCAAGCGACTTCCAGCCGAGGTCAATGACCTCGCCGAGGTCCACGTTGGCGGCCAGCAGCACGAAGAGGATGCCGACCAGGATCGGGACCAGCGTTTCCTTGAACTCGGCCACCTGATCGATCCGCACGCGGTGCTGGTTGGCCAGGGCCACGCCCATGACGATCGTCGCGACCAGGCCGGAGTCGGCAAGAATTGTGTCGGAGACCGCGAACGAGGCAACGACCACCATCAGGGTCGCCGCAACTTTGTCCCTGCCGGCCAGCCGCTTGGTTCCCAGCACGGGCATCATCAGGACCGCGCCGCCCACACCGACGGCACCGCCGACCGCCAGTGAAGCGAACAGTTCCCCGATGTCGAATTCGCCCCCTTGCCCGTTGGTGAAGGATCCGAAGACCACCACCGCGATGATCGCCCCGATCGGGTCGATCAAGATGCCTTCCCACTTGAGGACGCTCCGCACCTTTTCGGTCGGCCCGATGAAATCAAGGATCGGCAGAACCACCGTCGGACCGGAAACGATCACCGTGGCTCCGATCAGGATCGCGATCTCATGGGGGACGTCGAGAAAAATGGCGATCGAGACGGTGGCGAGGAACCAGGTGATGACCACACCGATCGTGATCAACCGGATCACCGCACCCCTGACCCCGGAGCCGAGTTCCTCACGTTTCAGGCCGAGTGCCCCTTCGAAAAGGATGATGCCGACCGCGATCTGGACAATCGGAGACAGCGACTCGCCAAGAAGCTTCTCGGGATCGACCAGGCCGAAGCCGGAGACTCCTACAGCCATGCCGATGATGAGCAGGGGAACGATCGGCGGCACCCTCATCCAGGTTGCCGAGAGGCGGGCCAGCACCGAAAGGATCACGACCAGGCTCAGGCCGAGAAGCGCGTCATCCATTGGTGCCCTTCGGCCGCAGGTTGGCAACGATCACGGCGACCACTGTGACCAGGTAGATCTGCCCGATCAGCCCTTCGGCCGCGGTCAGTGAACGGCCAAGGTTGGTGGCCGGAGAAAGGTCCCCCATGCCGAGAGTGGTGATCGTGGTGATGCTGTAGTAGAGGTAGTTGTTGGTCGTGTCGAAGTCCTGGCCCTGGGTGAAGAAGGTGTCGCCGGAGATCGCGGTGATCACTCCGAAGGCGGAAGCGAAGGCGAGGCACATCAGCAGGTAGATGCAGAGGACCCCAAGCATCGTGTGGGTGGTGATGCTGCCCCGGGCGCGGACCTGACGGATCAGCCCCCAGGCGATCACGGGGGTGGCGATGACCACCAGGGACAGGGTGGTGATGCGGGTGAAGTCGACGTTCACGGTGTCGGTGAACGCGGCCTGGGTCCAGGCGGCGAAGATGGCGATCCCCAGGATCACCCCGACCGCGACCCGGATCGCCATGGTCGGCTGGGCGGCCCTGGTCGAGGCGAAGAGCGCGAAGGCCTGCAAGTTGAGCGAGATCACGTTGGCCCACTTGCCATCGGGCGTGGCCATGATGAAGACCATCGAAGCAAGGATCAGGATCAGCGCCAGTCCGTAGCGCTCCGCCCCCATGTCGCGAATGCGGGTCAAGCTCCGGCCGCCGCTCCGTCGTCGATGTCGGTGATCAGGGTGATGTTCGGATTGCCGATCCGGCCGGCCGGGACGCTCGGATCTCCGGCTTTCAGTTTCAGGAGCGCATCCTCCTTGCCATCGCCGGTGACCAGGAAAAGGATCTGGCGGGCACGGTCAATCGCCTTGTAGGTGAGCGACATGCGCCGGGTTCCCTGATAGTCACCGGTGGTCAATGCGACCTGTCGGTCCTTCACTTCCAGGATCGGATCGTCGGGGATCAGCGAAGCGGTGTGTCCGTCAGGGCCGAGCCCGAGGTGGATCAGGTCAAAGCGGTCCGGCAGCGAGTACTCGTACCCGCTGGCCGCGGTGGCGAGGTCATCCGCCCCGACCGGCATCGGACGGATCGCGGCCTGACAGATCAGCGGCAGGGTCAGGACGAGGTGGGTCAGGTTCCGCTGCATGCTGCCGGTCGGAGCGATCCGCTCGTCGACCTGGAAAAGCGAGGTCTTGGTCCAGTTCAGGTTGCTCTCGGCCAGGAGCTCGAGCATCCGCCATGGCGTCTTGCCGCCACTTACCGCGAGATTGAATCGGCCCCGGTCGGCGATCGCCGCGTCAGCGACCATCTCGATGACCCGGGCCGCCTCGACGGCGGCCGCCTCATCATCTGCGACGACCCGGGTGACCAACTACTTACCCTTGCCCTCCGAGGGCTTCTCGTCGTGGCCACCGAACTGCTTGCGCATCGCCGAAAGCACCTTGTCACCGAAGTCACCGAGGCCTCGCGAGTAGAACCGCTCGTGGAGCGCCGCGGTGAGCACCGGGGTCGGCACCCCTTCGTCGATTGCCGCGATCGAGGTCCAGCGACCTTCTCCCGAATCGGAAACCCGGCCCGAGAACTCCTCGAGCTGAGGTGACTCGGCCAGCGAAGCGGCGGTCAGATCCAGCAGCCAGGAACCGATCACGCTGCCGCGGCGCCAGACCTCGGCAACCTGGGAGACGTCGATCTCGTACTGGTAGTACTCGGGGTTCTCCATCGGCGCGGTCTCGGCGTCACCGTCGCGGGCGACGAGACCGGCGTTGGCGCTCTTGATCACGTTCAGACCCTCGGCGATCGCCGCCATCATGCCGTACTCGATCCCGTTGTGGACCATCTTCACGAAATGGCCGGCGCCGGCCGGACCGCAGTACAGGTAACCCTTCTCGGCCGGCGAGGGATCACCGGAAAGACCGGGGGTGCGTTCGGCCTCGCCAAGGCCCGGTGCGAGAGTGGCGAAGATCGGCTCAAGTCTCTGGTACGCAGGTTCCGGACCGCCGATCATCAGGCAGTAACCGCGTTCGAGACCGAAGACCCCGCCCGACGTGCCGCAGTCGAGATGATCGATCCCCTGTTTGCCCAGTTCATCGGCGAAATGGATGTCGTCGTGGTAGTAGGTGTTGCCGCCATCGATGATCGCGTCACCGGATTCCAGCTCGGCCGCCACCTTGCGGATCGTGTCCCGGGTGATGTCACCGGCCGGCACCATGATCCAGACCGCGCGCGGCGCGCTCAGCTTCGAAGCCAGTTCGGCCAGGTCGGCGGCCGGGTCAGCTCCCTCGCCCGCGAGTTCCTGCGCGGCGGACGGGTTGACGTCGTAGACGACGCACCGGTGTCCATCACGCATCAGTCTCCGGGCGATGTTCGCCCCCATACGGCCAAGCCCGACGATCCCGATCTCCATGCCGCCATATTAGAACCCGCGTTACCGGCCGAGTACGCTGCCGACCATGAGCAAGAGCAAGGAGCGGGAAGCAACCGACGCCCTGGTGATATTCGGCATCACCGGAGACCTGGCGAAAAAGATGACTTTCCGGGCCCTTTACCGGCTCGAACTGCGGGGGAAACTCAACTGCCCGATCATCGGGGTCGGACGCAACCAGGACTGGCATCACGAGACGATGCGGCAGCGGGCCGAGGAAGCGATCCGGGGGTCGGTCGACGAGTTCAACGCTGCCGCTTTCAAGAAACTGGCCGCCCGCATGAGCTTCGTCAACGGCAACTTCGACGACCAAGGGCTCTACCAGTCGCTTGCCGAGGCGCTGGCCGATTATCAAAGGCCGCTGTTCTACCTGGAGATCCCCCCGCCGCTCTTTTCGGAAGTAGTCCACGGTCTTTCCGCGGCCGGGTTGACCGCCAACGCCCGGGTGATTCTCGAGAAGCCCTTCGGCCACGACTCGAAGTCGGCGGCAGAGCTCCAGCAGGACCTGACCCATGTGCTGAAGGAAAACCAGATCCTGCGGATCGATCACTACCTCGGCAAAGAGCCGGTGATGGACATCACCTACCTGCGCTTTGCCAACGCCCTGCTCGAACCGGTCTGGAACCGGAACTTCGTCTCATACGTGCAGATGACGATGAGCGAGAACTTCGGGGTCGAGGACCGGGGCCGCTTTTATGAAGGCGTCGGCGCGATCAGGGATGTGGTCCAGAACCACATGCTCCAGGTGCTGGCCCTGCTTGCGATGGAAGCACCCAACGCCAATCAGCACGACTCGATCCGGGCCAAGAAACTTGAACTCTTCGAAGCGATCCGTTCCGCCGATCCGGCCAGGTGCGTCCGCGGCCAGTACGACGGCTACCGGGCGATCCCCGACGTCGCCGATGACTCGCAGATCGAAACCTACGCCGCGATGGAACTGGCGATCGACAACTGGCGCTGGTCCGGGGTGCCCTTCTACCTGCGCACCGGCAAGAACCTGCCAGTCAAACACACCGAAGTGCGGGTCGTTTTCAAGCGGCCGCCCCACACCGGGGTGGGGATGAAGTCCCACAAACCGCCCCGGAATCAGATGATCGTGCGGATCGATCCGACTCCTGGCGCGAGGATGGCTTTCGTCGCCAAGGCGGCCGGAATCGAGGACTTCGAGGAAGCCGATCTCGACGTGCTGTTCGAGAAGGAACCCGGAACCGAACCGGAGCCCTACGAGCGTCTGCTCGACGACGCGATTCACGGCCGTTATGACCTGTTCACCCAGTTCAGCATGGTCGAGGAGACCTGGCGGATCGTTCAGCCGCTGCTCGACGACCCGCCCCCGGTGGTTCCCTACGAGATCGGAAGCTGGGGCCCCGAGGAAGCGGATCGACTGGTCAAGGGAATCTGCGAGTGGGATGAACCCTGGCGGCCGGTCGATGACCCGACCAAGCACACCCTCTTCGGAGGCTAAGAGGGATCGCCAACCAGCGGAGCCGGGCCATCCACTCGTGGATCAAGTGGACCGGCGGGTGTGACTTGGAGGGCGGGTCGGACCCCGCCCGACTCCTTCCAGATAGAGTTCCCGGCGATATGTCTGAGATCCTGAACATTCTGGTTGAAGTCCCCAAGGGCTCCCGAAACAAGTACGAATGGGACGAAGAGCTGGGCGCGATCAAGCTCGATCGTTTCCTCTTCTCCTCCATGGTCTACCCGGTCGATTACGGCATGGTGCCGAACACGATGGGTGCCGACGGCGACCCGCTCGACGCCATGGTCTGCGTTTCCGAACCGACCTTCCCCGGCTGCATCATTCCGGCGATCCCGCTCGGTCTCTTCCGGATGACCGACGACGGTGAACTCGACGACAAGATCCTCTGCGTTCCTGCCGACGATCCGAACTGGAACTTCATCGAGTCGCTGGACCAGCTCTCGAACCAGCTCAAGGAAGAGATCTCCCACTTCTTCGCGGTCTACAAGCAGCCCGAAGGCAAGCACGTCGAAGTCGACGGCTGGTACCCCCTTGAGTCCGCCCTCGAAGTCCTGGAGCTGTCGCGGGAACGGTTCGCCTCCGGCGAACCTGCATAAGTAAGTCGGGCGGGGTCCGACCCGCCCTCCCAGTCGAACCCGCCGGTCCAAGGCCATCCGTAAATGGATGGACCGGCTCCGTTTGGTGGCTAGGCGGCGGCTTTGGCCGCCAACTGGCCGCAGGCGGCGTCTATGTCTCTGCCTCTGGTGAGGCGGACCGTGGCGTGAATTCCCCGTTTCATCAGGATGTCGCGGAAGCGTTCGATCGAATCCCTCGGTGACCCCTGGTAGCCCGTGCCGGAGGGGTTGTAGGGGATCAGGTTGACCTTGAAATCGTTCTTCGGGAGCAGCAGGTCGGCCAGCTCGTGGGCCAGCTCGACCGAGTCGTTCACCCCTTCGAGCATCAGGTACTCGATGAACACTTTGCGCTTGCGGGTGTGTCGCCACTCGCGACAGGCGGCCACCACTTCGGTCATCGAGTAGCGGTCGTTTACCGGCATGATCTCGGAACGAAGTTCTTCGTTTGGAGCGTGAAGCGAGAGGGCGAGCCTGACCGCCGGTCCATCCGTGGTCATCCGTTCGATACCGGGCAGCCAGCCAACCGTGGACACGGTCGTGTGGGAATTGGCGATCCCGACCTCCGGCAGCCGTTCGCAGACCGCCAGCACGTTGTCGAGGTTCATCATCGGCTCGCCCATGCCCATGAATACGGCGTGATTCACGGGTTCGATGCGGCGGAAGTGCAGGGCCTGATCGAGGATCTCCGACTCGGTCAGGTTGCGCCCGAACTTCATGGTTCCGGTCGCGCAGAAGGTGCAGGTGAGAGGACAGCCCGACTGGCTGGAGAGGCAAAGGGAGCGGCGACCGTCCCGATACCGCATCAGGACGGCTTCGACCGGCCGGCTGTCAGCGGTCATGAATAGCGCCTTCTCGGTGCCGTCAACCGACTTCATCGAAGCGTCCACTTCCAGGGTCGAGATCGGCAGCTTCCCGCCGAGTTCCTCGCGCAGGCTGGCGGGAAGGTTGGTCATCTCCTCGAAGGAACCTGCCCCGCGGGCAAGCCACTCCCAGACCTGACCGGTCCGGTAGGGAGGCTGGCCGAGCTCGGCCATCGTGTCTTCAAGCTGCTTCAGGTCCACCCATGAAGTGTGGCAGGAGGAGACGGCCCGGGAGGATCCACTCACTCGCGGGGAGAAGCGAGCCAGGCCCGGATCTCCTCCGAGTGGGCGTTCTCGGCCGGTGGCGGAAGCCGGGTTTCGGCCGGGGTGCGGCTCAGACCTATTGGCGAGGCCGGAGTGCGGACGCCGTCGATCTCGTCGATCGGATCAAGTCCCAGAGCCTCGGCAACCGCAAAGCCATTGTCGATCGTGTTGACCGGTCCGGCGGGAACCCTGGCTTCGTGAAGCACCTTGACCCAGTGCTCGACCGTGTTGAAGGAAAACAGCTTGTTCAGCTCGGCCTCCAGCTCGACCCGGTTCTCGACCCGGTCGAAGTTGTCGACGTAGCGGGGATCCCCGGCCAGTTCCGGTTCGCCCAGAACCTCGCAGAGGCTGCGGAACTGATGGTCGTTGCCGACGCAGATCATCAGCGGGCCATCGGCGGCGTCGAAGGTGGTGAAGGGCTCGATGCTCGGGTGAACATTGCCGAGCCGCACCGGCAGCTCCCCGGTATTGAGCCAGGCCGCAGCCTGGTTCTCGAGGGCCGCCAGGGCCGAGCTCAGCAGGTTGCTTTCCACCTTCTGCCCCTGTCCCGACTTCGCCCTCTCCTGAAGCGCGATCAGGATGCCGATCGTCGCGTTCAGCCCGGCGATCACGTCGACCAGGGCCACCCCGACCTTGCTCGGGTCGCCGTCGGGCGGACCGGTCACCGACATCATTCCGCTCATCGCCTGGACCAGCGGGTCATAACCGGGCAGTCCCGCCCCGCCCTTCGACCCGAAGCCGCTGATCGAGCAGTACACGAGTCCGGGGTTCGACTCGCTGATCCGGTCGTAGCCGAGACCGAGCCGGTCCATGGTGCCCGGCCGGAAGTTCTCGACCAGGACATCGGCCCGCCGGACCAGTTCCCGGGCCAGTTCCAGATCGTCCGGATCCTTGAGATTCAACTCGACTGAGCGCTTGTTCCGGTTGGCCGCGAGGAAGAACGTCGCCCTCCCCTGAGCATCGACCGGAGGAGACCAGGACCTCGTTTCGTCGCCGCCCGGCGGTTCGACCTTGATCACTTCGGCACCGAAATCGGCGAGGGTCATCGAAACGAGCGGCCCGGCAAGCACCCGGCTGAAGTCGGCGACCAGCAGTCCGTCGAGAGCCGTCAACTTCCGGGCTGCTCCGCTTCTTCCCGGGGAGCACGAAGCCATTCCCTGATCTCTTCACCGTGGGCATCGAGGGCCGGCGGGGGCAACCTGGCCTCGCTCGGGTTGGCAGAGAGCCGGATCGGGGAGGCAGTCGTCCTGGCGCCTTCGATCTCGGTCACCGGCGCCAGACCAAGCGATTCGGCCAGCTCGAAGCCAGAGCCGATGTCGTTGACCGGTCCGGCCGGAACTCCCGCATCATTCAACGCTTCCGCCCAGTACTCGACCGAGTCGAGCCCCAGTCTCTGCTCCAGTTCAGATCGCAGCACTTCCCGGTTTTCCACCCGGTCGAGGTTACTCGTAAAACGGTCGTCCTCAGCCAGGCCCGGCGCCCCGATGGTGACCGCCAGCTGGCGGAACTGGCGGTCGTTACCGGCGCAGATCATGATCGGTCCGGTGGCGGTCGCGTAGGTGGAGAACGGCTCGATGCTCGGGTGCACGTTGCCCAGGCGACCGGGCGAGGAGCCGGTATTGAGAAACGCGGAGCTCTGGTTGGCCAGGGCGGCGAGCGCGGTCGAGAGCAGATTGATCTCGACCCGCTGGCCTTCACGGAGCGTCTTGCGATCGTGAAGCGCGGCGAGGATGCCGGTGGTCGCGTTCAGGCCGGCGATCACGTCGACCAGGGCCACGCCCACCTTGCTGGCTTCGCCGTCGGGTGGACCGGTGATCGACATCATCCCGCTGAGCGCCTGTATCAGGGGATCGTAACCCGGCATCTGAGCCCCGGCACCTTCGCCGAAGCCGGTGATCGAGCAGTAGACGAGCGAAGGATGGGCGGCGTGGACGCTCTCCCAGTCGAGCCCGAACCTGGCCATCGTGCCGGGACGAAAGTTCTCGATCAGCACATCGGCGCGCATCGCCAGTTCGAAAGCGAGCCTGCGGTCCGTTTCATCCTTGAGATCGAGAGTAATCGACCGCTTGTTGCGATTGGCGGTCTGGAAGTAGGTCGACCTGCCCGCGGAATCGACCGGAGGCAGCCAGGACCTTGTTTCATCTCCTCCCGGTGGCTCGACCTTGATCACGTTCGCACCAAGATCACCGAGCGTCATCGCCGCCAATGGTCCCGCCAGGACCCGGCTGAAGTCGGCCACGATGACCCCCGAGAGTGCGCTCATGGTTGCATTGTCACCGATGGCCCAGCCCTCGACAACAACAAGCCCTGCTCTGGCCGGACAATTGCCCCCGGCTCTCTCGATCAAGGGTCTTTCCAAACGCTACGGCGACGGAACCCTTGCCCTGGAAGACCTCGATCTGGAGATCCCGGCCGGGAGTTTCTTCGGATTGCTCGGACCGAACGGGGCCGGCAAGACGACCCTGATCGGCGCTGTCTGCAACCTGATCCGGGTGACCGGCGGCGAGATCTCGGTCTTCGGCCAGCCGGGGACCGGGATGGCGGCCCGCCGGATGATCGGAATCGCGGAGCAGGAACCGAACCTTGACAAGTTCCTGACCGTGTACGAGACCCTCCTGTACCACGGCGGCTATTACGGGATGCGCGGTGCGGAAGCCGCCGAACGGGCCGAGCAGATGATCGACGCCTTCGACCTGCGGGCGAAACGGGACGTCGAGGCACCAAAGCTTTCCGGCGGCATGCGACGGCGGCTCTTGCTGGCGCGGGCGCTCCTGCACCGGCCCCGGCTGGTGATCCTCGACGAACCGACCGCCGGGGTCGACCTCGAACTGCGGCACGAACTCTGGCGGTACATCCGCGGCCTTCACGAGCAGGGCACCACAATCCTGCTCACCACTCACTACCTCGAGGAAGCCGAAGCACTTTGCGACGAGATCGCCCTGATCAGCCGCGGCCGCATCGTCGCCCGGGATACAGCCGAGGGCCTGAAGAGATCGCATGGCGTCGACACCCTTGAAGAGGTTTACCTGCGAACCGTCGCCGGCGGGAGGATCGCCATGGACCAACTGGAGGAAGTCGAATGACGAAGGTCGGATACATCGGGCTGGGCATCATGGGCAGGCCCTGCGCGCTCAACCTGCTGGCGGCCGGTCACGAGCTGACCGTCTCGACCCGGACCCGCTCGAAGGCCGAGGAGGTGCTGGAAGCCGGCGCGACCTGGGCGGACAGCCCGGCGCTGGTCGCGGAGGCCTCGGAAGCCGTGTTCCTCAACCTGCCGGACACCCCGGATGTGGAGCAGGTGATTTTCGGCGAGGAGGGGATCGCGTCGGCCTCCGGCTTCGGCGGGTTGCTGATCGACATGAGCACGATCGACCCGGGCCGGACCTCGGAGATCGCCGGGGAACTGGCCGGCCAGGGCATCGGCTTCGTTGACGCGCCGGTCTCCGGTGGCGAGAAGGGGGCGATCGAGGGCAACCTGTCGGTCATGGCCGGCGGCAGCGATACAGATTTCGAGCGGGCACTCCCGCTCCTGGCAGTGGTCGGGGAACGGATCACCCATGCGGGAGTGGCCGGAGCCGGTCAGATGGTCAAGGCCTGCAATCAGCTCCTGGTCGGTAGCAACCTGATGGCGATCGCCGAGGCGATGGTCCTGGCCGAGCGAAGCGGACTGGTCTCCCCTGCGGTGATGCGCGAGGCGGTGACCGGCGGCTTCGCCGACAGTCGCTGCCTGCAGGTTCATGGCCAGCGGATGGTCGAAGGCACCTTCAGGCCGGGCTTCAAGTCGGAGCTCCACGCCAAGGATGCCCGCATCGTGAAGAAGATGGCCGGCCAGACCGGTACCCCGATCGGAGCTTTCGATGTTGCCCGGGATGCACTTGACCAGCTGGTTGAATCCGGCCGTGGCGAGCTCGACGACTCGGCCGTGATCGAGATCGTCCGCGAGCAGGCAGCCGAAGGAAACCCGGCCGGAACCGACAGCCCGGGGCTTGACGCTTGAACCCGCTTCCCCCCGTTGAAGTCGAGCCACATCCGTGGCGCGGACTTGCCTGGCTGACCAGACGGGAATGTCACCGGGTGCTCAAACTCTGGAAGCAGACGATCCTCGCCCCCGTGATTTCCTCCCTGCTCTTCATGATCGTCTTCGGACTTTCGCTTGGCGACAGCATCGCCGAGATCGGCGGCTTCGAGTACCGGATCTTCATCGTTCCGGGGCTGATCGCGATGGCGATGGCGCAGTCCGCCTACTCGAACAACTCGAGCACGATCTTCCAGGCCCGCAACGACCGCTACCTCGACGACATCATCGCGGCCCCGATGAGCGCAAGGCAGGTCCACCTCGGCTACCTGGCCGGCGGGGCGATGCGTTCGCTGATCATCGGCATCGTCCTGACCGCCCTGGCCTTGCCGCTGACCGGCGCTCCGCTGGAGCGTCCTCTCGAGCTGCTCCTCGCGGTGCTCCTTACGATCACCGGATTCGGTGCCCTCGGGATCATCGTCGGGATCTACGCCCAGTCCTGGGACAACCAGTCCTTCATCAACAACATCGTGATCCTGCCGCTGATCTTCCTCGGCGGCGTCTTCTATTCGGTCGGCCGACTTGGTTCACCCTGGGAGCAGATCTCGCACCTCAACCCGCTCTTCTACGTGGTCGAGGCAATGAGGTACGGATTCCTCGGCGCGGCCGACGTTTCACCCTGGCTTTCTCTCGGCGTGGTCGGCGCGATCACGATCGCCCTGGTCGCCTGGGCCCAGCTCCTCTTCAGCACCGGCCACCGCCTGAAGCCCTGACCGTCAGGCGAGTTCCGGGATGTGAGTGCGGACGTGCTGGTCGATCGTCTCGCGGACCCAGCGGCGGGTCTCGGGATCGGCCATGCGGTAGCGGCCGAGCAGCATCTTCTGGTCGTCCAGCGGCAGGCCGGCAATCTCCCAGGAGACGGCCAGCCTTTCGAAGATCAGTTCGGTCTTGCGCTGCCAGAGGTCATCGACCGAGTAGGCCTGGTTTTCAATCTGCTCGCCCACCTTCTCGATCGAGCCCTTGCTTAGCGAGTCACGCAGCACAAGAATGTTCCCCTCGGCGTCGGCGTAACTCGAAGTCGGTGACTTCTCCCGCTCACGCCGCTTCGGCTTCCGCTTCTTCGCCATGGCCACATTAAAACTGCAAGCCGCCCGGTCTTCGCCGGGCGGCCACAGAAACCCGTCCGTTCAGGACATCCACAAGTGGATGAACGGACTCCGTCAGGTGGCTATTCGCAATCAGCCACCATTGGTTGCGGGGGTATAGGTACGGCTGGGCTGGCCGCGGAGGGCGGTCGGCGGGGGCAGCTCGGTTCCCTGGGCGTCCTGGCCCGGGATCACCGGCAGCACCAGCTTCGAGGGGATCACTCCGCCGAGACCGATCGTGTTGACGGTCTTGCCCTTCTCGATCGTGTCGAAGTTCCAGATCGTCCGGTCACCGCCCGGCGCCTGGATGTTCAGACGGATCTTCGATCCGGCCCGGAAGACGTGAGCGACCGGGAAGATCTGGATCCGCTCGTAGTTGAACCTGCCCTGCTTCAGCGGCCTGCCGTCCTGCTTCAGCCAGGTCTGAACCGGGTTGTAGGAACTCGATGCCTTCCTGTTCAGGGCCCGGTGTGAGGCACGGAGCCAGCCGTTCTGGACGTAGGTCTCCTTGCCGTCCGGGCGAACCTCGGTCAGAGTCACCTGGATGTCGGTGTTCTTCAGGCTGGATTTCAGGTACAGGTCGACGCTGGAGGGGCCGGCGATGAAGACGTCCTCACCAAGCGGCTGGGTAACGAAGCCGAGGCCCTTGCCGTCGGCCAGCGGCTGCCAGTCGTAGTCCGGCTGCGGCTTCCACGAGTCGGACTGCGCGTTCTCGCCGAGTGTCCGGGCCGGTCGGGCCCCGGGATCCGAGGTGTAGGAAGCGGTGCTGCCCTTTGCCGCCTTGGTCGAGCTCAGCGAACCCCCCTTGCCGAGGAAGA
>JAGQUQ010000063.1 GCA_020438425.1 Solirubrobacterales bacterium
CCTTGTTGCGGCGGGCGGCCGGACCGGTCCTGACCGTGTCCCGCCGGGCGTTTTTCGAGTCGAGAACGTTGATCCCCTCGCGACCTAGCAGCGAGGACTTGCCCTGCTGCTGCCGGTGACGCCGCCCGATGATCAGCCAGTCGTTGAACTGGCTTCCCTCGAGCCGCTCGATGTCCGGAGCGAGACGGGTCCGGGCCGCGCAGCCGCCGTTCATCCACTGGACGTAGCCCTTGCCGAGATCGGCCTTGACGCCCCGGGGCGAACCGGCATAGACGGTGCTGTCGTTGCCGGGGCCGCCACTCACGTCCGAACCGGAGCAGGGCCTCAGAATGTGGGCGTGGTCGGTGCCGCCCTGGCCGCGGATGGTCACGCGGTCGTTGGCGTAGATCAGGTCGTTGTTGTCTCCGCCGAAGAGGCTGCTTCCGCCGCTGTCGAAACTGGACGAGATGAAATCCTTGCTCGGGCCGCCCTGAATGACGTTGCGGCCGGAACCGCCGTTCAGGGTCGTGGACATGTTGCGCGGAATCGACTTCTCGAGCTTGATGTTGTCGCCACCGTCGCCTCCGTAGATCAGCATCCCGTCGAGGTTGTTGCGGTCGGCCGGGCAGCGGATCGTGTCCGCCACCGCCGAGGTCGGCGACTGGTCCACGCCGCGGCAGTTACCCGAAGGCACGCCCCCACCGGCGACATTCACCCGGAACCACTGGTTCGATTCGTCGTACCCGACCGAGACCCGGTCGCCCTGGTTGCCGCCCATGATGATCGGAATCCCGCCGTCGTTGATGTCGACCAGGGTCAGCCGGTTGCCGAAGTTGCCCGGAGAATCGTCATTGCAGCGGGATGAACTGCTGAAGCCGGAACACTGGTTTTCACCGAGGCCGCCATCGACGCTGTCGCCGTCGCCGCCATTGCCCTCGATCACGTCGTTGCCAAGACCGCCGTCGATGTGGTTCCGAACCCCGGGATCGGCCGTGATCTCGTCGTCGAAGGCCGAGCCGATCACGTTCTCGAGCGAGTCGAGGCGGTAGCGCGTGGTACCGAGCGAGGTGCCACCGCGGAGGTCGATGATCACACCGTCGATCCGCCTTCCGCCGGGCGGCGTGTGGGCAGCGTAGGAAATCGTGTCGTTGCCGGACCCGCCGAAGACCCGGGCCAGCCCGCGGCCGGTGGTCACGAAGAGGTCATCACCCCCGTTGCCGTACAGCTTCTTGATCCCCGAGTGGGTGATGATCGTGTCGCTCTTCGGGGTCCCGTAGACCCAGTCATCGCCCTCGCCCCCGTCCAGGTATGCGGGCCCGTTGTTGTTCGGCTGGTTTGCCTTGAGCCGGTCGTTGCCCTGCTCGCCGAAGACCTTTTCCCGGACTCCTCCGGCCGTCACACCGCCATTCGAGTGGAGAAAGTCGGTTCCGTTGCCACCGTGGATCTCGGAAACAGCGTTGCCGAGGCTGTAGATCCGGTCCGAACCGGTCAGGCCGTACAGCCGGTTGCCGGTGCCGGAATAGTCGTAGATCCGGTCGTTTCCGCCGACACCGAAGATCGTGTCGCGGTCGGACTGGCCACCCGGGTTCCGGGTCGGGCCAGCGTAGATCCGGTCGTGACTCTTCGAGCCGCGCACATAGTCATTGCCGGTTCCGGCGTACACGACGCCCCTGGAAGTGTTGGTGTGGAGGGTGATGTGATCATGGCCGCTGCCGCCCTCGACCCTGACGCTGTTGCCCCGGCCGGTGGCTATGCGGTCGTTGCCGCCGCCACCGAAGACCCGGAGCCGGTTGCCTTTCTCGGTCCTGATCCGGTCGTTCCCCGACCCGCCGTACACGGTCGCGTCACCCTGCTCGGCGTAGATGAAGTCGTTGCCGGGTCCGGCATCGGTGAAATTGATTCCCTTGCCGGCCCGGATCGTCTGGGAACCCTGGCCGGCACAGATCCGGCTGAACGGCTTGCCTATCACGGTGATCCGTTCTCCCTCGACCCAGGTGACGTCCCTGAACTTGAGGCGGACGGTCTTGCCCTTGCCGGTCACGACGCGGTTGATCTTCTTGCCGAAGCATTTCGAGGGCCGGGCTTCGGCCCGGGACGGGCTGCCGGCGATGATCGCGGCGGCAATCAGGGCCAGGCCGCTCAGGACGACCAGAAATCTTGCTCCGGGCTGGAGGGAAGCCTGATTCATGGCTGGCTCAGTGACCTGCGAGTCCGTAGCCGTAAACGACAGTGTCCTTCTTGTCGGAAATCACGGTGTTCTGGCGGCCCCCTGCTCCGGTCGTCACGGTGTCGGCACTTCCGTTCTTCGAGTCGAACTTGTCGATGCCTTCACGTCCGAAGAGCACCGACCGGCCGTCCTGGGCGGGGTTTCGCTTGCCGACGATCAGCCAGTCGTTGTAATCCGTGCCTTCGAGCTTCTCGATGTCTTTGCCGATTCCGATCCGCTTGCCGTTCGAGCAGCCCTGACCGTTCCACTCTGCGTAGCCGCCGGCAAGATCCGCCTTGACCCCGCCGGGTGCGCCGGCGAACACCACCGCGTCCTGACCGTCACCGCCAGTCAGGTCGGCCCCCAGGCAGGGGTTGACCACCCGGAAGATGTCGGTGTCGATGCCGCCGTTCAGGGTCACGTCGTCCACCGCGTAGAGCAGGTCGAGGTTGCCCCCGCCCGAAAGCGTGCTGCCGGCGCTTCCCGGGGTGGTCGAAATGAAGTCCTTGCTCGGCCCGCCGGTCAGCGTGTTGTTGCCGGTGCCGCCGTTGATCGTGGTGGTCAGGATCGCCGGGATCGAGTCCTCGAGCTTGACCGTGTCTCCCCCGTTGTCGGTGAAGACAAGCATCCCGTTCATGTTGTTGCGGTTGACCGGGCAGTTGATCTGGTTGCCGGTCTGGTCGGCCGATTGACAGAGGCCGGAGGCAAGGGCCCCGTCGGCGGTCGCGACTTCAAAGCGCGAGGAACCGCTGTTGTAGCCGACCGAGATGTCGTCGTCCTGAAGGCTTCCGAGCACGATCAGAACCCCGCCCTCGGTGATGTCGACCTGGCCGGACTGGGTCTGGCGGCCGGGCGAGTCGTCGTTGCAGTTGGCCTGCTTGCCGCCGGAGCACTCGTTCTGACCCAGCCCACCGTCGACCTCGTCTTCGCTCTGGGCTTCAACCAGGTCGTCTCCGAGCCCGGCCTGGATGTCGTTGGCGGTTCCCGGTGCTCCGAAGATCTCGTCGTCGAAGGCCGATCCGATCACGTCCTCGATCCCGCTTAGCCGGTAGTCCGAGAAACCGGACGACTTGCCGGCCCGGAGATCGACCTCGACGCCGCTGATCGAGCTGCGGGTCTCGTCCGGCGAGTGGGCGGCGAAGGAGATCGTGTCGCGACCCCCGCCGCCGTCGAAGGTTCCCTGCCCGCGGGCGGAAGTAACGAAGAGATCGTCACCGCCCAGTCCGTAGACCTTCTTGATTCCCGAGTTGTAAATGATGATGTCGTCGGACTCGGTTCCGTACATCCAGTCGTCACCCTCCCCGCCGTCGAGGTAGGCGGGACCTTTGTTTCCCGGCTGGTTGGCGTAGAGACGGTCGTTACCCTGTTCACCGAACAGCCGCTCGAGCGAGCCGTCCTGGGCCTTGCCGCCGTTGGAGTAGAGGAAGTCGGAGCCGTTGCCACCGTGCATGTGGGAAACGGCGTTGCCGAGGCTGTAGATCTTGTCGGAGCCGGTCAGGCCGATCAGCTTGTTGCCGAATCCGCCGTAGTCGTAGATCTTGTCGTTGCCGCCGCGGCCGTCGATCCGGTCGCGGTCGCCCGGGCCGCCGGACGCCTTGGTCGGCGACCCGTAGAGCTTGTCGTGACCTCGGGAACCGATGATCTCGTCGTTGCCGAGACCGCCATTCACCTTGGCGTTGACACTCTTGTCGTTGAGCACGATCCTGTCGTCGCCGGTGCCACCGTCGACCAGCGGCGTTCCCTTGCCGGTGAAGATGCTGTCGTCTCCCGGGCCGGAATCGGTCTTCGAATTACCCTTGCCGGCGTAGATGATCTGTCGCCCGTCGCCAGCGCAAATCGTGCTGTTCGGCTTTCCGATCACCTTGATGTTGTTACCACTGACGAAGGGGACGTCCTTGTAGGCCAGCCGGACGGTCTTGCCCTTGCCCGAGATCACCCGGTTCACCTTCTTGCCGAAACACTTGCCCGGAGCGGCCGTCGCTTCGCCGGTCGGCGATGCCGCCAGAAAGAGGGCAGCGAGGCCCGAAACCAGGAAAACGGTTCGAAAAACGGCTGGTTTCGGAATTGGCTGGGTCATGGTTTATGGCTCGAGGGTCACAGACCGGGTACCCGCGTGGCGCTCCCCTAATAACAACGGTCGAGCCCGTTTGATTCCCCGGCCCACAAGAACTCTAGACTAGGGCCAGATGTCTGACCCGAATTCCACGCGGCAGGGCCGCATTCTCGTAACCGGTGGAACCGGCCTGATTGGTTCCACTCTCTGCAACGCACTGATCGATCGCGGTGATTCCGTGGTTGGCCTGAGCCGGGACCCGGACCGGGCCGCAAAGTCACTCCCCCGGGTCGAATGGCACGGCTGGGAAGGCGAGCGTGAACGGCCTCCGCGCGAGGCATTCGAAGGTGTGGAAGCGGTGATCAACCTCGCCGGCGAGCCGATTAACCAGCGCTGGAACGACGAGGTCCGCGACCGGATCGCGCGCAGCCGGATCAAGGCGACGAAGAACCTGGTCGCCAAGATCGCTGCCCTCGAAGAACGTCCGAAGACCCTGATCTCGGGGTCGGCGATCGGCTACTACGGTGATCGCGGCGACGAACTGCTTTACGAAGACGCCGAACCGGGTGATGATTTCCTCGCCGGCGTGGTGGTCGGCTGGGAAGGCGCCGCGAAATCCGCCGAGGAACACGGTCTGCGGGTCGCGATGATCCGCTCCGGCCACGTGCTCGACCCCCGGGGAGGCCTGCTCAAGGAGCTTCTCCTGCCCTTCAAGATGGGCGTCGGCGGCCCGATCGCCGGAGGCAAGCAGTACATGTCCTGGATTCACCGTCACGACGAGATCGGGATCCTGCTCTGGGCGCTCGACAACGAGACGGCAACCGGACCGATCAACGCAACGGCGCCGAATCCGGTCACCAACAAGGACTTCTCGAGGGCCCTCGGAAAAGAGCTGGGCCGGCCCTCGGTGCTGCCGCTGCCAGGTTTTGCGATCGACATCGTCAAGGGCGGTGGAGTAGGTCACGCGGCCCGCGAAGGGCAGCGGGTCTTCCCGAAAAAGGCGAC
Source organism: Solirubrobacterales bacterium (assembly GCA_020438425.1). Classification (GTDB taxonomy): domain Bacteria; phylum Actinomycetota; class Thermoleophilia; order Solirubrobacterales; family 70-9; genus 67-14. The sequence continues at coordinate 5,244 of JAGQUQ010000063.1, forward strand.
CGACAACGGCTACGAGTTCAAGCAGCCGGAGCTGGCCGGCGCTCTCGCCAACCTGCTCGGCTGAGACTTAGCGACCCTTCCGCAGCGGCTTTCGGGACTTCAGGGTCAGCCAGCGGCGCTCGACCTGCTGCTTGAAGCCGCTGCCGTCGTAGACGTTGACGGTGATCTCCAGGGTCACCCGGCGGGCAAAGGTAAGCCGTTTGAACGGCTGCCGGAACGCATTCGCCCTGAAGGTATTGGTCCCGACCGCGGACGGTCCGGTGATCCGGCGCTGTGTCCCGATCAGGACCAGTCCGCGATCGATCGACCGCGGCTTGCCCCTGATCCCCAGGCGACGGGCTTCCTGCGGCTTCACCCTTACTTCCAGGCCCAGGGTGCAGGCCTGGTCACAGGTGGCCTTGACCGGCAGCCCCTGCTTCAGGTACTGGCGAAGCGATCGGGAGGGAAACCCGAGGCGGTACTTCATGATCTGGCTTTCGCAGCGCGGCGATCCGTCGGGGCGACGCTCGCCGGCCCGGCAGAGATAGTCGTGCAGGAGCGACGGCGAGGAAGTCATGATGCCCTGGACCCCGGACTCGATCAGGTGGGCGTAGGAGGCGTCGTTCTCCGTGTCGGCCCCGTCGGTCCAGGCGTGAACGGCGTAGCCGAGGTCCCTGGCGTCCATCCCCTGCAGGATCTGCGGCGGATCGAGTTCTCCCAGAATCATCGGCACCTGGAGTGCCACCGGCGCCGGAACGAGTGGCGCGGTGCTGCCGCCAAAGAAGGCGAGCATCGATGACAGGCTGGCGGAAACGCCGACCCCGGGTGCCAGTTCGTTGAACTTCACGAGCGCGTTCTGGTCGAGCGAAGCGACGATGATCGGGCGATTCCGGTTCTCGGGCCGGTTGAGGACAGTGGCCAACAGGGTGGCGACCCGGAGCGACTGTTCCGGCTCCCCCGGCACGGTCTTCATCTCGATGTTGATCGGAACACCGGGAAAGGCAGCGAGAACCTCCTCGATCGCCGGAATGCGGAAATCATCGGCAGTGAACCCGGCCGGCGGATCATTGAGGCCGGTCCTGACGCCCCTCAGCGGGTACTGGCCTTCGGGCTTGGAATGATCGAACTGTCCGGTCCCGGGGCTGAACCACCAGGCCGCATCGAGCGCCTGAAGCTCCGAGAGGGTCAAATCCCTCACCTGGGCATCGAGCGGGGTGATCTTGCTCGTGTAGTAGTCGTGCATGACCGCCAGCCGGTCGTCGGAAGTCACGTTCACGTCAAGTTCGAGGCTGTCGGCGCCGCGATCTTCGAGTGCGGTGCGGAAGGCGTACATCGTGCTCGACGGAGCTTCGAACTCGCCTCCCTGATGGGCCATGTTGAGAATGCCGCGCTGGTCCAGCCACGGGTTGTCGTTCGGCACCGGCGACGCGATCGCCGGCCCGCCGATAATCAGGGCCGCGACCAGCGCCAGAAACCCCGCTATGAGCTTCCTGCTCTCTCCCATGAGCCGGATGATTCCAGATTCAGTCGAAAAAGACCTGCGCCTCGCGCAGCCGGTCGGCCGGCACTACCTTTGATTCGTCGACCGCGTCGGCCAGGGGCGCCAGTTCGATCGAGGTCCCTCTCAGGGTGGTCATGGTGCCCCAGTCGCCTTCGCTCGCGGCTTCGATCGCCCGGTAGCCGAGCCTCGTCGCGAGCACCCGGTCGAAAGCGGTCGGGGTTCCCCCGCGCTGAAGATGGCCGAGCACGACCGAGCGGGTCTCGTGACCGGTCTGCTCCTCGATCCGGTCGGCCAGCCAGCCGGCGATGCCGCCCAGCCGGACATGCCCGAAGGCATCGGTCCCTTCAGTCGAGGTAACTTCGCTGCCTTCCTTCGGCACTGCCCCTTCCGAGGCGACGATGATCGGAGCCACCCCGGCCTCGAAGCTGCGGTTCACCTGGGCGCAGACCTCCTCCAGCTCAAACTCTTCTTCCGGAACGAGGATCAGGTCGGCACCACCGGCCATGCCGCCGTGGAGGGCGATCCATCCGGCGTGACGGCCCATCACCTCGACCACCAGGGCCCGGTGGTGGCTGGTCGCGGTCGTGTGGAGCCGGTCGAGCGACTCCATCACGATGTTCACCGCGGTGTCGAAACCGAAGGTGTAGTCGGTCGCGTTCAGGTCGTTGTCGATCGTCTTCGGAACGCCGACCACGCCGAGTCCGTTCTCGGTCAGGATCCGGGCAACGCCGAGCGTGTCATCCCCCCCGATCGCGATCAGTCCGTCGATGCCGGCCGCGCGCACGTTCCCGATCACCTGCTCGATCCCGCCATCGATCGCATCCGGATTGGTGCGGGAAGAACCGAGGATGGTGCCGCCCTGGGCGAGGATGCCGCGTACTTCGGCAACCCCCAGCCCGGTGGTCTGATTTTCCAGCGGCCCCTTCCAGCCGTCCAGGTAGCCGGTGAACTCATGCCCCCACTCCCGGTGGCCACGCAGAACCGCGGCACGGATCACGGCATTGAGGCCGGGACAGTCGCCCCCGCCGGTCAACACCCCGATCTTCACGGGATCAGTCCTTTGAAGGCCGGAGCGCTTTGCCCTTTTCGATCAGCGGCTGGCAGACGTGAATGAACGCGCCGGCAAAGAGCACACCGAAAAAGACGAGGCCTGCAACCGGGCCACCCTGGCCCTGCGAGTAGGAAAAGACCGCGAGGGCGATTGCGACGAAGAAAGTGACCGGGATCAGCATCGGCGGGAATCCTACCGGACGCCGGAGCGGGCTGAAGCCACGGCTGCCGCCGCTTCGGACATGAACTCGCCGACCGCTTCGGCGGCCCCCTTCGGCGGGGACTCCGCAGCGATGCGAACCAGCTTCGATCCGATGATCACGCCGTCGGCCACCTGGCCGACCGTGGCCGCGTGTTCGGGGGAACCGATCCCGAAACCGACCGCAACCGGCACCTCGGACTTCGATTCGACGTCCTCGACCAGTTCCTTCAGGTGGGCCGGCACTTCCGACCGCTCGCCGGTCGTCCCGACGCTCGAAACCACGTAGACGAATCCGGTCGCGATCCGGCAGATCTCCGAACGCCTTTCACCCAGCGTGGTCGGCGCCACCAGCGGCACCACGGCAAGGCCGGCTTCGGCCATCGTCGACCGGATCGTCTCGTCCTCCCCGAGCGGCAGGTCGGGAACGATCACACCCGATGCTCCGGCTTCGGCCGCGCGGGCAGCGAAGGCAGCCGGACCCTGACCGCCAAGGATCGAGTTCGTATAGACCATCAGCACGACCGGAACCCGGTCCGAGACCTCGCTGCAGATCGTCAGCACGTCGTCCAGCCTGGTTCCAGCCTCGAGGGCCTTGACCGCAGCCTCGTGGATGACCGGGCCGTCGGCGAGGGGGTCGGAGAACGGGACTCCCAGTTCGATCAGGTCGGCACCGTTATCGGCGTAGGAGCGGGCAATGGCGAGCGAAGTTTCCCGATCCGGAAAGCCACCCATCATGTAGGGCATGAGGGCCGCGCGGTCCTGCTCGGCCGCCGCGGTGAAGGCAGCGGCGATCCGGTCGGCTCCCCCGCTCACTCCACACCTTCCATGCCGAGCACTTCGGCGAGATCCTTGTCGCCCCGGCCGGAGAGGCAGAGCACGTCGTAGCCGCCGTCGGCGTCACCGACCTTGCCTTCCCCGAGGATCCAGGCGATCGCATGTGACGACTCGAGCGCCGGAATGATGCCTTCCAGCCTGCTCATCTGCCGGAAAGCGGCAAGCGCGTCACGGTCGCTTACCGCCACGTACCTGGCCCGGCCGATGTCCCGCAGGTGGGCGTGCTCGGGACCGGTGCCGGGATAGTCGAGACCGGCGGAAACCGAGTGGGCTTCGAGGATCTGGCCTTCTTCGTCGGTCAGGACCGCGGAAAGGGAGCCGTGAAGGACCGAGGTAGTTCCCGCGGTCAGCGAGGCTCCGTGCTTGTCGGTGTCGAGTCCGTGGCCCGCTGCCTCGACCCCGATCAGCTCGATTCCCTCGTCGGGGACGAAAGCGGAAAAGGTTCCGATCGCGTTGGAGCCGCCGCCGACACAGGCGATGACCCGGCCCGGCAGTGAACCTTCGGCTTCCAGTGCCTGGGCCCGGGCCTCGTCCCCGATCACCCGCTGAAGGTCACGGACCAGCTCCGGGAAAGGAGCCGGACCGACCGCCGAACCGATTATGTAGTGGGTGTCGGCCACGTTGGTCACCCAGTCGCGGATCGCGGCGCTTACCGCTTCCTTCAGGGTCCGGGCCCCGGCCTCGACCGGAACCACCTCGGCCCCGAGCAGCTTCATCCGCTCGACGTTCGGCTTCTGGCGCCGGATGTCCTCGCTGCCCATGTAGACGATGCATTCGAGATCGAGCAGGGCGCAGGCGGTGGCGCTGGCCACGCCGTGCTGGCCGGCCCCGGTCTCGGCAATGATCCGCGGCTTGCCCATCCGCTTGGCCAGGAGCGCCTGGCCGATCGCGTTGTTGATCTTGTGGGCGCCGGTGTGGTTGAGGTCCTCCCGCTTCAGATAGACCTTGCGGCCGGCCTCCCTGCTCAGCCTGGTCGCGAGATAGAGCGGGCTCGGCCGGCCGACGTAATCGCGGAGCAGAACCCGGAGCTCTTCGGTGAAGGTCGGGTCCTGGCGGGCCTCGGCCCAGGCAACGGTCAGTTCGTCGAGCGCCGGGATCAGGGTCTCGGGCACGTACCGGCCTCCGTAGGGACCGAAGCGGCCCGGCAGTTCGCCGGCGGTCGATTCCGCGATGTTCTGGTTCATGCTCCGGCCACCGGGGTGTAACGGGCCGCCTGGAAGAAGCTGGCCAGCTTGCCGTGATCCTTGATTCCGGGTTCCTTCTCGACGCCGGAGGCAACGTCGACCGCATCGGGACGAACCACCCGGATCGCCTCGGTCACGTTGTCCGGGGTGAGGCCCCCGGCCAGGATGGTCGGGATCGGCGAGTGATAGCCGGCCAGCAGGTCCCAGTCAAAGACCTCGCCGGTGCCGCCGTAGCTGCCCTTCCTCCCCGTGTCGAAGAGCTGAAAGTCGGTGAAACGGTAGGCCGTGCTGGCCCGGACATCGGCCTGGCTGGCGATGTGGAAGGCCTTGATGACCTTGAGGCCGGTGCGGCGCCTCACTTCGTTGCAGAAGTCCGAGCCTTCGTTGCCGCTCAGCTGGATCATCGTGAGCTGGGCGTTCTCGGCCGCCTGGACGACCCGGTCGATGGTCGGATTCACGAAAACACCAACCACTTCGCAGCGGCGGCGAAACTCTTCGCCGATTCCGGCCGCGACCGATGCCTTTACGAAACGGGGGCTTTCCTTGTGGTGGATCAGCCCGATCGCCCAGGCCCCGTGCTCCACGGCGGCTTCGGCATCATCGCGATTGGTTATTCCACAGACCTTGACCTTCACCAGTCAAGGGTATGACACGCAGCGACCCGGCCGCCATTTCGGCGGCCGGGTCGTTTGCTTCAGGGGTTTCCGTCGGTGGTTCCGGGTCGCTACTGACCGAAGCCGGGCGGCAGCTCCTGCTGCTGTGATCCGCTGGTGCTCTGGTCACCGCCCGTGTCATCGGGGCGGGATCCGAGGGTCACGGAGACGTCGCGGGTCTCGCCGTCGCGGTAGACCTCGAGTTCGATCTCGTCTCCGACCTTCGAGTCGTTGACGATCCGGATCAGGTCTTCCATCGATCCGAGTTCTTCACCGTTCGCCTTGACGATGATGTCGCCACCGGTCAGGACCCGCTGGCCGCCGACCGTGACCGGAGTGGTTCCGGCTTCGATTCCGGCCGCTGCGGCGGGACCGTCCTTGGGCGCTTCCTGAACGATCACGCCACTGTCGGTTCCGAGGTTCAGGGCCTCCGAGATCTGGTCGCTGATCGTGGCGCCGCTGATGCCGAGGTAGGCGTGCTTGACCTCGCCGTTCTCGAGCAGCTGACTGACCACGTCCTTGACCGTGTTCGAAGGCACCGCGAACCCGATGCCGACGTTGCCGCTGCTGCTGGAGCCGCTGCCGGTCGCGATCTGCGAGTTGACGCCGATCACTTCACCGTCGGTGTTGATCAGCGGTCCGCCGGAGTTGCCGGGGTTGATCGCCGCGTCGGTCTGGATCACATTCGAGATCGCGTACTGGTTGAGGCTGGAGATCTCCCGCTGGAGGGCCGAGACGATTCCGGTCGTCACCGTGCGGTCGAGCCCGAAGGGGTTGCCGATCGCGACGACCGGATCACCGACCTTCACGTTCGAAGAGTCGCCGATACTGAGCGGCTTCATCGCCTTTTCGGGCGCATCGACCTTGATCACCGCGAGGTCGGTCGAGGGGTCTGTGCCGATCACCTCGGCCTCGTAGACCTCGTCCGAGTCACCGAGGGTCACGGTGATCTCCTTGGCGCCTTCGATCACGTGGTTGTTGGTGACCATGTGACCTTCGGTGTCGATCAGGAACCCCGAACCGGTCGCGGTGCCCTGCTGGGACTGGCCGTAAGGGTCGAAGGGGTTGCTGGAGCCGGTCGAGATCCCGGAGGAAGTGATGAAGCCGACGCCGTCGCCGTCGCGTTCGTAGATCTGGTTGACCAGGTTCTGGTCGGTGTTGCTTGATGCGGGTGTCGTCGTGGCCGTGATGGACTGGACGGTGGTCTCGTCCTTGCCAATCCAGCCGGCCGCGATCGCGGCATAACCGGCTATGGCAACGACGAGACCACCCATGAGGGCGGCCATGAAAACGGAGCGCACCGAGCGTTTTGGTGCTTCATTTGTCTGATTCATGCCGGGAATCAAATTCCACGGTCATTGACCTTTCCTAAGCCGAAAAACAAGGTTTCCTAAACTGGGAATCTCCTGAGTCGGTGGCCACGCTGCGGGGTCGGACAGCCCCCCGGAAGTGCCGCAGAATTCACACGGCTCACAGAGCAAGACCTGCGGCAGTGGTCGAACGAGTCCGGGTAGCCGCGGGGTCGGGTGGGCTTCTCCCGGACACTGACGGTAGGGAGCCCCTACGCGCGGGGGCGCCCGCATGCGGTCCGGGTGATGCCCACCCGACCCCGCGGTGTAACCACTAGGGCAGGAAGTGCTCCGTGGTTGAGTCGCTCATGCCGGCGAGGGTTCTGACCATCTCCTCGGGGTCTTCGGATCGCATGAGGGATTCGCCGATCAGGGCGGCGTCGACG
>JAGQUQ010000064.1 GCA_020438425.1 Solirubrobacterales bacterium
TGAACGGAGGCGCGATCGCGCTCGGCCATCCGCTCGGCTCGACCGGTGCCCGGCTGATGACCACCCTGCTTCACGAACTCGAGCGCACCGAAGGTCAGTACGGCCTGGTCACCATGTGCTGCGGCGGCGGGATCGGAACGGCGACTCTGATCGAGCGCCTGTAGGTCGATCAAAAGCTGCAACGAAAAGGCCCGCGTCCGTCATGGACGCGGGCCCTTCTCGTTTCTGCCTCAGTCAGATATGTCCGTATCTGTTTCGAGGCGGGGTTCACTCGTTGGCGATGCTTACCTGGCCTTGCCGTTCACGACCCGGTGCTTGTGGAAGACCGTTCGGGACTTGCCCTTGAACTTCCGGCCGGCGAACTTCTTCGCCTTGATCAGGTCGCGGACCACCAGCAGGCGCTTCCTCTTGCCAGCCATCTTCGAAACCTTGTTCCGGAAAGCCGGCTTGATCAGGTAGGAGACCTTCTTCCACTTGCCTGACCTGACGGTCACCCGGATCGGCCTTGCCATCGGCTTCGCGAGTCGCTTGATCCGCTTCGAAGCCCGGTTGGAGACCTTTCTGGTCACCGGCACCGAAGAGGTGACGCACTTCGGTTTGAACTCGCGCGGGCAGTACAGGCGGATGAAGAGCCGCTTGCCGTTGAAGGCGGCGTTGGTCTTGGTCAAAGTGACCGGCTTGTTCGGGCCGGTGGGACCGGTCGGACCAGTCGGTGAGGTGGGACCAGTCGGACCCGTGGGGGAGGTGGGGCCGGTCGGACCGGTCGGGGAAGTGGGGCCGGTCGGACCGGTCGGCTCGGTTGGTCCCGTGGGGCCAGTTGGTCCCGTCGGACCGGTGGGAGTGGCGCGGCGGGCGGTCAGCGCGACCTCGTCGTAATCGAAGGTTCCGCCCGGGAAGAGGCCGATCAGACTCACCGAGACGGTGGTCGAAATCACGATCCGGTAGTTGTCTCCGATCGTCAGGGCATCCGGAGTCAAGGGGCTGCCGGAAACCACGGTCCAGCTGCCGGCGTCGGTGGCCGGGCCGCTCGGCACCAGCGGGATCACTGAGGAGTCACCGGTGTTGACCAGATCAACCTTCCAGGTCGCGTTGCCCTGGAGCAGGAGTCCGGAGATCGCCGACTTGCGGGCTAGCGCGAAGGTCAACTCCTCGGCCGGTTCGCCTTCGGCGCCCTCATAGGTGAACTCGGGACTGGTCCAGATGCCGGTCGCGTTCTGCCCGAGGAATTCGGGCAATACGGTCAGTCCGGAAGCCGTGTCCCGAAGCGAGCCGTCACTCGCTCCGGCCGCGCCGCCGGCGGTTTCGTGACTGCCGGTCATCCCCGGGCAGAGCAGGCCCGGGACCAGGCCGCAGAGGGCCGGGTAATCATCACTGTGGACCCAGCCGCCGTCGGAAGTTTCGAAGCTCGAGCCTTCGTCGCCGGGATAGATGCTGACGATGCCTTCGTCGATGCCGCCGGTGCCGGAGAGCCAGATGTCACCGGCGCCACCGATTGCACCGTCAACCGCGCTGCAGAGCGCGCCGCCGGTCGAGTTGGGGACGGTGAAGGTGCTGTACACGCTGCCCTCGCCGGATTCGGGATCGAACGGCGCGGCGGCGTGAGTACCGCCCGGTTCGGTCAGGGTCCCGGTGGTCTGCAGCTCCAGCGGGAACGACGTGGAGCAGGTGGTGCCGAGCACGGTCGCGCTGACGGTGACTGGCACGTTTATGTCCGCTGCTCCGGTATCGGCGTCGAAAGTGCCGTCGATCGCGGCGCTTGCCGAGATCGTCACGACCACGTTCTGTCCCGAGACCTGGGTGGTCTTCTGGGGGAACGTGAAGTCCGAGGCGTTCGCCGAGAAGGCGTCCGTGCCCGTGTCGACTTCACCCCGCAGCGTGGCCGGAGTGTCGGCCGGGTCGGCATCGGGGTCGATCAGCTTCAGGCCCTGTGGTCCGGCACCTCCGCCGAGGTTGATGATTGATTCGTCGAAAGAAAATGCGACCGGATCGGCCGATGCGGCGGCCGGAGCGGCGAAGAATGCGAGTACCAGCGAGCAGACGCCCACCAGCTTCAACAGCAAGCGGTTCATTGTGTCCCTTTCCCTGACTCCATCAGGTTTTTGGCAACTGGACGCGACCGTGGCCGCGCAGCTTCTTCCTAACCACTTGCAGTGATTTTCAAACAGGTACGCTGCCGTCCATGAACGCAATGGAACGGGTTTCAATCGGGATCATGGGGGAGACGCCGCAGGACATGGCGGCGCTGACGAAGAAAGCCGAGGCCGCCGGATTCGATTGTGCCTGGGCGATCGAGCTCTTCCGCAACGCCTTCACCCAGACCACCTACCTCGGGGCGCAGACCGAGTCGATCGGGGTCGGTACCGCGATCGCCTGGGGATTCGTGCGCAGCCCGATGGCGATCGCGATGAGCGCGATGGACATCGACGAGATCTCCGGAGGACGCTTCCGGCTCGGGCTCGGCCCGGGCGTCAAGCGGCTGAACGAAACCTGGCACAACGCCGAGTACGGCCGGCCGGCGCCACACCTGCGGGAAACGATCGAATCGGTCCGGGCGATCATTCACGCCGCGGCGGCCGGCGAGGCCGTCTCCTACAAGGGCGAGTACTACGACCTCGACATCAAGGGCTGGTTCCGTTCGACTCCGCCGGTCCGGGCCGACATCCCGATCTACACGGCAGCGGTCCAGAAGGGCATGTCACGCATGGCCGGCGACGTTGCCGATGGACTGATCGGTCACATCATCTGCTCGGCGCAGTGGATCGAGCAGGAGATCGTTCCCGCCTTCGAGCTCGGCCTTTCCCGCTCCGGACGCGACCGTTCCTCGTTCACCTACCTGCCGAGCATTTGTGTGGCGATCGATGACGACTATCAACGCGGTCTTGAAGCGGCCCGCAAGACGCTGGCCTTCTACTCGACGGTCAAGACCTACCTGCCGCTCTACGAGCTCCACGGCTTCGGCCAGAACGCGGCCGACGCCGGCGCGGCCTTCCGCAAGGGGGACCTGGCGGGAGTGGCCGCGGCGATCCCGGACGAGATGGTCGAGACCTACTGTGCGGTCGGAACCCCGGACAAGGTCAGGGAGAAGGTGGCCGAGGTGGCCGGGTTCGGGGACGGCATCCTCCCCGGAGCCCCGACCTACTTCATCCCCAACGAACAGATCGTCGAGTACAACGAACGGATCATTGAAGTCTTCGGAAACTAGTCTTCGGGCAGGGCGGCGACCCAGGCCTGGAACTCGTCCATGTCGGTCACGGCGGGGCCGTGGCCGGGGAGCAGCACGGTGGGGTTGAGTGCCGCCAGCTTGCGGATCGAACGGCGGTTCTCGACCGGGTCGTAGGTGAACATGTCCGGCGGCTGGTCGAGTCCGGAGCGGCCGGTCAGGTAATCGAGGTTGCGGATCACGTCGCCGCAGATCGTCACGCCATCCGACTCCCGGAAGTAGACGACATGCCCGCGAGCATGGCCGGGGGTGTGAACGACCGTGAAGTCACCGACCTTCTCGCCGTCTTCTAAAACCCTTGAAACCTTGTGCGGTGGCCCTTCCCAGGAGCCCTGGATCACTTTCAGGACCGGATTGGTGAGCTGCTCGCCGGAGACCGGCACCCGGCCCTCCATCGCGTCGACGTCACCGGCGTGGCAGGCCAGCGGTATGTCCCTGTCCCGGCAGATCTCGCGGGCCATGCCCTGGTGATCGGGGTGGACATGGGTCAGGGTCAGCAGGGAGAGCTCCCGGCCCTTCAGTTGCCTCGGGATCCGGAACCGGTCCCAGGTGGTGCCGGCGTCGAACAGGATGTCACCGGCCAGATAGACATTGACCATCGGCAGCGGAAACTGGCCGAGGCGCTCGATTCCCGGCGCGACCTGTTTCAGGGCCACAATCGCCTGCTTCTCAGTGAGCCGGGCCGGTGCCGGGCTGGCCGCTGTGATGGGCGAGATCCTCGAGCCGGGCCATTTCCCGCTCGCCGAAAATACGGGCCGGATCCTCGAGGTCCAGACCGGCGATCAGCCTGCCGACCCGCACCCGGACCTGCTGGGCAAAGTGGGGGGTGACCGCGCCAGTCAGTTCGCGGATGTCTTCCGGCGTGACCTTGTTGCCGGAGTCGAGGACTCCGATGTGTTCTTCTTCACTCATCCTGAACTCGCAGTCTCCACGATTTCGAGCTCGAGTGCGTCGTCGAAGCGGGCCTGTTCATCAACCGAGATGATCGAGTCATCACCGATCACCCAGCCATGGGAGTAGATCGCGACGGTCGGATCGGATTCGTACCCGGGCTTGACATCGAGCAGGTAGTCCTCAACCACCTGCGGCAGCTTCTCGCTCGAATCGGTCAAGAGCAGTGCCGGCCAAGTGCCACCGGTCGAAAGTGCGGTCGCCGCCACCACGTCCATGGGGCGGTCGGTACGGGCCAGGACGTAGCCGTGTCCGGGCGTGTTCAGGTTCCATCCAAACGACCCGCTCGAGAATCGAACCAGTTCGACCGAGGCGGTTTCCGGATCGTCGCCACCGACCCGCTCGACCGTTGAACCTGCCTTGTCAAGCTGCTTCAGGACGTTGCTGGAAACGGCGTCGGCCGGTCCCAGCACGAAGATCGGCACATCCTTGTTGGCCTTGTCCTTGATCACGTCCAGGGTTGCCTTGGGAACCTCGTCCTTGTTCGTGAAGAGCACTACGTCACCGGACCGGGCTGCCCAGGTCGCGGCCGGAGAGGCGTACTCGGGGGACTCGGAGGAAACGACGACAAAGGCGGCCGGCGGACCGTCGGTCAGTTCGGCCTTCTGCTCGGCGACGGCGGCGGCGATCCCGGCCGAATCGGCACCGTCGATCCTTTCCACGTCGTAATCCGGGGGCGGAGCGACCTTGCCGACCGTGAAGACCTTGTTCTCTCCGGTATCGGGGGAGCCGAGGGGGTTGAGCTGGGCCAGTGTCTCGACGCCGGTGGCCGAGAGTGTGCCCGAAGGTGCGAGCAGAATCGGAGCGCCGACGGGCAGCGCGCTGAGGGTGGCGGCGGCGACGCCGGACTGCCAGTCGTTTGCGTCGACAACCGTCACGGCTGCGGGGGGAGCACCGGGGCCCGTTGTCGGGTAGGCAGCCAGTGCCGCCGCCATCGAGATGTCGACCGGGTCGGTGCCGCTGATCCGGGTGGTGTTGCGGGTCGCAGCCGACGGGAAGCCGAGCGGTCCGTTCGAGTGGCCGGCGATCACTCCCTGCCCGTCAGTAGCGTCGGAATCGATTTCGGTCACCGTCGCCGGGGATCCTCCGCCCCCGTCTTCGTCCTTGCCGACGCCGAAGAAGAAATAGGCGATGAAGGCACCGAGGATCAGGATCAGGACCAGCAGGATCGAGAGCCCGATCCAGGGCACCCCGGCGGCCTGCGGGCTCCCTGGCGGTGCGTTGATTGGCCGTCTTCCGGAGCTTGCCACGGGCTGAACCGTATCCAAACCGTGTCCCGGGCAAGAAGTCGTAAGAATGGCGGCGATGCCATACCCCGTCGGGACAATCACAAACGAGGCCGGACATCTGGAGATCGGCGGCTGCGACGTGATCGAACTCGCCCGCGAGTTCGGGACCCCGGCCTACCTGTTCGCGGTCGCCGAGATGCGCGAACGGGCCCGCGCCTACCAGAAGGCTTTCGCTGCCCACACCTCCCGGTTCGAGGTGCTGTTTGCCAGCAAGGCCCTGCCCGTCACCGCTGCCTACCGCCTCTTTGCGGAGGAGGGACTCTCGGTTGACGTGGCTTCCGGCGGCGAGCTGACCATGGCTTTGACCGCCGGATTCGATCCGGCAAAGATCTACATGCACGGCAACAACAAGACCGATGTCGAGCTCGGTCTCGCCGGTCGCGCCGGGGTCGGCCACCTGATCGTCGACTCATTCGACGAGATCGAGCGCTGCGAAAGGGTGCTGGTCAAGGACCAGGACGTGCTTATCCGGGTCACCCCTGGCATCAAGCCATCGACCCACTCGTTCATCCAGACCGGCCAGCTCGATTCCAAGTTCGGATTCGGGCTCGAGGACGGTACCGCCAGGAAAGCGATCGAGAGGGTTCTCGCGTCGGATCGCCTGAACCTGGTCGGGCTCCACTTCCACATCGGATCGCAGATCTTCGAAATCGAGCCCTTCCGCCTTGCGGTAGAGGCGCTGGGAGAGCTTCGGGGAGATTGGTGCCAGGTGCTCGATCTGGGTGGCGGTCTTGGAATCTCCTACGACGAGAGCGATTCGCCCCCCGCGATCGAGGAGTACGTGAATCTCAAGGTTCAGGCGGTCAGGGACGTCTTCGGAGAAGAAGTGAAGATCCTGATCGAGCCCGGACGTTCGCTGGTCGGAACTGCCGGAGTCACGATCTACACGATTGGAACCGTCAAGCAGATTCCCGGCGTTCGCACATACGTGGCGGTCGACGGAGGGATGTCAGACAACCTCCGCCCGATGCTCTATGACGCGAAATACTCGGCGGTGATCGCCGGTCGTCCCGATGACGCTGCCGACACCACGGTGACCGTCGCCGGTTCCCACTGCGAGTCCGGAGATATCCTGATCCGTGACGTGGAACTTGCCAGCCCCCGGGTGGGGGACATCCTGCTTACCCCGGCGACCGGTGCCTACGGCCACTCGATGGCCAACAACTACAACGGCATGCCCCGGCCGCCGGTGATCTTCTGCGAGAACGGTGACGCCCGGGTCGTGGTCCGGCGGGAAACCTGGGACGACCTGATGTCGAGGGACGCGTGAGCGAGACTCTCCGTATCGGTCTGCTGGGCCGCGGGACGGTCGGATCCGCCTTCGACGAACTGGTCGCCGAGCGGGCCAGGCAGGTCGAAGCCGCGACCGGCCGGCGCCCCGAAATCACCGGCGTTCTTACCCGCAGCCAGGGGGAGTTCGGCGAGATCCTTCCCGATGCCGACGTGATCGTCGAACTGATGGGCGGGACCGACACGGCCCGCGAGCACGTTCTCGCGGCGCTCAAGGCCGGGGTCCCGGTGGTCACCGCCAACAAGCAGCTGCTTGCCCAGCACGGTGCCGAACTTTTTGCCGCGGCCGAGGAGAGCGGGGTCCAGCTTCGCTTTGAGGCCGCCGTGGCAGCCGTCGTGCCGGTGATCCGGGTCGTCCAGGAGAGCTTCGGCGCGGTCGAATTCAGCAAGGTTTTTGGGATCGTCAACGGCACGACCAACTTCATCCTTTCCGAGATGGCCGCCACCGGTGCCCCGTACAGCGAGGTGCTGAAACGGGCCCAGGAACTCGGCTACGCCGAGGCCGACCCGACCGAGGACGTCAACGGCGCCGACGCGGCCGCCAAGATGGCAATCCTCGCCCGGCTCGCCTTCCACACCCCGGTCACCCTCGACCAGGTCGATTTCGAGGGGATCGAGGACATCCAGCCGGATGACCTCGCCTACGCCAAGGAACTCGGGCTCTCGCTCAAGCTGCTCGGAGTCGCCGAGAAGCTGGAGGACGGAATCACGGTCAGGGTCTTTCCCTGTTTCCTCTATCCCGGACATCCGCTGGCGCCGATCGAGGGACCGTTCAACGCGGTCATGGTCGAGGCGCCCGAGATCACCGAGGTGACCATGTCCGGCCCCGGTGCCGGAGGGCTGCAGACCGCCGCCGCAGTTCTCGGCGACGTGGTTTCGGTCGCCGCCGGAGATGCCCGCACCCACACCGCCGATCGTGACCTGCCGGTGCTGACCGACGTGACTTCATCCTTCTACCTCCACCTCGAGGTGGCCGACGAGCCGGGCGTACTCGCCGAGGTTGCGAAGGTTCTCTCCGACGGGGGCGTCTCGGTCAAGAGCGTCGTCCAGCGCGGGCTCGGCGACGATGCCCGGCTGGTGATGGTCATCCACCGTTGCCTCGAATCGGAGTTCAAGGCGGCCGTGGCCCAGATCGCGCAACTCGATTCGCTCAGGTCCGCTCCCCGTTTCATCCGGGTCATCGAAGAAGAATTCACAGGTTAGGGAGACATGCCACAGCCACTGATCGAGAGATATCGCGACAGCCTGCCGCTCGAGCCGGACGACCCGGTGATCAGCCTGAATGAGGGATCGACCCCGCTGGTCGAAGCGCCGCGCCTCTCGGAGCGGGTCGGGGCCAGGGTCTGGCTCAAGGTTGAAGGTGCCAACCCGACCGGTTCGTTCAAGGATCGCGGCATGACTGTCGCCGTTTCCCGCGCTGCGGGCCGGGGTGCCAAGGCCGTGATCTGTGCTTCAACCGGCAACACCGCGGCTTCGGCTTCTGCCTACGCGGTCCGGGCCGGACTGCGCGGTGCGGTGATCGTGCCGGAAGGAAAGATCGCGATCGGCAAACTGGCCCAGTCTCTGATGCATGGCGCCCGCGTGGTCGCGCTCGAAGGCAACTTCGACGATGCCCTGACCATCGTCCGGCAACTGGCCGAACGAAACCCGATCGAACTGGTCAACTCGGTCAATCCGTACCGGATCGAGGGTCAGAAGACCGCGGCATTCGAGCTGATCGACGAGCTCGGTGCCGCCCCCGACGCGCTGGCGATTCCGGTCGGCAACGCCGGAAATGTCACCGCCTACTGGAAGGGTTTTCAGGAGAGGGGCACTTCACCGATCTGTTACGGATTCCAGGCTGCCGGCTCGGCTCCGCTGGTTGATGGTGCACCGGTGGAGCATCCCGAAACCGTCGCTTCGGCGATCCGGATCGGCAATCCCGCCCGCTGGGAGGAGGCGATGAACGCTTTCAACACTTCCCGTGGCCGGGTCGCCGCGGTCACCGATGAACAGATCCTCGACGCCTACCGCTGGCTGGCCGCCAATGAAGGAGTCTTCTGCGAACCGGCCTCGGCCGCTTCGGTGGCCGGCATCCTCAACCACGGCCTGCCGACCGTCGAGGGCAGCGAGAAGCCCGAGACCGTGGTCTGCGTCCTGACCGGCCACGGCCTTAAGGATCCGGACACCGCTCTCGGCAAGGCCCCGTCAGTAATCAACTGCCGGAACGAGATCGGCGCCGTCGAGGAAGCCGTCTTCGGCTAGCGCAGCTTGAGGGGTTCTGCCGGGTTCTCTCCTGTAGCGTCCGCGATGCTTTCGGAAGGAAACGAGGAGAGGAACTTTGATGAAGGCCAGTAGGGGAATCAGGGGTGCCGTTCTGGCAGCCGCATTCATGTTTGCCGGACTTCTTGTTGCCGGGCCGGCTTCGGCCGACATGTCCGAAGTTCCGACTTCCACCGTGACCGGACCGATTCCGGCGACCACGGATTCCTACCCCTTCCTGGCAACCGACATTGATCTCGACAAGTATGGATAAGTCGAACAGGAATTCTTCCTCGAAGGGGAGGGGTACCGTTACAACACCCCACTCGTCGATCTGAACACGGCTGCCTCGAAGATTCTCACCGGAGGTCCGCACAGCGACGGCAAGTATCCGTTCAAGACCCGGATCGTGGTCAGGCGGCCGGCGAATCCCGCTGATGCCAACGGTGTCGTAGTCGCCGAGTGGAACAACGTGACCTCCACCCAGGACGTCGAGTTCAACTGGTTCGGAGACCCCTATTACCTGCTCGAGAATGGCTACACGTTCGTCGGCGTGACCGCGCAGACGGCCGGCGTGGCATCTCTCAAGGCTTTCAACAACGCTCGCTACGGGAGCCTTGGGACGACAGCAGACCCATCTCCCGGCAACGGCCTTCCGTCGAACGACCCCGGTTATCTTCCGCCCGACAGCGACCCTCTGTCCTTCGACGTGTTTTCCTCTGTCATCAAGGCCCTGAAGGGCGGCCGCACCGGCGTTGATCCGCTCGGCGGGATCACTGCGACCAAAGTGATCGCCTCAGGCGAGTCCCAGTCTTGCGGCCGACTGTCGACTCATTACAACGAGATCGAGCCGGTCCACGAGATCGTCGACGCCTACCTCCTGACGGTGTGCTCCAACCAACTGAGGACCGACCGTCCCGAGAAGGCAATCCGGGTCGTGACCGAGACCGAGAACCGGCTGCCCCGTAGCACGGTGACTCTGCCCGACACAGATTCGATCCGTCACTGGGAGGTAGCCGGGGCGTCGCATCTGCCCCGTGCTGCCTGGGACAACCTGGACAACCTGCTGACCCGCGACTTCATCGAGGGAACAGCGAGTTGCTCCAAGTTCCCGCTTTCGCTCGTCAAGTGGCCCTTTACGCAGAATGCGGCAATCAACTCCCTGGTCAGTTGGTCCGGCGGAGGTGCTGCCCCGCCAATCGCCCCCCGCGGCGTCTACCAGGACGCGCCGGCCGACCCGGCCAATCGGCTGGTTCGGGACGAGTACGGAATCGCGGAGGGCGGAATCAGGTACCCCGACATAACGGTTCCGACCGCAGTCAACGACGGAATCAATTCAGTGGGTACCGGCGGCGGGCTGTTCTCCGCGTTCTGCCAGCTTTTCGGATCGTCGACTCCGCTCAGCCCCGAGGTACTTCACGCGCTCTACACCGACCAGGCCGATTACCTGGCCAAGTACAGTCAGGCGGCCGATGATTTCGTTGGAACCGGCTTCATCCTCGCCGAGGATGCCGAGCGCCTGAAGCAGGACGCCCGCAACTACGCCCGGCTGCGACCCTCGCTGCCGAGCGTGATCGGAAAGAGCTCAAACAGGGGCAGTTTTCAGTTGAACTTCGTCGCCACGGAAGCGCCTGACACGACGTTCGAGGTCCAGAGGACCAGTGTCAACGGGGGTGACAATTGGGCCAAGGTGCCTGTGAAGTCTGTCGCCGACGGCACCGCCACCATGGCCAATGTTCCGCAGGGAACCAGTTACTTCCGGGTCAACAGCACCACGGTGCTGCCGGGCACGAACATCTCCGAACCTGAGACCGTCGTCACACCCTTCTCGGAAGCCAGCGTCGCGGTCAAGGTCGACCGGACCGGTCCGGCCAAGCCGAAGATCGTAATCAAGGGCCGCAAGGTCAAGGGAAGCTACAAGGGCAAGGTGCGGGTCAAAGTCGTTGGCAAGCCCGACCCCAAGTTGCCCGACGGCACCGCCGGTGCGGGACTGAACAAGAAGTCAGTTCCCAAGGTGCGTGTGATCAAGCGCAAGGGCAAGACCGTGATCAAGGTCCAGACCCGGGACAAGCTCGGCAACAAGTCCCCGGTCGCCAAGGCCGTCGTCAAGATCAAGCGCTAGTCCCACCTCAATCTGAGCCCCTCCCAACCATCAGTAAGTGCGAGTGGGAGGGGCGGGTTCAGATTGGAGGGCGGGCGAAGACCCGCCCGACTGCAGTCATCGGCGGAGCTTGTAGCCGGATTTGAACATCCGGTAGTTCGCGTAGGTAAGGGCGGCGGCCGCGAGGGTCAGCAGGCCGAGCGAGAGCCAGACGCTGATGTCGGCGACTCCGAGAAAGCCGTAGCGGACCAGGGAAATCATGTAGTAGACCGGGTTGAAGTGGGTCAGGGTCTGGTACGGCTCGGGCAGGAGCGAGGCCGAGTAGAAGACCCCGCCGAGGAAGATCAGCGGCTGCAGGATGAAGGTCTGGGCGAAGGAAACGTCGTCGAACTGTTCGGCCCGGACCCCGACCAGAACCCCGAGGCTGGCGAAGAACCAGCCGACCAGGAAGAGGGCGGGGAAGAGGATGTAGGCATGCTCGACCGGCAGGTCGACCAGCAGGCTGGCGACGATGAATGTGATGATCGCGATCAACAGCCCCCGCAGGAAGCCGCCGAGGGTGAAGGCGAGCAGGAGCTGGCCGGGTGAGGCGGGGGAAGAGAGTTGCTCGTCGATAGCCCCCTGGAACTTCTGCTGAAGGATCGATGACGAGTTGTTGGTGAAGGCGTTGATCGCGAAGGCCATCATGATCAGGCCGGGGATCACGAAGACCACGTACTCGACCCCGTCGAGGTCGCCGACCCTCGAGCCCAGCGCCGCGCCGAAAATCGAGATGTAGAGAAAGGTCTCGAGCAGCGGGGCGCCGACCGTCTGGCGGGGAATCTTGAGGAAGCGGTTGACCTCGCGGCGGGTCAACGCCACGAGCCGGATCATTGTGGGGTTCACTGTTCGCCTTCGCCTGTGCCGACGTGGGCGCGGGAGAGCTCCTTGCGGCCGACCAGCTCCAGGTAGGCATCCTCGAGACTGCCAACCCCGAAACGTTCCGCCAGCTCGTCGCTGGTCCCCTCGTCGACGATCTCGCCGCCGTTGATGAAGGCGATCCGGCTGCAGAGCTGTTCGGCTTCCTCGAGGTAATGGGTGGTCAGCAGGATGGTCGTCCCTTCGGTGTTGACCTGCTTCACGTAATGCCAGAGTTCGAGTCGA
>JAGQUQ010000065.1 GCA_020438425.1 Solirubrobacterales bacterium
CCCGGCTACCACTCACGACGAGTCGATCGTCACCCTGCACAGCCTGCTCGACCGCGACGTCTACCGGGGCGGCGCGATCGTGGTCGGTCCGGTTCGCCGCGGCCGCGGCCGCAAGGTCCGGGTCGAACGCCGGATCGTGCCGGTTTCCGACGATCCGCAGAAGCGCATCGAGGTGCTCGAACGGGACATCTGGCGGATTGCGGTCGAGAACCTTGACTACGCCGAGCAGCATGTCTGGGCCGCCCTGGCCGGCGCCCGGGTTACGACCCAGGGCTGGCGGCGGGCCAAGGCGATGCTCCAGCACGACCGGACCAAGGAACTCCGGCGCCGCTACCTGCTGACCTGCGTCCAGCGAAACCGCAACGCCCAGCTGCGCCTCAAGGCCCTGGGAGAGATCGCCAACCTGAAGGATCCGGAAGCCTTCGACGACGCGATCGACATCGTCGGCACCTGGTCCCGGGACGAGAAGCGGGCCGGAACGAAGGCCCTGCTTCAGGCCCTGGTCGACAAGCGGATTGGCCGCCGCGACCAGGCCCAGGCCTGGGTCTGGCGCCTGGCCTCCTACACCCGGGATCTCCACGAGGAATACGCCGTCCAGCGCTGGCCCGAGACCAAGCGGCTGCTCGGGCTGCTGGTCAACTCGGCCGGCCGGGCCCACGGCAAGAACGCCCGCAAGCTGGTCCAGTCCGCCCGCAAGCAGGACCGGCGCCTGGCCGTCTCGTTGCTGGCCGCCGCGGTCGCCCACACCCCGGAAGGTGAAGAGGTCCTCCGTGGCGCCCGGATGCGGATGGCCCGCAAGCCCTCCGCCGTCGCCCGCGAGCTGCTCCGCAACTTCCCCAAGGGCGGCAAGAAGCGCCGCCGCAAGAAGAACAAGAAGAAGAAGGACGGCGAGAATCCGGAGGTCGAGAACACCGAGACCACGGAAACCACGGCAGAAGAAGAAGCGACCGGGGTCGAGGCCTCCGACGCCGGAGACACCGCCGGAGATCAGGCCGAAGCCGAAACCGAAGCTGACGATTCCGAAGCCACCGAGAAGAAGCCCCGGCGCAAACCTCGCACCAGGGCCAAGGCGAAGGCGTCAAAGACAGAGGATGATTCCAGCGATGAGGACCCCGGTGAAGAGGTCGAGTAGCTACTTCGCGCTTTCCCTTCTCGTCCTCGGACTGGCGTTCGGCGGCTGCGGGACCGACAAGCAGGAGAGCGTGTCCGTGAACCTGGAGACTTTCACTTCGCCGGACGGGAACATCGGCTGCATTGCCGACGAGACCATGGTCCGCTGCGACATCAAGCACAAGGAGTGGAAGGTCAAGCGGGACCCGGAATGCCAGCTTGATTACGGCAACGGTCTGACCCTCGCCGACGGCAAGGCGGAACTGACTTGCGCCGGCGACACAACCCTGAATGACGGTCCCGATGTTGCTCCGGGAATGATCAACATGGTCGGCCCGTTCGAATGTTCGACCAGTGAGTTCGGCGACAGCATGCGCTGCGAGAACATGAACACCGGCAACGGCTTCGAGCTCTCGACCGAGAGCTACGAAACCTTCTAGCCGTTCCCTACTTCAGGGCGTGGCAGACTGCCGCGACCTGGGCATTGCGGATGCGGGTGCTGATCTTCTTTGCGTTGGGGTTGCCCTTGGTGTGGGCGAGGATCTGGGCGTTGGCGACGAAGGCGACCGACCGCTTGCCGTCGGCCGAGCTGGCGGCGAAGACCCGGTAGCCGGGGAAAGAGCCTGTGTGTCCGTAGACGACGCCGCACTTGGTGACGTAACGGAAGAGACCCATCCCGGCCCAGTTATTGCCGGGGCCGGCAGGCTGGGACTCACCCTTCACCCACTGGCGCTGAGCTCGTTTGAGGGAAGCGCGCTGGTTGCCGAAAAAGCGGCCGGCGACATAGGCCCGGAAGAAGCGACTCAGGTTCGGGAGGGTCGACACGATCCCGCCCGACGCCCACGCGCCCGAGGGGTTGATCAGGTTCGAAACATCTTCCGGTGCTTTGCCGGGGGTGATGTCGTAGCCGCGCATGTGAGGGCCGGGCATGGTCACGGTGCGGGGCAGGAAGGTCGCGGGCAGGCCGCCGATCTTCCGGCCGAGAGCGCGGATCTGCCAGATGTAGCGAACGCCCGTGACCCGCTGGGCCATCAGTCCGACCACGATGTTGTCGGTGTCCGAGTACTCGTAGGTCGTTCCCGGCTTGTGGGTCAGTGGCGTGTTGCGGACCCAGGAAAGGATGTGGTTGGGCGAGACGAAAGCACCCGGGTTCGTACCGACTTCACGGAGAAAGCCCTTCGACTTGATGTACTCGGGCAGACCGCCGGTGTGGTGCAGGGCCTGACCAAGCGTCACGTGGCTGGCTTTCGGAAGCATGCCGGGGAGGATCTCCCCGATCGTCGAGTCCAGGCTCAGGCGACCCTGGGCGACCAGGTTCAGGGCGACCGCCCCGCTGAATGCCTTGGCGACGGAAGCGATCCGGAATCGCTGGCGGAGAAACGGCTTCTGACCCGACTTCACGTTGGACAGACCCCGACGGTAGTACTGCGACTTTCCGTTCTTGACGATCTGCATCGAGATGCCAGGGGGTCCGTTCGGCACGTCCATGATCCTGTTCAGGGCACGGTTCAGGTTCGACTGCGTGGAAGCTTCTGCCTTCGGAGCAGCGAAGGAAACAGCGAGGAAGGCGAACACCGCCAGAAGGATCGGAACGGACTTGCCAACCTGTGCCCTGCTTGCCTGAGTCATGCGAGGGAACCTACTCGATCAGATCAATGGCTTCCACGCGAGCAGATTCCGCTCGTTGGCGCGCAGCCACAACGCCTCTTTCTTGTAATCCGGGAAGGCAAGAGCGAGGTCGTTCCAGAAGTTCCGGGAGTGGTTGTGATGGCGCAGGTGCATCAGTTCGTGGACGACCACGTAGTGAAGGGCTTCCGGGCGGCCGATCATCAGCCGCCAGTTGAAGGACAGCGTGCCCGACGTCGAGCAGGATCCCCAGCGGGTCCGCTGGTTTCCGATCCGGACCTTCTTCGCGACCAGGCCCAATCGCCTGCCCTCGATACCGGCGAGTGGTTCGATCCGCTGCCTGGCCTCGCGGCGGTACCAGCGGTCGATCGCCGCCAGCACTTGGGCCCGGCTGCCGCCGCCGACCACGAGCCGCTCGTCCCGCAGGCGGGCGATCGCCTTGCCGGTTCCGGTCGGTTCGATCGGCAGGGCCTGGCCGTCCAGCCAGATCACTCCTCTGCGGGAGAGGTCAAGCGGGGAATCGGCGGTCACTGATCTTCGACCGGCAGCGAGAGGTGGACTTCACCGGCGTTCAGGGAGGCGAGGCAGCCGGCCGAAGACTCAACCAGGAGATTGCCCTGCCGGTCGATGCCGGCGGCGGTTCCCTCGCCCTCGTCCCACCTGACCTGCCTGCCCTTCAGCGCGTCGCGTTCGGCAAACAAGGCGAGCGTCTCTTCAACCGGTGCCTCGAGTCGTCGGCCGACGTGATCGTTCAGGGCCGCTACGCCCTCGCCGAAACTGACTCCGCCACCAAGCGAGGTTGCCCTTCCCCGCAACTCTCCCGGGAACTCGTCGTCGGCGATCGAAAGGTTCAGGCCGACCCCGGCCACCGCCCAGCCCTCCCGGGGCCGCGCTTCGACCAGGATGCCGGCGCACTTGCGGCCACCGATCCAGATGTCATTCGGCCACTTCATCTGAACGCCGTTCGCGCCGAGCGCCTCGACCGCGTCGCAGACCCCGACCCCGATCTTGAGCGGCAGAGTGCCCGGCAGTTCGATCTGTTGCCGGATCAGGACGCTCCAGGCGATCGCCGATCCGGCCGGAGTCGACCACGGCCTTCCCTGCCGGCCCCGGCCGGCGGTCTGTTCCGCGGCGGTAACCAGGGTGCCACCGGGAGCGCCATCGGCAGCCGCCTGCCGGGCCCGCTCGTTGGTCGAACCGATCGAGCGGTAATGAATGTGCGGACGGCCGATGATCACTGCGCGGAGGCTACCGGGGTGAACCTGACCGAATTGTCCGGGCCGAGGCCGAACCGGCTCGCGGCACTGCCCCGGTTGACCGCGATCGCCAGGAAGCCGGTCGAGTCGGTGTAGAGAACCGGTTCCCCGGCCGCGACATCGGCGAAGGTGCGGCCCAGCGGAACGGTCAGCTTCTGCAGGCTGGTCTCCAGCCAGACCGACTCTCCCTCGATGAAGAAGGTTCCGTCGAGGACTTCTGAGTGGAGGTTGAGGATGACGTTCCCGTACTGGTCCACATAGAGGGCGTGGGCGTCAACCTGTTCCCGGCCGATCACCGGTTCAGGCAGCTCGAGCTCGGCAAGTTCCCGGAATCCCACCGCTTCGCCGATCTCTCCGGGCGCCGCCCCGCGGGCCAGCTCGGCGGCGACCGGGCTGAAGATGTCCCGTCCGTGGAAGGTGTCGCTTTCGGCAACCCGGACCGGAGTCGTCGACACGTCGAAGGCGGCGTCGATGCCGCCAAGCACCGAAGCGGCCGGCATCAGCAGGCCGTTGTCGGGACCGACCAGGTGGTGCTCCCCGCAGACCAGGACCACGGCCCGGCGGCTGCTTCCGACCCCGGGGTCAACCACCGCCAGGTGAACGGCCGGCGGCGAGAACCGCACCGACGCGGCCAGCGCCAGGGCGCCCCGGCGGATGTCGCCCGGCGGAATGCCGTGGGTCACATCGATCACCCTGATCCTCGAATCGACCCCGGCCATGACCAGCCGGCAGACCCCCGGATACTCGTCGCTGTAGCCGAAGTCGGTGAGAAAGGTGACCGGTCTGGGTTCAGGCATCTACGACAAGCTACGGGAAGCGGAAGGACTCGCAGTTCCTGTCCTGGTCCTTGAGGTCCATACGGGCCAGGTCGCGGCCCGCTCCGCAATCGACCTGCTCGCCGGGAATGCCGTCGGTCGAGTCGATCTCGTCCCGGCCGCCGCTCCCGATCAGGATGTCCCTGCCGGAGCCACCGAAGAGCTGGTCGGCTCCGGGACCGCCGATCAGGTAGTCACGACCGGTACCGCCGTCGAGGTAGTCCATGCCGTTGCCACCGTAGAGGGTGTCCTTGCCTTCCTCGCCGTAGATCGAGGTCGGCACTTTGAGCCAGGAGTCGAAGGGCATGTGCGAAACGCCGTACTGGCCGCCGACGATCGAGTCGTAGTCGAGTCCGCCCCGAACCAGGATGTTGAGGAACTTCTTCGCGTAGACGAAGGCGTCGATCTCGCTTCTTTCAACTGTTTCGAAATCCCCGTCGGGCTGGAAGTCGACCGCCGCGGCCTTGTCGAGCATGCCCATCGACACATAATCCGGCCCGTCCGTGCCGCCAATTCCGAAGCTGAGCGAGTCGCCCCTGGCGACGAAGGTGATGCCCTTGCCGCCCTTTTCGGGAAGAGTCGCGCCGGGACCGAACTTCGGGGCCCGGGCGATGAAGATCGAAGACATCGCAGCCCTGCGGTCAACCGTGAAGATGACCCGGTCGATGTTGACCATGGTCGGCTTGCCACCGGCGCACCTGACCGGCTTCATCCGCTGGTCGTCCGTGACCTGGATGTTCTGACCCGGGCCGGGCAGCACGGCCACCGCCTCCTCGAAGCGGGTCAGTTTGATCTCGATCCGATTGCCGCTGGCACCTTCGGCCCCGGCCGCCACGTACCGGCAGCTGATCCCGGCCGAAGCATTCGGGACGAAAGCGAGCAATGCGAGCAGGCAGATGGTCGAGGCGATCCCGGCTGCGGCCGCCCGGTGCGAGCAGAACGGGACCTTGCCTTCCTTGACCGCAGTCACGGGAACTTGACCTTCTCGCAGGACTTCTTCTGATCCTGGCGGTCCATGAGGGCCAGGTCGCTTCCGGGTCCGCAGTCGAGTTCCTCGCCGGGGATGCCGTCGGTCGAGTCAATCTCGTCCCGGCCGCCGCCACCGGTGAAGAAGTCGCGACCGGGACCGCCGACGAAGTGGTCGGAGCCCGCGTAACCCATCAGGAAGTCACCGCCCGGTCCGCCGTCGATCAAGTCCGATCCGTTGCCACCCCAGAGCTGGTCCCGGCCTTCTTCTCCGTAGAGCGAAACCGGAACCCGGAGCGGACCATCGAAGGGGGTCTGGTAGTTCGGCTTGGCGATGACCATGTCGTACTCCAAGCCGGCTCGAACCCTCATCTCGAGGGATTTCTTCGCGTAGACAAACGCGTCGATTTCGCTCTTCAGGTTGCTGTTGAACTCCCCGTCCTGGAAGAAGTTGATCCCGGAGACTCCGTCTCGCTCGCCGAGCCAGATCGCGTCGTTCCCGGCGGTCCCGCCGATCCCGAACCCGTACGAGTAGCCCCTGGCGATGAAGGTGATGCCCTTGCCGCCTTCTTCGACCGGGGTTGCGCCCGGGTTGAACTTCGGCGCCTGGGCGATGTAGATCGATGAATCGCTGGCCTTGCGATCGACGGTCAGGTTCACCTGGTCGATGTTGACCAGGGTCGGCCTGCCGCCCGCGCAACGGATCGACTTCCGCTTCCTGTCATCCCGGACCTGGATGTTCTGCCCCGGACCGGGAATCACCGTGACCGACTCTTTCGACTTGGTCAGTTTGATCTCGATCCGGTTGCCTTCGGGGCCATCGGCTCCGGCCGCGACATACCGGCAATCGATCTTCGCCGATGCCGGGGAAGCAAGCACAAGGCCGGCGAGCAAGGGAAAGACCGCGGCGAGAGTCACGGCGAGGGTCGTGGCGAACTTCGCGAAATTGTCAGTCGTCGATGCCAAATCGATCACTTCAACACCCGGAGGAGCCGGACGGAGTGGTGAGATGCGCTTTGTTGCACGTATCGAGCAAGAAAGTGCTTCTCGCGACATCCAGGGTTAGCCGCCGAGGCCGGAGATGATCTCGGGGAGCGGGCGGCGGATGCCGTTGATGAAGGGGAGTTCCTCGCGGGTGTGGAGGCGGGCCCTTGCCGCTCGCAGTTCGCGCATCAGCTGGACGATCCGGACCGGTTCGGTTGCCTCGAAGGCGAGCAGCCACTCGTAATCGCTGAGGCCGAAGGTGCTGACCGTGTTGGCCCGCACATCCTTGTAATCACGGGCCAGCATGCCGTGCTCGGCCAGCATTTCGCGGCGCTCCTCATCCTCGAGCAGGTACCACTCGAGCGAACGGACGAAGGGATAGAGGCAGATGAAGTCGCCAGCCGGTTCACCGGCCACGAAGGCGGGGATGTGAGCGCGGTTGAACTCGGCCTGCTGATGGACTCCGACCGCGTTCCAGTAAGGCGAGAGTGCGGGCCCGAGACCGGAAGTCCGGATCGCTCTTGCGGCGGCATCGAGCTTGAGGGTCGAGTCGGCGAGCAGCCAGAAGAGAATGTCGCAGTCGGCCCGGAAGACCGTGGTCGCGTAGGTGCCGCGGATCTCCACCCCGGCCGCCTCGATCTCGGTGACCAGCGCCTCGGCTTCGGCCGCCAGCCCCCGGCCGGCCTCCACATTCCAGGCGTAGGAGAGGTAGGCGCAGTAGTAGAGGCTTTCGCTGGATTCGGTTTCAGTCATCTGCTTTCCCTTCGGTGATCGCGTCCACAGTCTGCCGCACCCCGGCGATCGAGCGCGATATGCCCGGACCATCAAAGTCGGCACCGACCAGGTGGATCCGGGAATCCTCGCCCAGCGCGGATCGGGCCGCAGTGACCGCAGCCGCATGTTCCTCGTCGCGGACCACCAGGGCATCCGGGTACCGGGTGACCATGGTTTCGACCGGGTCGCCTTCGATCTTCATGACCGGTGCCAGCTCGGCCATCACCTTGCCGACGATCTCCTCGTCCGGGAGCCCGATCACCTCTCCCTGGCCGGCTTCGCGGATCGAGGCCCTGAGGATCGCCGGCTCCCCGGCCAGTCGCTTCCACTTTGCTGAAGACCACGAGCATCCGGTGACCAGCCGTCCTTCTGCCGGGTCGGCGAGATAGCCGGTGCCGTTCATCTCGCGGCCGATCCGACTGGTCGGGATTGCCAGGTGAACCAGGGTGACCGAGAGCCCGTTGATCGCCCGCAGAGCCTCCGACACCTGCCCCCCGAGAATGTTCGCGCCCGCCTTCGCACCGGTCGCGACGATGACCGCATCGAAATCGGCCTCGACCTCCTCGATCCCTCCAATCCCGGTTCCGAGCCGGAAATCGACCCCGGCCTCCCGCGAAGCCTCTTCAAGCCTGGCGGGAAGGGAGAAGATGCCCCCGGTCAGTCCGAACATCGCTCCGCCGCCAACCCCGAACGGTTCCAGGTCACCCGCCGCCGTGAGCCTGAAGGCCCGGGCCGGGTCGGGGATCTCGACCTGTCCGGTCATGCCGAGCTGTTCCAGCAGTTCGTCGAGCGCCGGGTCGGGACCGAGCGCGTCGGGTCCCGTGTCGACCCGCCGGCCCGAGAACTCCGCCGATCCGACCCGGCCCCCAGTCCGGTCTGAAGCTTCGAACAGGGTCGTTTCGACCCCCGACCGGTTCAGCCGCCAGGCGGCCGCCAGACCGGTGACGCCGGCGCCGACCACCGCGACCCGGATCAAGCCAGGCCCGCCTCCCGGGAGACGATTCCGGCCAGGGTGTCGCAGAAGGCCGGGTCATCATTGGGCATCGCGGTCCGGGCCAGGGCAAGCCCGGCCTCCTTCGCGGCTTCCTGCGCCTCGTAATCGATGTCGAATTTGACTTCGAGGTGGTCGGAGACGAAACCGGCAGCGCAAACCACCACCGCAGTCCGGCCCTGCCCGGCCAGGCCCGGCATGATCTCGCAGATGTCGGGGCCGATCCACTCGGCTTCGGTGCGGCCGGCGCTCTGCCAGGCCAGCGTGGTCCCGGCGAACCCGGGACGGCCGGAAAGGTTGTCGCGGGACTTCTCCAGTTCCTCGACGTAGATGTCTCCGCGATCGATGATCGCGACCGGCAGGCTGTGGGCGGTCACCGCCAGCTCGACCGATTCCCTGGCGTCTTCGGGCAGCGACTCCCAGGCATCGGTGATCGCCCGGTTGAGGAAATCGAGATAGCCCGGTTCTTCGTGCCAGGACTCGACCACCCTGACCGGAACTCCGGCTTCGGCCGCCGCTTCTTCGGCGCGGCTGCGGTACTGGGCGATGCTCATTGTCGAAAAATGAGGAGCGAGCACGATGCCGATGATCCGCTCGACACCCCGGTCGAGCAGTTCCCGGACCGCGTCTTCGATGAACGGGGCCGAGTGCTTCTGGCCCATCGCCACCGTGAACTCGCCCGGATGCCTCGACTCGAGGGCAGCGGCGATGCCGTCCGACTGGGCCTGGGTGATACCCAGGAGCGGCGAGCCGCCGATCATCTCGTAGCGCTCCTGGAGTTCCTTCAGCGCTTCCGGCTCGGGCGGCCGGCCGTGGCGGATGTGGGTGTAATAGGCCTCGACGTCATCGGGACCGGTCGCGGTTCCGTAGGCCATGACCAGGACGCCGGTCTTTGCGTTTTCGGTGCTCAACTCTGTTTCTCCGTGATGTCGTGGACCAGCCCGACCAGCTCGGTCAGCATGGCAGGGTCGGTTGAAGGCAGGACCCCGTGACCGAGGTTGAAGACGTGACCCCGTTCGGGCGCCGCCGCCAGCAGGGCCCGGGTCTCCCGTTCGAGAACCTCGGAACCGGCCAGGGGGACGGTCGGGTCGAGGTTACCCTGAAGCGCGACCCCTTCTCCCAGCCGCTGCCTGGCTTCGGAAAGCGGGGTTCGCCAGTCGACGCCCATCGCGTCGGAGCCGGCCTCGGCCATCGCCTCCATCAGGTGCCCCGCGTTCACCGCGAAATGGATCCTCGGCACGCCAAGTTCCTCGATCTCCGCAAAGAGCCGCCGGGAGACCGGGAGCACCGCTTCGCGGTAAGTGGCCTCGGAAAGCGACCCGGCCCAGGAATCGAAGACCTGGACCGCCTGCACCCCGGCCTCGACCTGGGCCTTGAGTGAAGCGATCGCGATGTCGGCCAGCCGTTCGAGCAGGTCGCGGAAGAGAGCCGGCTCTTCGAGCTGCATCGCCCGGGCGAGCTCCTGGGATTTCGAGGGGCGGCCCTCGACCAGATAGCTGGCCAGGGTGAAGGGCGCTCCGGCGAAACCGATCAGGGGAGTTTCACCGAGCTCGGCGGTGATGATCCTGATCGCTTCCGCGACCTCGGGAAGGTCGGCGTCCGGTTCCAGCGGCCGCAGCCGCTCGAGGTCGGAGGCGCGGCGGAACGGCTCGGCGATCACCGGCCCGACCCCGGACTTGATCTCGACATCGATGCCGACCCCCTCCAGCGGGGTGACGATGTCGGAGAAGAGGATCCCCGCATCGACACCGTGGCGCCTGACCGGCTGCAGGGTCACTTCCGCGCAGAGGTCCGGGGTCCGGCACATCTCGAGCATCGGGATGCCTTCCCGGAGTTCGCGGTACTCGGGCAGTGAACGGCCCGCCTGGCGCATGAACCAGACCGGCTTGCGTTCGACTTCCTCGCGCCTGAGGGCGCGGACCAGCAGGGGTGCCGGATCGGTGGTTTCCGGACGGTTCAAAGTTCTGCCTCCCCGGGCTCGCAGTTCAAGGCGGCCGCGACGGCAGCCGCCAGTCCGTTCAGGTCACTCTGTTCGGCTTCGGCCGAAACTTCGATCCCGGCCTTCCGCATCGCCTCCGAAGTGACCGGACCGATCGAGACGTTGACCAGCCCGGGCAGCCCGTCGGGAACTGCCGCGAGCAGGTTCTTCACGGTCGAGGCGGAGGTGAAGGTGATCGCGTCGGCCTCCGCAGCCTTCTTCAGGACCTCCGGCTCCGGACTCACCGGGACCGTGCGGTAGAGCGGCAGAATGGTGACGTCGGCACCGACCTGTCGCAGTCCGTCGGGCAGCACCTCCCGGGCTTCCTGCGCCCTCGGAATCAGGATCCGCTTGTCCGCGTGACCGTCATCGACCAGCTTGCCGAGCAGGCTCTCGGCCACCGCCCGGTCGGGCACGATGTCGGCCCGGATCCCGTACTCCTTCAGCTTGCGGGCGGTCGAAGGTCCGATCGCGGCAACCCAGGTAGACAGATCGCGCGCGTCCATTTCGAGTTCCTCTCCGATCACTTCGAAGAACCGGTCAATCGAGTTCGGGCTGGTGAAGCAGATCAGGTCGATCTCTCCGCGCGCGAAGACATCCAGGGCCTCGCGGTCGGGGGCGATCGGCTGGATTTCGATCACCGGCATCTCGATCACGTCGGCACCCTGGCCCCTCAGCATCGCCGCGAGCTTTCCGGCCTGATGCCTGGCCCGGGTGACGACCACGCTCCGGCCAGCCAGCGGCCGGTTGCCGAACCAGGCGAGCTTTGAGTGATGGCGGACCACGTCGCCGATCACGATAAGGGCGGGGGGCCGGATCCCTTCCGCTTCCACCTTCGCCGCGATCGTCCCCAGGGTCGCGGTCACCACCCGCTGCTTCGGGGTGGCCCCGTTCTGGATTGCCGCAGCGGGCTGATCGGCCGGTCTTCCTCCCGCGATCAGGTCGGCGGCGTTTTCGGCCAGGCGCTTCACCCCCATGTAGAAGACCAGGGTCCCCGGGAAGAGGGCCAGCGAACCGTCGGGATCGATGCCCTGCTCGGTCTTCGCGTCGCGATGACCGGTGACGAAGGCGACTCCGGCCGAGTCGTCCCGGTGAGTGAGCGGGATGCCGGCGGTCGCGGTGGCGGCGATCGCGGCGGTCACGCCCGGGACTACTTCGAACGGGATCCCGGCTTCAGCCAGCTCTTCGGCTTCTTCACCGCCGCGGCCGAAGATGAAGGGGTCGCCTCCCTTCAGGCGGACGACCTCCCGGCCCTCCCGGGCGGCGTCGACGATCCGGCGGTTGATCTCTTCCTGCGGGTTGTGGACGGTGCCGGGCATCTTGCCGACGTAGATCAGTTCGGCGTCGTCGCGGGCCCCCGACAGCGCATCGGGCGGAATCAGCCGGTCGTAGAAGATCACGTCGGCCCTGCTGATCAGCTCCAGCGCACGGGCGGTCATCAGCCCGGGGTCACCGGGGCCCGCGCCGACCAGACTTACCTTGCCCGGAACCTGATCTTCCATCAGCCGGAAAGGTTAGAGCCGGCCATCGCTTCGGTGGCGCCGGCCTTCAACAGGCGGTCGGCGAGCTCCCGCCCGAGCGACTCGGGCCGGGAAGGATCGCCTTCGACCCGGTCCCGGATCCAGAC
>JAGQUQ010000066.1 GCA_020438425.1 Solirubrobacterales bacterium
AGGTTCTTCTGCGGGGCAAGCCGGAACTTCTTTAGCGCTGCCCTGCCGGGCACGCCATCGGGGTTCAGCGCCTGCACCGATGCAACTGCCCAGTTGCCGCCGGGATGAGTCGGAACCATGATCCGCAGCTTTCTCGGCCCGACCACGCGCCGGTAGGAACTGACCTTCCTGCCCTTGCCGTTCTTGATCGCGATCTCTGCCACGTATCCGCTTGCGCCCGGAACTCGCTGCCAGGCCACATTCGCGGTGTAGACATTCCGCCAGGCGCGGATGAATGTGGTTCTCCTCAGTTTGGCCGGCTTTCGCACCACGTAGCGGTCTTCGATCGTGACTTCGCGGGGTGTGCCGCCGTGGATGACATAGGCGCGCAGGTTGCGCTTGCCGTAATGGCTGCCCTTGACCGCCTTGAAGCCGAAGCGGCCCTTCACCTTGTCGGTAGTCAGGATCGGCTGCTCGTAGCCTCCCCGCATCACCTCGGTGAAGCTCAGTCTGGTGTGGGGGTTGCCTTCCGAGTTCCAGACCAGGGTGCGGTTGAGACCCCGGCCAACGATCCTGGCCTGAACCTTCTCGGGCGGCAGATTCTGGCCGGTCTTCAATCCCATGATCGGGCTGGAGTCGGCGTAGGGAGTGATGACCCAGTCGCCGTTGCGAAGCCGCGGAGTGAAGACATGGGTGACTTTGTTCTTCTCGTCGGCCACGATCATGTAGGTCTTGGTCTTGACCGCGTCCTTGTCCTTCGGGACCGCGTAGTGGCGGCCATCCTTCGACCGCAGAGTGAACCGGGGGGCGGCGTCTTTGCCGCGAACGCTCATGATCACGGTCCGCTTGCCGGTGCGGAGACGCCTGGACTGGCTGGCCGAGGCGACCACGTCACCGCTGCGGGTTGCTTGCGGATAAGCCTCCCGGTAACGATCGAGACCGCAGGTGACGCCGAAGGTCTGGACCGACTTGCCGTACTCATATACGGCTCCGCCATCCGCGAAGAGAACCTTCCAGCAGGCTCCGGCCGCCTTGGTATTGATCAGGATCTGGCCGTCGAAGATGTTCAGTCCGAACAATCTGACCCGACCGTCTCCCGAGAACTGGAAACGCTGCTTGGCGACCCAGCCCTTGACGTTGGCGCCGATGTAGAACGGGTCATCGGGGCTGTTCTTGTAGCTGGGGAAGCCGATGCCGATTCCGAAGCCGAAATCGACTCCGCTGTTGGTGTGGATCTTCAGGTAAACGTTGCCGACCCCGAGCCGGAAGACCTTGACGCCTCCATCGAAGTGGAAGTAGAAGTCCTGGCCTTCTTTGCCGATCTGCAGGGCAGAGTTGACCTCGATCGGCACGACCTTGCCCCAGGGGGTTGGCAGTTCAGGTCCGAACTCGGCGGTCGCACCCGCGTTCAGGTTGAGCACAAAGGCCTTGTCGATCTCCTTGAAGCCAAATCCGCCGTTGAGAGCCGTGATGAAACCGCCCGGAGGGGCGCCGATTGGCACCTTTATGCCGGAGACACCAACCGCAGCCTTGGTCAGGATCGTGTTTTCTATTTCGAAAGCGAAACTGACGCCCTTGCCGCTCATGAAAGGCAGCGAGAAATCGGCGGCTCCCCCGAGTTTCTTCTCTTCGGCCGAGTACTCGGCTTCGAGCTCGTTGATCTTGATCAGTTTGATCCCGTCGATCTCTTTCAGGTTCAGCTTGAACCCGTCGATCTTCGATCCCTCGCCGACCTTCGAGGGGATCTTGATCGTGACCGACTGGTCGCGGCCCTTTAGGGTGAAGATCCCGGTCAGGCTCACGGTCACGTCCATCGAACCCGTTCCGCCGTCCTTGAGGATGATCGGTGTCTCCACGCTGCCGACCGGCGAAAAACCGGCGATCGTCTTGTTGTAGCCGCCGTTGCCACCGAGCTGCAGATCTTCCAGCACCACCTGGCCCTGGTTCGGAGGCACGAAGTTGATCTGGAACGGCACCCCGAGCGGGAGCGGATCGGTCGCGAACGGGTAGCCGATCGAAGCCATCTGGATATCGGCGGCAGTCGTGTCGGTGCTGGTGACACTGCGAATCGCGCTGGTCTTCTTGTTGACGATGATCCGGCCCTGGTTTTTCACTCCGCTGACCAGGAAGCCGCTCATGTCAAGCGCCCGCATCTGTCGCTCGCCGGCACCGTAAAGCGGCTGGCTGGCCAGGTCCGCCACCTGGTACTCGACGTCACCGATCGTCTGCACGGTCCAGCAACCCTTCATCTGGACGATCCCGACCGAGACCGTGGTCGGGTCCTTGTCCCCGGCGCATTTCGAGACGGGCTCGGCGCTGGTCGCCGGGCCAGCCGCTCCGGCCAGAACGACGATGACCGCGAGCAGCATTGCTGCAGCGGCCGCTGTCAAGCCCTTCAACTTCATACTGGGTGTTTCCCTTCCCCGATTGGGACGACGATGTGCGGTACCTGTTCAGAACAGTCTAGGTAGACCTTTGTTGCGGATGCCAGCTGTCCCCGGAGACATATGATCGGCGCGACCCCGAGGAGGAGAGATGTCCGTGATCGACCGTGACCGACTTGCCGAGTTGACCGCTTCTGAACTGGATCGCTTTGTCGAAGCCAATCCGAAGTCGAAAGCGCTTTACGAGCGGGCACAGAACTCGCTGCTCGGCGGGGTACCGATGCCCTGGATGATGCGCTGGGCGGGCGGCTTCCCGGTCTTCGCGAAGCTGGCGATCGGGGCCCGGATCATCGACGTCGACGACCACACCTACATCGACTTCTGCCTCGGTGACACCGGCGCCATGCCCGGCCACGACCCGGAGCCGGTGGTCCGTGCGATCACCGACCAGGAACGCAAGGGGATAACGACGATGTTGCCGACCGAGGATGCCCCCTGGGTCGGAGAGGAGCTGACCCGCCGTTTCGGCCTGGACCGCTGGATGTTCACCCTCACCGCGACCGACGCCAACCGGGCGGCGCTCCGGATCTGTCGTCAGATCACCGGCAAACCGAAGGTCCTGGTCATGAGCTACAGCTACCACGGTTCGGTCGACGAGGCGTTCGCCGTCGCCGGACCGGACGGTGTGACGGTCTCGAGGGAAGGAAATGTCGGTGCCCCGGTCGATCCGGCCGAGACCACCTTCGCGGTCGAGTTCAACGACCTCGAAGCACTGGAGGCGGCGCTCGCGACCGGCGAGGTCGCCTGCGTGCTGGCCGAACCGGCGATGACCAACATGGGCATCGTGCTGCCCGACGAGGGCTATCACCAGGCACTTCGTGAACTGACCAGGAAGCACGGGACCCTGCTGATCATCGACGAGACGCACACCTTCTCGGAGGGACCGGGCGGCTGCACCGCTTCGTGGGGGCTCGAGCCGGACCTGCTTTCGATCGGCAAGGCGATCGGTTCAGGAGTGCCCGCCGGGGCTCTCGGCCTGACCGGAGCGGTGACCGAAAGCCTCTTCTCCCAGGAGGACGCGGATTACGAGGACACCGGCGGAGTCGGCGGCACCCTCGCCGGGAACGCGCTTTCGCTTGCCGCGATCAGGGCGACCCTCTCGGAGGTGCTGACCGAGGAAGCCTTCGCCCACACGATCCCGCTCGCAACCCGGTTCAGTGAAGGCGTGATGTCGGTGGTCGAGGAGGCGGGACTTCCGTGGAACGTGACCCAGCTCGGGGCCAGGGCCGAGTACCGGTTCGAACCCGAGCCGGCCCGCAACGGCACCCAGGCACATGACGCCTCCGACCCGGAACTGGAGCGTTTCCTCCATCTTCATGCGCTGAACCGCGGGGTGCTGATCACCCCCTTCCACAACATGGCCCTGATGTCCCCCGCAACCAGCGCCGCCGACGTGGATCGCCACACAGAAGTCTTCAAGGAAGCGGTAACCGACCTGCTGGGTTAGCAGGCACCCCGCACCACCCCAAACCACCCACCGATAGGCTGCCAGCCGTGGAAGCCTCGATGGAGAACAAGCCGACCGTAGCCGTAATCACCGGAGCCTCGAGCGGGATCGGTGAAGCCGTCGCCTGGCGGCTGGCACGCAAGCCGGGTACCCGCCTGATCCTGGTCGCCCGCCGTGAAGATCGCCTGCGTGAACTGGCGAAGCGCCTGCCCTGCGAAACGACCTGGATCGCCGCCGACCTGACCGAACCGGACGCCCCCGGGCGGTTGCTGGCCCACGCCCAGGAACACCACCCGCCGATCAACCTGCTGGTCAACAACGCGGGATCGGCCTGGCGGGCCACCTTCGCCGAAGGCGGGTACGAGAACGTGCGACGGACGATGGAGATCAACTTCGACGCGGTGCTGAAGGTGACCGAGATCTTTCTGCCGATGCTCCGGTCGACCGCCCCGAGTTCGATCGTGAACATCGCCTCGACCGCCGGCCGGATCTCGAGGCCCGGGGCCGGCGCCTACTCGGCCTCGAAGTACGCCCTGATCGGCTGGAGTGATTCGCTCTACCTCGAGGAAGCACCGAACGGGGTTCACGTCGGCCTGATCCTGCCGGGCTTCATCAAGACCGAAGGCTTTCCCGCCGACGAACTCACCTCGAAACTGGTCACGCGCTGGATGGTCTCCGACGTCCGCAAGGCGGCCGAAGCCGTCTATGAAGCGGCCGTGCTCGACAAGCCCGAGCGTTACGTGCCACGTCCCTACGGTCTGATCGCCGTCCTCAAGATTCTCGCCCCCGGCCTGATCCGCAAGGTCATGCGTGGCGGGGCCGGCCAGATGGCGACCACGAAGACCGGCGCCGACGCCGCCGATCAGGCCGAAAAGACGCGAACCTGATTGGGCCGGAGCACTGACTCTCATCTGATTCCAACCTTTCGGGAATAGTCTCCTCCGGTGACTTTAGGAATGAAGTCCTGGCAGGCAAGAACGCTCGCTGGAGTGGCGGCGGCACTGGCGATAGTGCTGGCCATCGTGTTGTTTCAGGATCGCGACGACGACCGGATGGTCGAAGTGAACACCGGGCCGGGGGTCCAGCTCGACGCTCGCCCGCAGGCGGAAATCCAGGTGGACGACAGTTCCGGTTCGATACCCGATCGCATGCTGAAAGACCTCGCCGAGGTAGCCCTCGGCGCGACCGGAGGTGGCGTGGTGACCGGAGTCGAACGCTCCGATGATCCGGGCGAAGCCTTCGAAGTGACCGGGCCGACTTCGTGCGTGACTTCGGGAACGGACCCGGAGCGATCCAGCGCTGCATCACCCGCGAGATCCGCCGTGCAAAAGCAGACTGCCGGTTCGAGAAGCGCTTCGAAGCCGCCGAGTTCCGGGCCGAGTACGGCACCGGGCAGCGTGCGATGAACCGCTGCGTCCGCGACGAGATTCGCTGAGCGTCCCCTCGAGAACCCACTTTGTGCCATATACCGGCACAAAGTGGGATCTCGGTGGGCAGGTCTGCCTACTTCGGCAGGGCGACCGCGGCTTCGGGGGTTGCGACCCGGAAGGTGAAGCTCTCCTCGATGTAGAGGTTCACCTGGTCGGCATCGTGGCTGTCGTAGCCGATCGAGAGGTCCTGACCGGACTCGAAGAGGAAGTCGCCGCCGCGCATGCTGGCCACCACGACCCCGCCCAGCCCCGGCGCCCAGACCAGCGGACCGCCGCCGCTTTCCTGCAGGATCTTGCGGATGTGGGAGAGCAGCGGGTAACCGCCGCGTTCGGCGCTCTCGACCACGCCGGTGTAGCACTCGGGACTCAGGGCGACCCCGTAGGGACCTTCGACACCGGCCGAAAGGATCACCTCGATCGCCTTGGCGATGTGCTCCGGATAGTCGTTGAAGCCGTTGTCTCCCAGCGGGATCGGATCGTGGCTGGAAGCCGTGGCGATGCCCTCGATGTCGGCGTCTTTCAGGCCGTGGAAGATCGCCGCGTTCTCGGAGATCGCCATCTGCCTCGCGGCCGCGTTCAGCGAATCGAAGTCGGTGTCCACAGCGCCGCGATCGAGCGCTTCGAGTTCGGAACGGCTGATCGTGAACGGCGCCCGCAGCTCGACCACCGGCAACACCTTGCGGGTACGCAGATTGACCCCCTTGTCGGGGCCCTTCTTCGTATCCGTGACTCTTCCCAGGTCGGTGGCCGAGTGGCCCCAGCCGAGCGGACCCTCGAAATCGACCAGTTTCCGGCCTCCGAGGGCAGGCACCAGACCGTCCTTTGCCTCCTCGTCGATCTGCTTCCAGGCTTCGTCCGTGATCGGGGCGTGACCCCGCAGAAGGTGATTCAAAGTCCTGCTCCTTTCAGGCTGCCGATTCCGAGCGAGCCATTCGAACCTCCGGAGTTGCCGCCCTCGTCTTCGTCCTCGGTCCCCGCTTCGGCCGCCTCACCGTGCTCGACGATGTCACCGTCCCTGAAAAGGACTCCTTCGGCCAGTTCCCTCCAGATCGGGATCTTGCGGAAGAGGAACTCGAGATCCATCGAGAAGTGCTTGAACTCCTCGTGCTGCGCGTTTCGCATGATCGCCCGGGCCTCGGCGTCGGGCTCGACCGAAAGCCGCTGCTCGTACCAGTTGATCGCCTCCGCTTCCTCGGCCAGAGAAGCGAACAGGCGCGCCTTCGTGCGCAACTCCGGACTCAGCTCCTCCGGGGGCTCGTGGTACTGGTCAAATTCCACTCCGGTCTCCTCTCGGCTCAGGGCGATGCGGTCGGTTCCATCGTTTCACTCAATGGTGCCCGGCACAAGAGCCGGTGAAACCCGGCCGGCTTACTTGTCGGGGCGGTCCGGGTAGATGTCGTCGATCGTGGTCAGGGTCTCGTAGGGCGCGCCTGCCTCCGCGGCGATCTTCTCGCCACCTCCGGCGAGGCGATCGACCACCGCCAGCACGCCGGCGATCTCGAAGCCCTCGTCCCGGATCCGCTCGATCGCGGAAATGGTCGAGCCGCCGGTGGTGACCGTGTCCTCGACCACCAGAACCCGGTCGCCCGGTTCGGCCGCGCCTTCGACCCAGCGCTGGAGGCCGTGGGCCTTGCGTTCCTTGCGGACGAAGAACCCGCCGAGCCCCTCGCCTTCCGGGACCGCGATCGCGGCACAGGCCAGGGGAATCGCCGCCATCACCGGGCCGCCGACCGAGGTCGCGCCCAGGTCCTTCGCGTGGAGGGCGATCAGGGTACCGGCCGCCTTGAGCCCTTCGGGGCGCATCACGGTCCGGCGGGCGTCCACGTAGTAGCTCGCCTTGGCGCCGCTCGAGAGCGTCACTTCGCCGAGCACCAGCGAGTGCTCGCGCAGAAGGCCGATCAGCTCTTGACGGGTTTCTTCACGGTCGGACAATTCGGTTCCTCTCAGGTGGCGTTGAGGGCGGCAAGGGCATAGGCGTTGTTGATCATGTGGAAGATGATCGGCGGCCAGATCGATTCCGTCTTCTCGTAGACGACGGCAAAGATCGCTCCCAGCACGATCAGCTGGGGAACCGCGCTGATTCCGGTCGAGTAGTGGAGCGCCCCGAACACGACTCCGGCTCCGATCGCGGCAACCGGCAGGTTGAAGCGGGTCCGGAATCCGCCGAAGAGCATCCCCCGGAAGCACACTTCCTCGGCAAAGGGGGCAAGGATCACGATCAGCAGGATCTGGGTCCAGATCGGCCCGAGGTTGCCGGCGATGTCGTCCTGCTCCGGTGCTCCGAAAATGATCGCGTAGAGAACCGCGAAGACCAGGTAGGCGAGGAATCCGATCCCGATCCACTTGGCCGCGGTCTTGACCTTGAACTCGTGGAACCCGAGCCGTCCGACGGCCTGCCGCCAGTTGACCCCGCCCGGCAGTTCCTTGGCGAAAAGCAGGGGCACGGCGAGAAAGCCGAGCCCCGTACAGAACTGGACCGCGGCCTTGACGCCCCAGCCCATTTCGTCGAAGTCGCCACCACCGGCCGCCCAGATGATCGGCAACGCGAACATGACCCCGAGGATCAGGGCGGCAACCGAACCGCCGATCGCGATCCAGGGGCTCCAGGTCGCGTAGGGGTAGCGGTTCGGGTCTTCGGCCGGGTCGGGCTCGCCGAAACCGGGCGGTCGGTCGGAAGGAACTGGCTCGGTTGATGCCGGGGTGAGGTCCATCTGGGCGGTCAATTCTCACATTTCGGGCCGACCGGAGTCCGCAACCCATCCTGCAGTCACCCCATCCCGACCGTTCCCTTTAGAGGTTCCTGAGGTTGAGGTAGCTACCCTGTACGGGATGACCAGGCGCCAGAGAAGGGTGCGCCGGCACCGTGGCTCACCCCGCAAGGCTCTTGTGGCGGTGGCCGCAGTACTAGGCGGATTGTTGCTGACCGCGATTGCGGCCGGTGGCGGCTGGGTGCTCTCGATCGCTTCCGACGCGCCGGATCCGGACAACCTGAAGCAGATCAACAAGGGCCAGAACTCGGTCATCTTCGCCGGCGATGGCAGCAAGCTCGGCCTGATCAACTCAACCGAGATCCGGACTCCGATCCCGCTCTCCGAGATTCCGCAGTCGGTTCAGGACGCGACCGTCGCGATCGAGGACGAGCGCTTCTACCAGCACGACGGCATCGACTTCCAGGGTGGCCTGAGGGCCCTGGTCAAGAACCTCGAATCAGGCGAGATCAGCGAGGGCGCCTCGACGATCACCATGCAGCTGATGAGGAACCTCTTCATCCAGAACCCGGAACGGGACTTCAAGCGGAAGATCAAGGAAGCCAAGATGGCCCTCGATTACGAAGAGGATCACGGCAAGAAGGAGATCCTCACCAAGTACCTGAACACCGCTCCTTACGGCACCAACGGTGGCCGCAGCGCGATCGGGATCAGCGGCGCCGCGAAGGTTTATTTCTCGGTCAAGCCGGAGAATCTGAACCTGCCCCAGGCGGCGATGCTGGCCGGCCTGCCGCAGGCTCCGAGCGACTACAACCCGATCAGCAATCCGGCGGGCGCCAAGCAGCGGCGCAACGAAGTGCTCGACGCAATGGCCCGGCAGAACATGATCACCGAGGAACGGGCCGCGAAGGCGAAGGCCTCGGGCCTCCAGCTCAATCCGGCCGACAACCTCTTCGACCGGGAGGACCCCTTCTTCTTCGACTACGTTCAGGACGAACTGTTCAAGAAGTACGGCAGGAACACCGTCCGGGCAGGCGGCCTTCGGGTCTTCACCACGGTCGAACCTTCCGAGCAGCAGGCCGGACTCGACGCCCTCAGTTCCAACCTTTATGCCGGCGGACCGGCCGGGGCGCTGGTCGCGGTCGACCCGCGAAACGGCGAGATCAAGGCGATGGTTTCATCGGCTTCTTACGACGAGGACCAGTACCGGCTCCCCGACCAGGGCAAGCGGCAGCCCGGCTCCACCTTCAAGGTGTTCACCCTGGCGACCGCGATCCACGAGGGCATCGACCCCTACACGACTTACTATGAATCTAAGCCGCTCAATATCGACGATCCGGTCTACGGCCACTGGGAAGTCCACACCTACGGGGATTCCTACAGCGGCACGATCGACGTTGCCCAGGCGACTCTCGCTTCCGACAACTCGGTCTTCGCCCAGCTCGCCCTTGACGTCGGCCCGGACAAGGTCGCGGAAATGGCAAAGAACCTCGGCATCAAGACCAAGCTGGACGGCTACCCGGCCGAGACCCTCGGCGGTCTGACCATCGGCGTTTCTCCGCTCGAGATGGCCGGGGCCTACTCGACCATCGCCAGCGGAGGCATTCGCCATGATCCGACCGCGATCGAGCGGGTCGTCTTCCCGAACGGCGATGTCGATGAGCCCAGCAAGTCGAAGGGGACCCGGGTTCTCTCCGAAGCCGAGGCCTACGAGATCACCAAGATCCTGCACGGCAACATCACCGGCGGAACCGGCACCGGTGCCTACACCGGCTGCGGCGGTCAGGCCGGCAAGACCGGCACCACCGACAACCAGGTCGATGCCTGGTTCGTCGGCTACCAGCCGAACCTGACCGCGGCGGCCTGGATCGGCTACCCGGAATCGAATGACCTGAGTACGGGTTCGGACGGCGGTGGCACCCCGGCCAGCATCTGGAACAGCTTCTTCACCAACGCGGCCGTGCCCTGCGAGGAGACCCCGATCCCGGACGAGACGATGGACTGGGGCGACTTCAGCGGCGGCTACACCGTTTCCCCCGGAACCCAGAGCGACTACGGGCCCCAGCCCGAGGACACCGGCACCGACACCGACACCGATGCCGACACGGATACGGACGCGGACACCGGCACCATCGGACCCGATGACGCCTACGCCCCGGGAGTCGGCCAGGAACCGGCCGGAGTCGGGGGCGGGACCGGTGGCAGCACCGGTGGCGCAACTCCCGGCGGGGTCGGGACCGGCGGGGTCGCCCCCTAGCCGGAATCAGCTGCCCGAGCTCTCCAGGCGGGCGGCTTCCTCAGCGGCTTCTTCGGCCAGTTCGATCTCGCCTTCGTCACCCTCCCTGCGGGTGAGGGCGGTGACCGCGCCGACGTAGATCAGTTCGACCACGGTCTGGGTCGCCCGGACGGCGATCGCGATCACCGCACCGACCCCGAAACTGTCCGAGGGCAGGGCGACCTTGACCGCCCAGGCGAAGGCCGCGTCACGAACCCCGAGCCCGGCCGGGGTGACCGCCGAGATCACCGCGGCGAGGAATCCGATCATCTGGGAGGCGGCGACGATCGCCAGGTCATCGAGATTCAGGTGGTGGACAGCCCTTGCCGCGAAGAAGACGCCGACCCCCATGATCGCCCACACCACCACGTAGGCGAGGTAGATCACGACCACTCCCCGGAACGGCATCAGCTGGGGCAGCGATTCGCGGCCGAGCGCATGGAGCAGCCGCTTCGAGATCGGTCCGAAGACAAGCGGGTGGAGCAGCAGGACCATGGCCGGCAGGATCAGCAGGGGCAGCCAGCGGGCCGGCTGGCTCTGGAGGTCGGGATGGTCGATCAGGAACCAGGTCGCGATGGTCAGCGCGCCGGCGATCGATACAGCCTGTTCGTACACGATCCCGGCGGTGGTCACCCGCCGCTGGACTCCGGCCTTCTCGGCCATCAGGATGCGGGCCAGCAGAAACAGGACGGTGCCGGGGATGTACCTGACCAGAAGCGGCTGGGCCCAGATCTTCTGGGTTTCCATGGCGGGAACGGGGCTGCCGAGGAAGCGGAGGATCAGCCCCCAGACTGCGGCCCCGGCGATGTAATAGAGCAGCATCATCAGCACGGCGGGGATCAGCCAGATGAAGTCGAACTCGACGCCCTTCTCCTTGAGCTCCGACCACTGCGTGACGACCGTGAAAACGAGAAAGCCGAAGATCAGGAAGGCGATCGACCCCTGCAGGATGATCTTGGTCGACTTCTTCTTCGGGCCGGTCTTGCCGACCGTGGCGGCGAGATGCCCGAGCCGGTGGAGCAGGCTCGGCTTGTCGGATTCCTCCCTCATCTGAGGGGCAATAGTGTCAGAGCCATGGACCTGAGCGAGTTCGAGTTGATCGGCCGGATTGCCGC
The DNA here is from genome assembly GCA_020438425.1 of Solirubrobacterales bacterium. Classification (GTDB taxonomy): domain Bacteria; phylum Actinomycetota; class Thermoleophilia; order Solirubrobacterales; family 70-9; genus 67-14. The sequence goes on from JAGQUQ010000066.1 coordinate 11,399, forward strand.
GAAGGCGGCTGGAGCCGGACGGATCGAGACCGGGATCGGCGATGACGCGGCGGTTGTCCGGACCCGGGGACGGATCGTCACTTCGGTCGACACCGCGGTCGAAGGAGTCCACTTTGACCGTGAGCGCCCGGTGGCCGAGAGCGCCCGCAAGGCTGTGGCTGCGGCGGTCTCCGACCTCGCCGCCATGGGTCTCGGTTCGGGAGACACCGAGATCCTCGTGGCTCTCGGTGCTCCGCCCGAAACGCCGGACGAATACCTGGAAGGCCTGGTCGACGGAGTGGTCGACGCAGCCGCAGAGTTCGGACTTGAGCTGGCCGGCGGGGACGTCGTTTCCTCGCCCGTCGTCTTCCTCAGCGTCACCGTGATCGCCCACGTCGACGATGGAACCCCGGTGATCGGCAGGGCCGGCGCCCGCCCGGGTGACGTTGTCGCCGTTACCGGCCCGGTCGGAGGCGCGGCTGCCGGGCTCCGGCTGCTGGACGGCCTGGAAGCCGGGGAGCTCTCCGAGCTGGCCCGCGACCTCCTGATCGAGTGTCAGGTCCGGCCCCAGCCGCAGCTGACCGCAGCGCCGGTCCTGGCCCG
>JAGQUQ010000067.1 GCA_020438425.1 Solirubrobacterales bacterium
TCTTCGGAGCCGAGGGCAATGAGCTGGCCGAACTGGAGCAGATCATCCCGCCGATGACCCGGTACGGGCAGCTGAGAGTTGTTTCGCCGCTGCTGATGGACGATTACGGCCGGTTCAGTCCGGGTGGACGCGGAGAGGCGCTGATGACCAGGTTCCACGAGATCATCGGCAACCTGATCGACCGGCACCTGGCCGATCCGGACCTGGGTGAGAGGATCGACATCCTCGCCCTGATGCTGAATTCGGACCTCGAGCAGGGCAAACCGGTCGATTACGGAGCGACCGGAGACGAGCTCCTCACGATCCTGGTCGCCGGCCACGAAACGACCGCGTCATCGCTGGCCTGGACGATCGAGCGGGTCACCCGGCACCCGGAAGTTCTGGAACGGCTTGCCGTTGAAGCCAGGTCCGAAGGGAATGAGTACCGGCTCGCGGTGATGAACGAAGTGTTGAGAGTCCGTCCGGTTATCGGCATCACCGGCCGGTCGGTGGTCAAGCAGAGTTTCGAGCTCGATGGCTGGACCTTGCCGCCCGGCACCCGGATCCTCTGCAACATCCGGGATACGAATCTTGATCCCGCCGCCTACGACGAAGCCGATCGTTTCGATCCCGGGCGTTACGTCGGCAGGAAGCCCGATACCTACTCCTGGATCCCCTTCGGCGGCGGCCTCCGTCGTTGCCTCGGTGCGGCCTTCGCCCAGATGGAGATGGACATCGTCCTGCGAACGCTCCTTCGCCGTTTCGATCTGGCGGCGACAACCCGGCCGGCGGAGGGGGAGAGGTTCAAGGGAATCGCCTACGCCCCCTCGAAGGGCGCGGTGGCGATGGTCCGGCCTGTCGCGGTCGAGCCGGAGACCCGACCGGCGGACGAACCGGTCCACGCCTGAGAATCAGGTCCGCGGGCTCGCGGATGTCTCGATCCCGTTCAGGAAGTGGGCCGGAACATGGTCACCCACAGTTTCCGGTTCCGGAAGGCCGACTGTCCTCCGTCGGATCCGTACTGGAGGCTGACCGTGTGGGATCCCGCCGCTACCGGGAACGCATATGCGTCGATCACATACTTGTCGGTCACCCCCTGGAGGATGCTCTTGTCCAAGAACCTCTTTTCGAAAGCGAGGGAAGTGGTTTCCATGATGTTGAATGCGGCGTCGCCATCGACTTTCAGACAGACGAAGGCCAGATTTCCGCCAACTCTCTGAAGTTCCGCTTCAGCCATGATCTGGATGTAGGCCCCGGTCGGAGCGGTGAAGGTGATGGACGGCCCGGTCGGAGTTGTCGTGCAGTTGGTGCCGCTGCCACCGAAGTTGGTCTGCGAGCCGGACACCTGTGCGAAGAATGTCTCGCCGGTGGTCGTTCCGTTCACACCGTCGGTGCCGGTAACGCCCTGGTCACCGGCAGGCCCGGTCGGACCGGCGACTCCGTCGGCCCCTGATGGTCCGGTCGCTCCAGCGAGCCCGGCCGGACCGGCGACACCGTCTGCTCCGGCTTCGCCGGAAACTCCGCGCGGCCCACGCTTCGCCAGTTTCACCGGCCGCTCGTTCTTCCGGCACCGCTTGGCGATTCGCAGCGTGCCCCCGCGTTTCCTGGCACAGACCTTCTTGGCTTTAGCGGCCATGGGAGCGCCTGTGCTGACCCTGGATTTCGAGGGATCGTTCACAGATCCAGCCAGTGCCACCGCCGATGCCGTGACCGCTGCCGCCAGAGCCGCAACCAGAACGGTCCTGCTTCGTGTTCCCAGCCTGCCCATGATTCCCCCATTCGCTTTTGGCCTGTGACTCAAACTAACACGGATATGTCAGCCCGGAGGAGAAAATGATTGAGTAGGCCCATGGACCTTCAACTGCGCATAGCCGACAAGACCTGGCCCGTTCTCAGCAGGCTGATGGGCGGACACGCCCGGGTCTACCGCTTGACCCGCGGCCGGATCGGCCACCGCATTCCCGGAGTACCGCCGATGTGCCTGATCGACCACGTCGGAGCGAAGAGCGGCAAGAAGCGCACCAGTCCGCTCCTTTACATAGAGGACGGGGAGAACGTGGTGATCGTCGCGTCCAAGGGCGGCTACGAGAAGAGTCCCGCCTGGTTTTACAACCTCAAGGCCAACCCGGACACAACCGTCCAGATCGGCAGCGAGCTCCGTCCGGTCCGGGCCCGTGTCGCCACCGAGGCCGAACGCAAACGCCTCTGGCCGAAGGCGGTAGAGGTCTACCCGTCCTACCAGCAGTACCAGGACCGGACCGAGCGCAAGATCCCGCTGGTCATCCTGGAACCCCGCTGAGTCTCCGGGCGGCAGAAGGACGCAGCCCGCCGCCAGGTCACTATCCCGGCGTCACGAAGAGGGCCCGACCTGTGGCCGGGCCCCCTTTCGCACTCAACGATTACCGAAACAAGTCAGCAGACCCTGGAAACCTGCTTCCTGGCCTTCTTCACCTGTTTGGCCGATTGCTTGCGCCTCGCCTTCGCGAGGGCCTTCCTGGCTTTCGCGCAGACCCTGCCAACCGGCTTGACCCGAATGGTCGCCGGCAGGAAGCTGGCGCCACCGTTCACCTGGATCTTTGTCGTGCCGGTCTTCGGCTTGAAAACGGCGACACCTGACTTGTTGGTGACTGCCTTGGTGCGGCCTGCCGTGACGATCGCACCCATGACCGGCCGGCGGTCAAGTTGCTGCTCGTCCATGCCGGCACCTTCGAAGGCAGCCGACACCTTCACCGACACCTTGTTGCCCTTGCCGGGAGTGGCCTTTGTCTTGAGCTTGACCGCGCGGGGCAGGCGCTTCTTGATCGAGTCGCAGCGATCCGGCTGAGTTTCCAGCGTGTCATGAGTCACGCCGTCATAGGTCGCGACGGTGGAACCGGTGATCACTCCGGGGTTGCCGGTGATGTAGGTGATGTCCCGGTCCAGAGAACCCGTGTGAGCACCACTCATCACCAGATGGCTGATCACCTGGGTTGAACCACCCAACGAAGACGACCCGGTCCGCTTGACCTGATCGGTTCCGTTGATGAACGTCTTGCCGTCGTCTGAGTAGTTTTCGTAGGTGGCAGTGTTGTCTACCGCGGTCAGGAAGTTCTGCGCGTAGTGAATCGTGACTGTTCCCGAGTGCAGGCCTGGCAGCGTGACGTCCAGGTTTGCCCCCAGTGCTCCGTGGTAGTCGGCGTGGGTGGGAGCCCAACTGCCTGGTGCGGAACTCACGATCGGAAGAGGCTTGGTCGGCTTCCTGGCCGGGAACCGGGCGATCTCCAGGTAGGGAGCGCCGCCGAGGTTGGTGAAGCTCTGGGTTGAGAGCGCCACCGCGGTTCCGTCCGGCTTCCACATTCCGGGGCCCTGGTAATTGCCAGACGGTCGAATGTCACCGCCCTTGTAGGGCTGGAGGATCTGGCCGATAAGCTTCCCGCCCTGGTCACCCGAGGCCGGATTCAACCTGGGGGAGAAGGGGGCGCAAACTCGCCTGAAAGCTCCGCCGACCGAAATCTGGGCCACCGGCGCGATCTCCCAGGCATTGAAGAAGCTCCGATATGGCATTAGCGAAAGGTAATCCAGGAAATGCGCGTTACTCGAATCGATCGAGATCACGTCGCGCGTACCATCAGGCGAGTTTCCGTGGTCTTCCTGCCAGTCCGGATTGCTTGTGATGCGGGTTCGCTTTCCGGTCTTCAGGTCGACTTTCCAGATATCGGGGTTTCCGCCCGCCTCACCGCCCACCTGCACATAGGTGACAGCTCGGCCGCCGTCGACGAAGGTTTTCGATTCGAAAAGCGCAGAACTGTCCGACCAGGCCTTGGTGTTCTGATCAGTCGGTGATGTCGGCCCGGCGGGGTTGAGGACCCGGCCGTCACTGGTCGCATACTTGTCGTCCTGGCGCTCCAGCTTGGCAAGGATCATCACCTCGATCGAATCGAAGCGGATGTCGGCAAACATCACGTACTTGCCATCGGGTGAAACCTGCGGCCTTGCTCCGAAGGCTCCGTGCAATGTGACTCCGCTTACAGCGCCACCGGGCATGATCGGCCCGGCCGGGCGAGCGCCGGTCAGGTCAACATCGAAGATCTGCCTGGTCTGGCATTTGACCACGCTGGGAGCGCATTCCAGAATCTTCGGATCACCGTATGGCCCGAAGAAGACCCGCTTTCCATCGGCGAACGGCTGGATCAGTCCGGGCTGTTCAAATTCCAGCGGGCCGGGAATGGCCGGCTTCCCATCGATGCCAGAAGTGAGATTCCGAGGATTTGATCCGTCCTCGCCGACGATCCACAGGTCCCCGTGGTCCGTGGTTGCGTTCCCGAAGAAGAGCAGGTGCTTGCCGTCGTGCGTGTACGCGGGCTGACTCGCGTCGACGATCTCGTCCGGCAGCTTGATCTTGTCGATCTTCACCCGTTCGAACGGCATCGTCTTCGATGCAGCAGTAGCGAAATCGGCCCCCTGCAGGCAGATCGCGGCCATGAAGGCTGTGCATGCGACAACAAATCCGAACAGCATGAGCCCCTGGCTCTTCCGGAGAAGCAGACTTCGCTCTCCGCCCAAACTCACTTCCCTCATTCTCTCTCCATTCGTTCCCTGTTTCGCTCCGGAAAGCCGGAGGCGCCGATAGGCACGTTGTAAAACGTACCAGATCGTTATACAGCGTGTCAAACGAACGAATCTTTCCGAGCCGTCGCGGCTCTTGCTTAGACTGCTCCTCGTGACTTCTCCAGTCAGCTACCCGAGGCAAAGGCGTTTCACCGAGGAAGGTTTGCTCGACGCCGCCCGCGAGCTCTTCCACGAGCAGGGCTACCAGGAGACCCAGATTTCAGACATCGCCGAGCGGGCCGGCACGACCCGCGCGACTCTCTACGCCCGGATCGGGAACAAGGAAGAGATCTACACCCGGATGCTCCGGCGCGAGTCGGATGTACTCAAGAGCTGGCTGCTCGCGGGCTACGAAAAAGCCGCCGACCTTTCGTTGCACGGCATGGTTGACGCGGCACTCAAACCCTTCTTCCGGTTTGCGGAGGAGCGTCGACCCGGTTTCGACCTTCTGTTCGGCACAGAGCCAGGTCTTCCCGGCAGCGAAGTAGGGCAGCAATTCCTTTCCGAAATCATGGTCCCGGTTTCCGAGCTGATCCGCTCCAGAATCGAGTCAGTCGGAGGCCAGGCAGGGCCCGTCGGCACCGCAGCCGTCGCGGTAGCGACTATTGGCGTGACACTTCACACCGGCATATACGCGATCAACCAGAACCTCGATCTTGACGCCACCTTCGACGTCGGAACCGCATACATCGAAAGCGCCTTCCGGTCACTCGATCTCGACGCACTCAACCGCCTGGACGCGGTCTCATTGACCTCTCCGAGAAACGCCGGCTAGCTCTCGGACTCGCGCTCCTTGCCAAGAAGCAGGGCGCGGGCGGAATCGGGCAGGGCGTTGACCTTCAACCTCAACTTCACGCCGATGTGGAGCGTCACCGGAATAACGAGTCTGCGTCATTTGACGACACGGCTGCCATCGAGGCCCACTGATCTCTCGCGTAGCGTCAGACTCCGGATGAATCTACGACCCTGCTTGTGAGGATCAGGTAGAGGAGAGCTACGTTCCGCGCGGCCTGCTTCCGTTCCTTGCAGGGGATAGGGGAGGCCGGCCGCGCGGTTCTTCGACCGCGAGCCTGCCCGTGGGGCGAACCGCCGAGAGCCGGAACAAGAAATAGGCCGATCGTTCAGCTCTGGAGGTGCCCGCGCGACTCGACCAAGTCCGACGCAACTCCCGGCCACTCCGAGGGTTTTCAGGGCAGTGTGTTCGTCGTCCCAGGAAGGAGTCCCAAAGTTATGTCAACGCGTTACCTGTCTTTTGTCGCATGCCTCATCGCCGCTCTTGCCTTCGCCGCCACATCCGGCCTGGTCTCAGCCAAGACGCCGCCGACGTGTCACGGCAAGCAGGCCACGATCTGGAAACACTCCGCTGACGGTCGCATCGTTCAAGGCACTCCCGGGCCCGACGTGATCGTCACCGGAGCCGGTGACGACAGGATCCACGCAGGTCGAGGCTGGGATGTTGTCTGCTCGGGAGCCGGCGAAGACATCATCCAGGCAGGAACCGGAACCGACCGTGTTTATTCCGGCGCCGGGTTCGACTTCGTCGCCGGATATCACGGAGACGACGTGCTCTGCGCATACGGAGGAAACGACGGAGTCTTTGGCGGGCAGGGCTCAGACTGGATATCCGTCGGATCGGGCGTGAACTTCTACGACGCAGACGGTCGAGGAAGCCGCGACGATTCGTTCTATCGCCAGTGGATCGCCGACGGCTACACGTACTCGGTCGGCATCGGCTCATCCGGAAACGACGTCATGACCGGCGGCATGATCCACGAGCAGGGAGCCACGCTGGACAAGCGCTGGAGCTGCTGACATCGAAATGGCACCGCAGAGACCGGATCTGTCGTTGACCCCGGACAGAATCGTGTCGTTTTTGATGGGCTGGAGCCAGCGGAAGCACCGCCCTATGCTCGATAATGTGTCTTATGTCAACTTGAAGATGAGAACACTGGAAGCCCGAGATCCTCTGCCGCCCGGGCAAGTGAGCGGTCGAACGTCGCTACTTTCCCCGCCCGCGACTCCGCAGCAGCGATAACACAACAATCCGGCATCTTGAGGCCGGCAATGACCTTGAGCTCCGCGAGGCGCACCGACGATTCCTCATCCAGCGGAAGTTCCTCAATCCCCAGATCATCAATTGCTTTCTGGACCAGCGCGAGCTTTCTCTCACGAATCGGAGTGACCAGGACCTCGGCGAGAGTTATGGAACTGGCCCCCAGGGACTCCGGACCCGAATCCACCAGGATCTGGCCTGCCTGGGCGTGGAACGAATCCGTCGAATCAAGATGAGCGATCAGGACGCTTGCGTCCAGAACGATCATGCAGGCCAGTCCTCGCGCAGCTGGTTTAGCTCGTCCCTGCGGTAGATGCCGGTCAACGTGCCAGCGGTTTGCTCAACCGCTTTCCGCTTCGCAGCGATGTCGCGCCTCGCCGTGTCGCTTCCGATGCTGGCCAACAGCAGCAGAAGCTCTTTGCGGTCATGCATTCCGGGCCAACGACGTTGTGCCTCGTCCAGCATTGCTTCGACTTCACCAGTGTCCGTAATTGTGTACCTGGGCTTAAGAGTCGGCATGATTTGAGTGTAGCACCGATACTCTGTGGTGCCGCACCATTTGATGTGCAAGCGGCAGGGATACTTCGATTCATGCTCTCCCTTCACCACACCCATCTCATGGCTTCGGACATCAACGAGACGATTTCGTTCTGGACTGAAGGGTTCGGCGGAGAAGTTGTCTTCGATCGTGAGTTTGCCGGCGCAAGGAACGTCTTCATGACCGTGGGTAGCGGCCGGCTCCACCTTTACGACCAGCCTCCGAAGAGCCTGGACCAGGCAGTTGTCCACCATCTGGGTGTCCAGACCGACGAGATTGACGAGGTTGTCCGTCGGCTGCGCGACATGGGCGTCTCGGTCACCGATGTGCGGGTAGAACCCGACGCTTCCTATGCGATGGCGAAGGCTCCGGACAACCTGCTTGTCGAGATCTTCCAGCCCGACCCGGCGGCCGTTCCCGACGAACTCAAGGGTTATTTCGGACTCGATTCCTGAGTGAACTCTTGGTAGGTCCCCTGGCCCGGGCATAGGATGCCGCCATGGGAACGGTAGAGACTGTCAGCGGAGCGATAAACGGTGATGAGCTTGGCCTGACGCTCATTCACGAGCACTTCTTTTCCTCGGACGAAGGGGTTTCTGTCCAGTGGCCGCATGTGCGGGACCGGGAGGCCGAACACAGCCTTGCCCTCGAATCGGCCGAGGCGGTCAAGAGCCACGGGGTGAAGACCGTGGTCGAACCGACCGCGATGCTGCTCGGCCGCGATGTGGAGGCCAGTCGCCGGCTTGCCCGGGAAACCGGGCTTCAGATCGTGCTCTGTACCGGCATCTACACCTACGACTATCTCCCCCAGTTCCTGTTGAATCGCGACGCTGATTTCATCTCCTCGCTCTTCGTCCATGACATTGAAGAAGGCATCCAGGGAACCGATGTCAAGGCCGCCTTCGTCAAGTGCGCGGCCGACGAGCCCGGAGTGACAGAGAACATCGAGAAGATTCACCGGGCTGCGGCCAGGGCCAGCCTCCAGACCGGGGCGCCGATCATGGCCCACACCCGCCCGGCGTCGAACACCGGGCCGAGGCAGGTCGAGATCTTCCTCGAGGAAGGCGTCTCACCGGAGAAAATCCAGATGGCTCACACCGGCGACACCGACGATCTCGGCTACATCGAAGGCCTGCTCGAGAAGGGCGTGAACATCGGCCTGGACCGCTACGGGCTTGACCTCTTCCTCCCCACCGCCGCCCGCAACGCAACCTTGCTGGAACTCCTGAAGCGCGGCTACGCGGACCGCATGTTCCTCTCCCAGGACTTCGACATCCCGATCGCCAACGGACTCGACTGGTACCCGCCCGAGATCCTCGAGCAACTTCAGGCCGCCGGTGCCGCCACCGACTGGGGCATGACCTTCATCTTCGAGAAGGTGATCCCGGAGCTGACCGAAGGCGGCATGACCGAAGAACAGCTGAACACGATGCTGGTCGAGAACCCGCGCCGCTGGCTGACGGGTTCCTGAACCGGACGGGGCCGCCCGGGATCAGCCGACCCGCCGGATCTTTCTGACGATCGGCTTGCCGACCTTTCCGTTGGTGGCGATGCCGCGGACCTTGAAGACGTGCTTGCCCTTCTTCAGCCTGACCGGCTTCGGTGATTTGCACCTCGCCCACTTCTGGCGGTCCAGCTTGCATTGGAACCCCTTGGCTTTGCCCTTGACGACCTTGAAGCGGAAACTCACCCTGGCCGACTTGACCTTCTGCTTCGGCGGCTTGACGAACTTCAGCACTGGCTTGACGACGATCACCGGAGGCGTGACCGAGGTCTGGGTCAGGGTCGCGTCACCCGAGACCGGCGGAGATGGTGTGTGATCAGTGACGGTGACCACGTAATCGCCGGGAGTCGTGGTCGAACTGACCTCCGCCGAGTAGCTGCCATCACCCTGATCGGTGACCGCACCCACGACCTGGCCGCCGCCGGCACTGAAACTGACGTTTTCGCCCGGCACCGGATTGCCGAACGAGTCCTGGACCTCGGCGGTCGCCGTGGTCCGGGAAGTGCCGTCGGCCGGTATCGAAGCCGGGTCCAGCGAAAGCAATACGGAAACGGCAGCGCCAGGCTCGTTGGTTCGGGACAGGGTGTTACCCGGTCCCCCGCTGATCGAAGCCGTCATCGACCAGACGCCGGCGGTTGAGTTGGCGGTCGTCGTCGGGATGCTGGCGACCCCTGAAATGTCGGTCGTCGTCGTGGTCGAGTGGTTGTCGCCGGCGAAGGTTGCGCTCGCCCCCGTCTCCGGAGTGGTGAGGCTTACGACCTGGCCCGGCACCGGATTTCCATTGGCGTCACTCACCGTGATGGTCTGGCTGGCGAAGGCCGTATTGACGATGGTTGAGATCCCGGCGGGGACCGAGATCTGGGCCGGCGGGCCGGCTGTCTGGGTGAGCGCGGCCGGACCGGAAACGATGTCCGGGTTCGGAGTCGTGTCGGTGGCTGTCACCGAGAAACTGCCAGCCGTCGTTGAGGAGGTCACCTGCGCGGTGTAGGTGCCATCCCCCGCATCGGCAACCGCCCCCACGGTCGGACCGTTCGCAGCCATGCTCACCGCCTGGCCCGTGATCCGGTTCCCGTAGGCGTCGGTGACCGTGGCGGTGGCGGTGGACTTGGAAGTGCCGTCGGCAACGATCGAGGTCGGGTTCAGGGCGAGCGTCACCGAGCTCGGCGCGGCAGCGTTGTTGGTCCGGGAAAGCGTGTTGCTCGGCCCGCCGCTGATCGAAGCCGTCATCGACCAGGAGCCTGCGGTCGTATTGGCCGTGGTTGTCGGGATGTTGGCCACACCCGAACCATTGGTGGTCACCGTGGTCGAGTGACTGTTTCCGGCGAAGGTCCCGCTGGCGCCTGAGTTCGGGGTTGTGAGAGTGACCGTACGGCCGGAGACCGGATTGTTGTTCGCGTCCCTGACCGTGATGCTCTGGCTGGCGAAAGCCGTGTTCACGGTGGTCGAAATGCCGGCCGGGACCACGATCTGGGTGGGCGGCCCGGCCGTCTGGGTGAGGGTCGCCGGACTGGAGACGATGTCCGGGTTAGGGGTGGTGTCGGTAGCGGTCACCGAAAAGCTGCCAGCGGTGGTCGATGAAGTCACCTGGGCCGTGAAAGTCCCGTCCCCCAGGTTGGTTACCGCCCCGACCGTCGGCCCGTTGGCCGACATCGTTACGGTCTGGCCGGTGACCTTGTTGCCATAGGTGTCGGTGACCGTGGCCGTGGCCGTTGATTTCGAGGTGCCGTTGGCGACGATCGAAGTCGGGCTGAGCGCGAGCGAGACAGCAGCCGGAGCTCCAGCGGCATTGATTCTCGGGATCGTGTTACTTGTCGCGCCTGGTGCCGAGGCGGTCATCGTCCAGGAGCCGGCGACCGTGTTGGCGGTAGTAGTCGGAATCAGCGCCTGTCCGCCCGAAAGCATGGTGACCGAGGTCGTGCGAACACCCCCGGCAAAGGTCCCGCTGGCCCCGGATGCCGGGGTCGAAAGGTCGATCACCGCGCCCGGGATCAGATTGTCGTATGCGTCCAGGGCGGCAATTGCCTGACCACTCGAGGAAAAGTTCGTCCCGACCGCCGCAGAGATTGCGCCCCCGCCCGGCACACCGATGTGGTCGATCGGACCCGGTGTGACTTCATAGGTCGGAGTCGAAGCGGCGTCGGCATCGTTGGTGGTGGAGACGGTCAATGACCTGTTCCCGACCTCGGTGCCCACCCCGGTGAGCGAGACGTTCGGGAACCCTCCGCCGAAGGTCACATAACGCGTGTCGTTGGCACCGACGGCGGGGGCCGTGGACGGCACCGTCAGGGCGACGCCGCGACCACCGCTCAAAGCGCTGGCAGCAGATGGCCTGATCGTCGCGCCGGGCCAGTTGAGGATGTAGTTGTTCGGGTCCGTCGAAAAGCTGGCGCCGGTCGGGCCGGTGATATTGATCGTCTGACCGGCAGTGATTCCGTTTGTAAATCTGACGTTGATCCAGAAACCGCGCTGCGATCCTGCGGGAGCGGTGGCCGGACTGACCAGGGTCCCCCCGTTGTACATCCGGAAGTCGGTAACGCTGACACTGCTCGCCGAAGCGGGCGATGCGACCGGGAGACCGCAAGCCAGCAGCACAAGCAAGAGCAGCGAGAGCCGAACCTTCGTGTTCCCGATTTTTCTCACGCCTGCCCTCTGTTCCTGATCGCCTTTACCGCCCCGGCAACCACCGAGACCCCTGCTGGATTGTTCCACAGTCACACTACTTGTTCCACAATATCCGCACAAGCTCGAAAAGTCGTAAGAATGGCGGGCATGCCCATCTCCGGACGTACCCTGCGCTCGAAAGTCACCTCCGATGGAGCTCTCGAGCTCCGGCTGATCGAGGAGGAGGTTCCCGATCCGACCGGTTCGCAGGTCCTGGTTTCGGTCGAGGCCACGCCTGTCAATCCTTCTGACCTTGGCGTTCTGATGGGTCCGGTTGACGCCTCCACCCTCTCGCAGGTCGACGGAGGAGGAATCGACGGCCGGATCCCCGAGCAGGCGATGGTGATCATGCGTGACCGTCTCGACCGGCCGCTCCCGGTCGGAAACGAAGGCGCCGGCACCGTGGTTGCCGCCGGACCGGATGCCCGGGAACTGGTCGGTGCGACCGTCTCCCTGGTCGGCGGTGCGATGTGGTCGGATTACCGTCTGGTTGATGCGGCCGCGGTGATTCCTTTGCCGGACGATGCCACCCCCGCCGACGGTGCGGCGCTGTTCGTCAACCCGATGACCGCCCTTTCGATGGTCGAGACGATGTGGGCCGAGGGTCACAGCGCCCTGGTCCACACCGCCGCCGCCTCGAACCTCGGTCAGATGC
>JAGQUQ010000068.1 GCA_020438425.1 Solirubrobacterales bacterium
CGGCGGCAGCGGCGAACTGAGGAGCGTTGCCAATACCGCCTTCGGCCAGATGGTCCGGGCGACCCCCTGCGACCGCTGTCAGGGTGACGGACGAATCGCCGAAGAACCCTGCAAGGTCTGTTCGGGACTGGGCCGGAAGCACACCGCCAAGAAACACAGGATCGACATTCCCGCCGGGATCGAATCCGGCCAGCGGATACGCATTGCCGGGGCCGGTCACGCCGGCGAAACCGGAGCGCCCCCTGGAGACCTCTACGTCGAGGTCGCGGTGGCCGAGCGTGAAGGCATGGTCCGCGACGGACAGGATCTGATCACCCTGGTCCCGGTCGACGCGACCGCGGCGATGGTCGGGGACACGATCGAGGTGGTCACGCTCGACGGCGAAAGCGAGATCGAAATGGAGCCCGGCACACAGCCTGGCGCCGAGACCCGGCTCAAGGGCAAGGGGTTGCCGCAACTGGGCAGCTCCAGGCGCCGCGGCGACCATCGCTTCATCTTCAACGTGATCATCCCCGCCAATCTGAGCGAGGAGCAGCGCCGGCTGGCCGCCGAGCTCGATGACTCGCTGACCGACGAGAACCGCGAGCCGAAAGAGGGCGGCCTCTTCTCGCGGGTCCGCAGGGCCTTCGGTTGATTCGTCTCGCGGTCCGGTGTCAGCCGGAGCAGGCCGAGCTGGTGCTGGCCGAGTTGACCGTGCTCGCTCCCGGAGGGGTGGAGGAGGTGGCCGGTGACGGTTTCGTCGAGTTCGCCATCTACGGCGCCGAAGGGGAGCTTCCCGACCTCGGTGAAGAGGAGGCCGTGATCGCCGGCGGCACGGTCGAGGTCGAAGCGACGGAGGTTGCGGATGACTGGGCCGATCGCTGGAGAACCTTCCACAAGCCCTTGATGGTCGGTGACCCGGACCTCGGGCCGGCGGTCTGGATCCGGCCTCCGTGGGAGCCGGAACGCGCCGACCTGGCCGAGGTCGTGGTCGATCCCGGCCAGGCTTTCGGAACTGGCGCTCACCCGACCACCCGACTCTGCATCGAGGCTCTGATCGAGATTGCCAGAGAGGGAGGCCCGTTCGGAGCACTGACCGATCTCGGCTGCGGCTCCGGGGTGCTGGCGATCGCGGCCGGCAAGCTCGGCTGGGAACCGCTCGAAGGTTGCGATCACGAGGTCGCTGCGGTTGCGGCGGCCAGGGAGAACGCCGGGGTGAACGGGGTGGAGGCCAGCTTCGAACGCTTCGATCTGAAGACCGGCCTGCCGCCGCTGGCGCCGACCACGGTTGCCAACCTGACAGCGCCGCTGCTCGAGGCGGTCGCTGCGGGAATGACCCCGGGGAACCTTCCGGCGACCCTGATCTGCTCCGGTCTTCTGACCACCGAGTACGACCGGGTGCTGGCCGCTTTCGCCCCGCACGGGCTCCTCGAAACCGGCCGGGGAGCCATGGGCGACTGGGGATCGCTCGTTTTCGCGCTGGAGCCAGCGGCTTGACCCGCCCCGAACTTCCGATCGGCGTCTTCGATTCCGGGGTGGGTGGTCTGACCGTGCTCCACGAGTGTCTGATCTCGCTGCCGGCGGAGGATTTCCTCTACCTCGGCGACAGCGGCCACTTTCCCTACGGAACCAAGTCCGCCGAAGAGCTTCGCGAACGCTCGGCGCAGGTCGCCGGCGAGCTGCTGGGCCGCGGGGTCAAGATGCTGGTCATCGCCTGCAACTCGGCGACCGCTGCAGCGGGTGACGAGATCCGCGAGCTCGGAGCCGAAGCCGGGGTGCCCGTGGTCACAGTGGTCGGCCCCGAAGCCGAGATCGCGGCATCGATCAGCGGCAGCGGCAAGGTCGGCGTGCTGGCGACCCCGGCCACGGTCGAGAGCGGCGCCTACCGCCGCGCACTTGATTCCCTCGGCCGACCGCTCACCGTGACCGAGGTCGCGGCCCCCGACCTCGCCCCGATCATCCAGCAGGGCCCCACCTTCGACGAGGAAGTGCTCGACACGGTGAGGGGCTACTGCCAGCCCCTGCGCGAAGCCGGAATTGACACCCTGATCCTCGGCTGCACCCACTACCCCCTGGTCGCGCCGATGCTGCAGCGCATGCTCGGCAGGGACGTCAGCCTGGTCACTGCCGGTCACGCAATCGCCGCCGCGATTCAGCGCGAACTCGCCGCCAGTGGCGGACTCGCCGAAGGCAGGATCGAAGGCGACTACCGCTTTCTGGTGACCGGTGACGTCGATTCCTTCGTCGAGGTCGGCACCCGCTTTCTCCAGCTCCCGCTGGCGGGGCGGGCCGAAGGGATCGAGATCTGATGGCCGCGGGACGTTTCATCGCCTGGGCGGCGGCCGGAATGCTCTTCATGCTGGGCTGCATCACCCCGGCCGGTTTCCTGCTGTGGATTCCCGCCGCAGCACTCGCCACCCTGCTGATCGTCCTGAAGATCCGCTCTCCCCGCTACATCTTCGCCTTCATCACCGGGATCGGGGTGACCCTGATCAGCCTCGGAATCATCAACGGCACCTACGTCGTGATGATCCTCTACGGCTCGGTGCTGACCGCGGGAGGGATCGTCTTCTTCTCCGCCTTCGGCCCCCGCACATCGCATGCCGATCCGCCTTCCGGCAGCTAGGTTCACAGCCTTGACCGGGGCTGGCGGGACCGGGCAGGTACGCTTGGTGCATGTCAGCAGCAGAACAGATTCGTGAAGACGCGCAGGCCGCCCTCAAGGACGGCGACCGCAAGCGTGCTTCGGCCCTGCGCATGATCCAGGACGTGCTCCAGCAGGAGAACAAGATGGGCAAGGGCGATGAGCTCGGCGCCCTCCAGCGCGAGCACAAGAAGCGGCTCGAAGCGGCCAAGGCCTTCGCCGACGCCGGCCGTTACGAGCAGGCCGAGGACGAGCGCTTCGAAGCCGAGTTGATCGAGGCCTACCTGCCGGCCCAGCTCAGCGACGAGGAACTGGCCGACCTCGCGAGGTTGGCGATCGCCGAGACCGGCGCGACCGAACAGAAGCACATGGGCCAGGTCATGGGTCTGCTGAAGGATCGGGTCGCCGGCCGGGCCGACGGCAAACGGGTCAGCACGGAGGTGCGCAACCAGCTCGCTGGTTGACCCTTATGGCGCGTAGAACTCTCACCCTGGACAACGAAGTTGCGGCCGATCTGGCCGGTGCCGAGGATTCCGTCCTCCGGGCGCTCCGGGACAGCACCACGAGCCGCGTTCACCTGCGCGGCAATCAGCTCACCCTCGAAGGCGATGACGCCGAGAACGACAAGGCCGCCCGCCTAGTCGACGAGATGATCGGTCTGATCGAGGGCGGGCATGAGGTCGAACCTTCAACCGTCAATTCGGTCACCAACGCGATCCAGTCCTCCCGGCGACCGGCCGAGGTGCTCGACGACGTCGTCTGGCACAACCGCAACACCCGGGTGGTGCCGAAGACCGTCAACCAGAAGATCTACGTCGATTCGATCCGCGAGAACACGGTCACCTTCGGGATCGGTCCGGCCGGCACCGGCAAGACCTTCCTCGCGGTGGCGATGGCCGCGGCAGCCCTGATCGAGGGCGAAGTCCAGCGAATCATCCTGACCCGTCCCGCGGTCGAGGCCGGCGAAAGTCTCGGCTTCCTGCCTGGCGACCTGCAGGCCAAGGTGGACCCGTACCTCCGGCCCCTGTTCGACGCTCTCTACGACATGCTCGACCCGGATCGGGTCAACGGATATTTCGATCGTGGAGTGATCGAGGTCGCGCCGCTCGCCTTCATGCGCGGCCGCACCCTGAACGACGCTTTCGTGATCCTCGACGAGGCCCAGAACACCACTCCCGAGCAGATGAAGATGTTCCTCACCCGGCTCGGCTTCAACTCGAAGATGGTGGTGACCGGTGACGTCACCCAGATCGACCTGCCCCGGGACAGCAAGTCCGGGCTGGTCGTGGTCCGCGAGATCCTCGAAGGCATCGAGGACGTCAGGTTCGTCCGCTTCGGCGGCAAGGACGTGGTCCGCCACCGGCTCGTCCAGCAGATCGTCGCCGCCTACGGCGAGCACTCCGAGCGCGAAAGCCGCAGTTGAGCTTCGACCTGGAGGACGTGCCGGCCCGATTCCAGCCGGCGGTGACCGCGACCCTCGAAGCGGTCGGCGTGAGCGAAGGCCACCTCGCGGTTGAAGTCGTGGAGGAAGACCGGATCCGCCAGCTCAACCTTGAATTCAGGGGCAAGGACAAGGCAACCGATGTCCTTTCCTTCCCGGTCGACGAGGAGGCCGGTCCCGGACCGGTCGAACTGGGGGACGTGGTGCTCTGCCCCGATTACTGCGTAAACGAGATCGAGGCCGTCGTCCACGGAGTCCTTCATCTCTGCGGCTATGACCACGAGACCGATCAGGGCGAGATGCTCGACCTCCAGGACCGGATCGTGAGCGGACTGGGCCTTGAGCCCCGCATGACCGTGGAGGCCGAAGTTGAGTGATCAACCAGCGGACACCCGCTCCGGATTCATCGGGCTGGCCGGACGACCCAACGTCGGCAAGTCAACCCTCGTCAACGCGATCGTCGGGGCCAAGGTGGCAATTTCCTCGGTCCGGCCGCAGACCACCCGTCGGGCAATTCGCGGTGTGGCGACCGACCTCGAAGCGGGCACCCAGCTGGTCCTGGTCGACCTGCCCGGGGTTCAGCGGCCCCGGGACGAGCTGACCAGCCGCATGCAGAAAAAAGTCGAAGGCGAGCTGGCCGGAGCCGATGTGGCTCTGCTGGTGATCAACGGCGAGGAGGGAGTCGGCGCGGGCGACCGCTTCATCGCCGAGACCCTGCTCGGAGCCAGAAACGAAGCCCGGGAGCGCGAAGAGTCCGGCGCGCTGCCAATCGTCTGCGCGGTCAACAAGGCCGACCGTCTCGGTCGCAACATCGTGCCGGTCCTGGTCGCTGCATCCGAACTCGCCGGGGTGGACGAGGTCTTTCCGGTCAGCGCCCTGACCGGCGAGGGAGTGCCGGAACTCGCCTCGTATCTCGCCTCGATCGTGCCGGAAGGTCCGTACATGTACCCGCCGGAGGATCGGTCAGACCAGCCAAGGGAGCTATTGCTGGCCGAGCTGATCCGCGGGCAGGCCCTGATCCGGACCCGCGACGAGATCCCTCACTCGGTCGAAGTCAAGGTCACCGGGCTCGAGCAACGGGAAGACGGCCTCTGGCTGGTTGATGCCGAGATCTGGGTCGAATCGGACTCGCAGAAGCGCATCCTGATCGGCAAGAACGGCTTCAAGGTAGGCGAAATCGGAACCGGCGCCCGCAAGGACATCGAGCAGGAACTAGGCGGAAAGGTCCACCTCGACCTCCACGTCAAGGTAAAGCGAAAGTGGCGCCGGGACGAAGACATGCTCGACCGCCTCGGAATCGATTAGGGGCACGGGCACGCGCCCAGGACGCACCTGCGGGCGCCGTGGCTTCGTCAACGCCGGGAAACGGCAGCTCATGTACGGAAGTACTATCGCGGCCATTTCCCGGCTTATTCCTCGCCAGCCACCCGCAGGAGCGCCCTGTGCACGACCCGCTCAAGTTGGATGGTGTTGGCATGTCGCGAGATTCCACTTTGCGCCGCATACCGGCGCAAACTGGGATCTCGCTGATTTCCCGATCCTGATCCGGAACTGGTGGACTGAAGTGCCGCAGGTCTTTCACTGATAACCGACCAAAACCTGCGGCACCTCCCTGAAGCAGGGGCGTGAACCCTGTCCTGGAGGTGAAACGGGATTCCGGGACACCTCAAAATCCCCCGTCACCTGCCCTTGCACCCCCGCAGTGGGTCGGATAACCGGCAGTTGGGCCGGAAATCCGACCCACGAGACTCGTGAGGCCGGGGTCGGGCTATATGTCGCCGGAGAAGGTGTCGCAGTTGGCCGGGTCGCCGGACTCGAAGCCGGTCTTGAACCAGCGGTGGCGCTGCTCGGATGTGCCGTGGGTGAAGGAGTCGGGGTTCACGTTGCCGCCTCCCTGGGACTGGAGCCGGTCGTCGCCGACCGCTTCCGAGGCGGCGATCGCCTCGTCCAGGTCACCCGCTTCGAGTTGATCGAAGACGGTCGAGGCCCAGACTCCGGCCAGGCAGTCGGCCTGAAGCTCGTTGCGGACCGAGATCTCGTTGCGCGACTCGGACTGTTCACGCTTCTCGCGGGCGACCTGATCGGAGATTCCACCCATGTTCTGGACGTGATGACCCATCTCGTGGGCGATCACATAGGCCCAGGCGAAGTCACCTCCGGCCGAGAGCTGGCGTTCCATCTGCTTGTAGAAGCTGAGGTCGAGATAAATCCGGTTGTCGGCCGGGCAGTAGAACGGACCGACCGCGGAGGTCGCGTTGCCACAGCCACCGGTGCTGACGGCGCCGGAGTAGAAGACCACCTGGGCGTCCTCCCATGGCCTGCCGTCCTTGCGAAAGGCCTGGCGCCAGACCTGCTGTGAGTCGGTGAACACGTAGGCGGAGAAGTCCTTCAGGTCGGCGTCGGGATCCTGGCCGGCCGGCAGGGGAGAAGGATTCTCGGCCCCGGGGACCGCCCCTATGCCGGGGAACATCGAGCCCATGTCGAAGCCGGTGCCGGAACCGGAACCGCCGCCGCCCAGCACCTGGGTTCCGATCACGATCAGGACGATCACGATGCCGATCACCCCGCCGATCTTGCCCTTGCCCATGGGGATCGGCATGCCGCCACCACCGCCGAGGCCACCCAGGCCGCCGAAGCCGCCTCCGCCTCCTCCACCGGACTTCTTCGCCCCGCGAATGTCGATCACGTTCCGGTTTTTCGAGCGACCCTTCTTCCACTTCATGGCCGCAAGCCTATTCACAGCGGCGGCTTCCGTAGGATTCGTCGCATGCTCCGCAAAGTCGTGATCTGCGCCGTGATGGCAACCTCCTTGCTGGCCGCCGGCTGCGGTAGTTCCGAAGAGTCGACTTCCGATGCCGATGACCGGGAGATCCGCGAACTCGTCACCGAACTGAACCAGGCGACTGAAGAGCAGGATGCATCGGCTTTTTGTCTGCTGATCCAGCCCAGCGCGATCGAAGAAACCTTCAACGACATCGACCGCTGCGTTCGCGAAACGAACTCGATCCTGAAGCAGGCCGGCGACCAGCCGACCCTGAAGGTGGAATCGATCGAAGTGGATGGGGATCTCGCCAGGGTCACCTTCACCGGAAGCACCGGCAACGAAGCCACTTTCGTACGCGAGGGTGGCCAGTGGTACGTGCCGATCGACCAGAGTGAAGTCAACGCCAGTCCGGACGACGAAGGCTGAAATGTCCTCGGTGGAAGTGAAGTTCGACCAGGACGGTCTCGTTCCCTGCATCGCCCAGGATGCCTTCACGGGCGAGGTGCTGACCCTTGCCTACATGAACGAAGAGTCGCTTCGGATGACCCGGGAAACCGGCCTGGTCACCTACTTCAGCCGGTCCCGCCAGAAGATCTGGCAGAAGGGCGAGGAGTCCGGAAACGTCCAGAAAGTCAGGCAACTGCGGATCGACTGTGATGGTGACGCGATCATCGCGCTGGTCGAGCCGGCCGGCCCGGCCTGCCACACCGGGGAGCGCACATGCTTCTTCCGGGACCTCGAGACGGGCGAGACCCCCGAGCCGGTCGAGGGCGAGGCCCTCGCCGAACTGGCCCGCACGATCGACGCGCGCCTGGCCGAGAAGCCGGAAGGCAGCTACGTGGTGAAGCTGCTCGAGGATCCGGAATTCGCCGGGGAGAAAGTGATGGAGGAAGCCGAGGAAGTCAGTCGCGCGGTCCGCGAAGAGACCGACGACCGGGTCGCGAACGAAGCCGCCGACGTCCTTTTCCACCTGGCGGCGCTGATCCGCAGCCGCGACATCACGCTTTCCGACGTCGGGGAGGTCCTCAATGACCGTCGCGCCTGATCTCGCCGCCCGGCTTGCCCCCGATCTCGAATCGGCTCGGGCGCTGGTTCCCGAATCGAATGTGGTCCCGGTCGCGCTCCGCTACACCGATGACACCGAGACCCCGGTCTCGGCCCTGCTCAAGCTGCGCAAGGCCGGCCCCTGCTTCCTGCTCGAATCGGCCGAGCGGGGGCAGGTCGGCCGCTACTCCTTCGTCGGGGTGAGCCCTCACCGGGTGATCCGCTGGGTGAACGGCGAGCTCAGCGAGTACCCGGGTGACGCGATGTCCGGAAAGGGCGAGCCGCTTGAAACGACCGCTGCTCCGGATCCCTACGACGGGGTCAAGGAATACCTGAGCCGGTACCGGGTCGCCGAGGTCGAAGGCCTGCCGCCCTTTGCTGGCGGCGCGGTCGGGCTGTTCGGCTACGACCTGGTCCGGGCGATCGAGCCGCTTGGCGACCCCAACCCCGATCCGCTCGGCCTGCCGGACCTGGCCCTGATGATCACCGACGTCCTGCTCGCCTTCGACCATCTCCACAACGAGTTGACCATCATCAGCTGCGCCTGGGTCGATGAGCACGAAAACTTCGACGAGGCATGGGAATCGGCAGCGGCCCGCATCGAAACGGTCCGCGAGAGTCTGCGCGGCCCGGTACCGGAAGCAGGCACGGCCGGGGCGGTGGAGGCACCCGAATTCACCTCCAACGTCACCCGCGAGGAATTCGAATCCACGGTCGCCCGGATCGTCGAGTACATCCACGCCGGAGATGCTTTCCAGGTGGTGCCTTCCCAGCGGTTCAGCGCCGACCAGAAGGCCGAAGCCCTTTCGATCTACCGCGGCCTGCGCTCGATCAACCCTTCCCCGTACATGTACTTCTTCGAGTTCGGGGACTTCCAGATCGCCGGCGCCTCGCCGGAGCCGCTGCTCAAGGTGAATGGCGACCGGGTCGAGATCCGGCCGATCGCCGGCACCTCGCCGCGCGGCGCCAACGAGGAAGAGGACCGGCGTCTGGCCGAGCAGATGATTTCCGATCCGAAGGAACGGTCCGAACACGTGATGCTGGTCGATCTCGCCCGCAACGACATCGGCCGGGAAGCCGAGTACGGCACGGTCGAGGTCGAGGAATTGATGGTCGTCGAGACCTACTCACATGTGATGCACATCGTCAGTCGAGTCTCCGGACGCCTGCCGGAAGGTCGTGGCGCCCTCGACGTGCTGCGATCGGCGCTGCCCGCCGGAACCCTCTCCGGGGCACCGAAGGTCAGGGCGATGCAGATCATCGACGAGATGGAGAAGGTCAAGCGCTGCTCATACGGGGGCGCGGTCGGCTATCTCTCCTGGAACGGAGATCTCGACACCGCGATTCACATCCGCACCGCCCTGATCAAGGACGGCCAGGTCCACATCCAGGCCGGCGGCGGCACGGTCGCCGACGCGAAGCCGGAATACGAGTACGAAGAATCGGTCAACAAGGCGAAGGCGATGTTCCGCGCGGTCGAGATCGCCTGCGAGAACCCGGACTGGGCCTGATGCGCGTACTGGTCATCGACAACTACGACTCGTTCACCTACAACCTGGTCCAGTACCTGGGCGAGCTGGGGGCCGAGGTCACCACGGTCAGGAACGATGTCCGGACCGTCGACGAGCTGCTGGCCGAAGGTCACGACCGTCTGCTCGTGTCACCCGGACCCTGCACGCCGGACGATGCCGGAGTCTCGCTCGAGATCATTCCCGCCTTCGCCGAAGCCGGCACACCGGTGCTCGGGGTCTGCCTCGGCCACCAGGCCATGGTCCAGGCTTTCGGCGGAACTGTGGTCCAGGGTGAACCGATCCACGGCAAGAGTGCCGAGATCAAACATGACGGCAAGACGATCTACGACGGTCTGCCGGACCCGCTTACCGTCGGCCGCTACCACTCGCTGATCGCCGGGGAAGTGCCCGGCTGCCTTGAAGTCGCCTCGACCTTCGGCGACATCGTCATGGGCGTGCGCCACCGGGAACTGCCGGCCGAAGGTGTCCAGTTCCATCCCGAGTCCGTCCTGACTCCATACGGCAAGCGGATGGTCGCCACCTTCATCGGGGTCGAGCTTTCAATCGAGGATGCGGCGGCCGGGATTCCGGGCGGCGCCGAAGGGGGAGACATTGCCTAACGACATCCTGACCCGGGCGATCGACGCCGCCGCCTCCGGTCAGCACCTGACCACCGATCACGCCTCGGCGGTTCTGACCGAGATCATGGAAGGCCGCTCCGACGAGGTCCAGACCGGCGCCTTCCTGATCGCCCTCCGGACCAAGGGGGAGACGGTTCCCGAACTGATCGGCCTGGCCCGCACCATGCGCTCCCTGGCCGAACCGGTCGAGGTGCGCGGAGACCTGGTTGACACGGCCGGCACCGGCGGCGGACCATCGACCTTCAACGTTTCGACCACCGCAGCGATAGTCGCCGCCGGAGCGGGATGCCCGGTGGCCAAACACGGCAATCGCTCAAGCACCAGCTTGAGCGGGTCAGCCGACCTGCTGGAAGCGCTGGGTGTCAACATCGAACTCGACCCGGATCAGGTCGCCGCTTCGATCGACGAGACCGGTTTCGGTTTCATGTTCGCGCCCCGTCACCACAAGGCGATGGCCCATGTGGTGCCGGTGCGGAAGGCTCTGGCGGTGCGGACGATCTTCAACTTCCTCGGCCCGCTGACCAACCCGGCGGGCGCAAGGCGTCAGCTGCTCGGGGTGTCCGATCGCCGGTACCAGGAGTCGATCGCGGAAGCGCTGGTCGGGCTGGGTACCGAACGGGCACTGGTCGTTTCCGGCGATGACGGGATCGACGAGATCTCGATCACCGGTCAGACCCGGGTGATCGAGGTGGTTGGCGGTCGCACCGCGGAGGCGTTCGTCTCGCCCGGAGATTTCGGGCTTGAAAGCGCCGAGCTCGGTGACGTGGCCGGCGGCACCCCGGAAGAAAACGCCAACGCGACCCGGGCCGTTCTGGAAGGCGAGAAGGGTCCCCGTCGCGACCTGGTCGTACTCAATGCGGCCGCGGCGATCCTGGTCGGCGGCAAGGTCGAGGATCTCGCTGCCGGCGTCGAGGCCGCTCAGTCGGCGATCGACTCCGGGGCGGCCGCTGCCGTTCTTGCCCGTCTTGCCGATTTCACCGGGCAGGCTCGCTAGAGTCCCGTAAGAAGTGGGAATTCTCGAGCAACTGATTTCGGCCGCCAGCCAGGGTGTCAAGGACCGCAGCCAACAGGTGCCTCTGGCCGATCTCCAGGCCAGGCTGGGAGAGCGCGACCATGACCGTCCCTTCCAGGAAGCGCTAACCCGTCCGGGTATGTCGCTGATCTGCGAGTACAAGCGCAAGTCGCC
>JAGQUQ010000069.1 GCA_020438425.1 Solirubrobacterales bacterium
TGAACCACCGGAAGCAGAAAAGCCCGGGCGAAGAGCCCGAGCAGAAGAGTCAGAGTGACCGCGAAGAGCAGGCCAGTCCGTTTTTCCAGGCGCGGGGCCCGCATCACCCTCCGGCCGCCAGGCGTTCGGCGGCCGCCGCGTAATCGGTGGGCTGGAAGGAGCGGTAATGGATCGCGTCGGGTTCAGGCAGGAACATTCCTTCGGCTTCGGCCTGGGCCTGGACCCGGGGCATCGCGAGGGCTGCGGTCTGCGAAGACTTGAGGATC
Organism: Solirubrobacterales bacterium; assembly: GCA_020438425.1. GTDB lineage: Bacteria > Actinomycetota > Thermoleophilia > Solirubrobacterales > 70-9 > 67-14. Next base: position 267 of record JAGQUQ010000069.1, read on the forward strand.
GCGCTGCTGCGTTCGATCGATTCGATCTGGGTTTCCAGCTTGCTGGCCATCGCGCCGTAGCTGACCGTGACCACATTGATCGCCACGGTCAGGAGCAGCAGGGCACCGATCGCGAAGATCCAGCGGCGACCGGTCGAGACCGTACGGACCAGTCCCGATTCGGGGAAGTGGCTGACCGCCTGGGCGCTCTTGCCAATCAGGTGAAGCCGGGAATGCTGGCGCGCACCGGGGTGCCGACGGACGCCGGGGCGACGCCTCGGAATGCTGCGGCGGGCGGGGGTGCGGGCCGGAAGAACCGGGACTGTGCGGGCCGGAACTCCCATCAGCGGGCCTCCCCGCCAGCTTCGAGCTTGATCGCGCCGCGAAGGCGGGCCGAGCGGGCCCGTGGATTGGCCGCGATTTCATCCTCGTCGGCCGAGATCGGCCGGCGGGTCAGTACTTCGGCCTCCGGCTCGTGGCCGCAGACGCAGACCGGCAGTTCCGGCGGGCAGGTACATCCGGTGGCGAGGTCGTTGAAGAAGCGCTTCACCCGCCGGTCCTCGAGCGAGTGGAAGGAGATCACGGCCATCCGGCCGCCGGTCTTCAATGTGTCCCAGCCGATCGGCAACGCGGCATCGACCGCTTCGAGCTCGCCGTTGACGGCGATCCGGAGGGCCTGGAAGCTGCGACGGGCCGGGTGACCGGAACCGAAGCGGGCGGCAGCGGGCATTCCCGCCTTGATCGCCTCGACCAGGTCGGAAGTGGTCCTGAGCGGCCGACGGGCGACGATCTCGCGGCTAATTCCGCCGGCGTACCTCTCTTCGCCGAGATCCCGGAGGATCCGGCTGATCTGCTGTTCACTGAAGGTGTTGAGGATCTCTTCGGCGGTCAGGCTCTGACGCGGATCCATCCGCATGTCGAGTGGCGCCTCATGTGAGTAGGAGAATCCGCGCTCGGCGGCATCCACCTGTAGTGAAGACATCCCAAGATCCATATACAGCGCCGATGCCCGGAAACCTTCATTTTGCAGGGCTTTCAGGGCGAGGCTGAACTCGCTGGCGATAAAGCGGGTCTGGCATGCGGCTTCCGCAGCGAACTCCTGGAAATGTGCGCGGGCGACCGGATCGCGGTCGATCGCGACCAGGGTTCCTTCCGGTCCGATCTTCTCGGCAACCAGCCGGGCATGCCCCCCGGCCCCGAAGGTGCAGTCGACGACCGTGTCACCGGGCTGGGGGCCGATCAGGTCCACCAGTTCGCGGGCCAGCACTGAAAGATGACCGCGGGGCCCCTGTTCGGGACGATCGGGGATCTGCCGGAAGTCGCTCACCTTGGCTCCGATCGGGGCGAGCCGCGCGGCGGCGGTCACTCTCCGCCTCCGGCGAGGTTCTCGCTGATCTCCTGATACTCCCCGTCGAGCTCCTCGTCGATCCGGGCCCAGGCTTCGGAATTCCAGATCTCGATGTAGGTTCCCGTGCCGACCACGGTGCAGGCACTGTCGATCCCGGCCTTTTCTTTCAGGTCGGCGGGAATTCTGATCCGGCCGGCCGCATCGAGGTCACCCTCGTCGGCTGAAGCGCTGAGTACCCGGCGCAGCCGACGGGCTTCGGCTCCGAAGGGACTGTGAGGAGCGACGTAGCGTTCCTCCATCGCGTCGAAGTCCTTGGTCGCGTGAAGCCAGAGGCAGGCATCAGGTCCCTTGGCGAGAACGTATCCGTCATCCAGTGCGGCGCGGAACTTGCGGGGCACCGTGAGGCGGTCCTTGGAGTCGAGGCTGTGTTCGTGCTGGCCTCTGAAAGCCACCGCTCCTCGTCCTTTCTTGCCTCGCCGATGGTTGACCTGGAAAGAGTCGGGCCGGGGTGGTGAGAGCGGGAGGAGCTCCATCACCCCGGCCCATTGGCTTCAACTCGATTGGCAACATACCCCACTTCGTCCCACTTTGCAACACAACCCCCCACATCCATCCAAAATGCAACAGCCGTTTCACCACAGGAGATCCAGAGCCGCCGCAATCCGGAGCGGACTCATCCATCCCTTTCTCTCCTGAGTCCGCGGGTTTCCGTGGTCATCCGGCGAAGACCGGATGACGTGCAGATATCCTGCCGCCATGTCCGAGATCGCTGATGCGAACACGCTGAGGGGCGCGAAGTTCAAGGAACTGCTCGGCAAGCCGAAGACCTGGATCATCATCGGCATCTGCAGCCTCCTGATGGCCGTTGCGGGCTATTTCATCGGCCCCGCCTTCGTGGTCGGGCTCTTCGTCGTAACCTTCCTGACCGGCATCGCGATTACCTTCTGGATCGCTGACCATCGGTCCGCCCAGGCCTTCTACGAGGCCTACGCCGAGGCTCGCGGCCTGACCAAGTGGACCACCAAGTCGCTCGGCGGCTCCACGCCGCTGCTTCGGAAGGGCGACAAGCAACGGGTCGACGTGCTCTTCGAGGGTGAGCTCGCGCCCGGGGTCGAAGGCCAACTCGTCCTCTGGACCTTCATCGTCGAAACCAGGGACAGCAAAGGGAACAAGACCGAGGTCGATTATCCCTTCACTCTCGTCCTGTTCAGTGTCCCGGAGTCGATCCAGCATCTGAAGGATCTGCGGGTTCAGCGTCAATCCGGCTTCAAGGCGCTGGAGAAGTTCGAGGACACCTTTCGCCGCAGCCATGAACGGGTCACCCTCGAGAGTGAGGCAATGCGGGACAAGTACGAGATCTTCCGGGGCAAGGACGAAGACGAGGTCTGGCTCCGCCGGCTCTTTTCACCGAGCTTCATCGTCTGGCTGGCCGACACCCCTCCGAACAAGTTCGGATTCGAGCTCGAGAATGGCTGGCTCTGCGCCTATGTGCCCAAGCACCGCGACAGCGCCGAGGGCCTCGACGAAATGGTCACCATCGGCATTACCGTGGCGAACCGCCTCGGTGAAGAGATCGCGCAATCATCCCCGGCAACCGAAAGGGAGACGACCCAGTGACCGACGAGCAAACCCCCGGGGCAACCACGCCCGATCCCGAACCGGCCGAGACGGAAGCCACCCCGGTGACAGAAGAAGCCGGCAGCCTGGCCGGTGCCACCGCCACCGGCACCGTTGAGGTCCATCACGCCAACCAGCTCCGGTCGGCGAAGTTCAAGGAACTGATGGGCAAGAAGTCGACCTGGGCCTGGCTGATCGGCCTCTCGGTTCTCGGCGGTGCGGTATTCGGCGCTTTCGCCGGGCCGGTAATCGGGGTGCTCGTCCTGGTCGGTGTCTTCCTGATCGTGCTGGCCGTCGTCTTCGGGATCGCTGACAGCCGGGCCGAAGATGCCTTCTATGACTCGTACTGCTCGACCCACGGTCTGACCAGAAGTCCCAGCCCCTTCATCGGTGAACTCACCCCGCTGCTCCGCAAGGGCGACAAGTCGAAAACCGACGAGATGTTTACCGGCGAACTGGCCCCGGGCCTGAACGGCGACCTCGTGCTCTACACATACACCGAAGTCCACCGGGACTCCGACGGCGACGAGACCGAGACCGATTACCCCTTCACCTTCGTCCACGTCGAGATGCCGGAGATCATCCAGCACCTGCCGCTGCTGCGCGTCCAGCGGGCCGGCTTCAGGCTCTTTGACGGTCTCGAGGACAAGTTCGGTGGTGCCGACCGGGTCACCCTGGAAAGCGAGACCTTCGACAAGCGATTCGAGGTTTTCGTCGCCAGGGGCCAGGATCAGATCTGGGTCCGCCGGCTCTTCTCCCCGAGCTTCATCGTCTGGCTGACCGAAAATCCGCAGAAGACCTTCGCCTTCGAGCTGGAAGACGGCCACCTGGTCGCTTATGTCTCCAAACACATGGACGACACGGAAAGCCTCGAGCAGGTGACCGAGGTCGGCAGTTTCGTCGCGAAGAGGCTGCTCGTAGAGGTCGCCGAAACCTCGCCGCGGGCGGAACGAGAATCCGAAGCTTGAGGAACGGCGAGTGACCGGGGTCACCGCGACCTCCACCCCGGGCCGCCGCAACATGACCGACCGGATCCGGCCCGGGTATGTCCTCGGAGTGGCGCTGGCCGTCAGCGTCGCGCTCAACATGTGGCTCGGACGCGGCATCACCTTCACCACGGACGAACTGGTCTGGTTCATGCTCAGTCCGGATCTGGGCCTGAAGGACGCCTTCGATCCCTACGTCGGTCACCTGATCCTCACCTCGAAGCTCACCTACAAGGCCCTCTTCGAGACGATCGGCCCCGAGTACTGGCTGATCCGGCTGACTACCGCCCTGGTTCTGGCGGGAGTCGTCGTGGTTCTCTACCGGCTGCTTCGCAAGTACTGCGGCGAGTGGCCGGCCCTCGGGATCTCGCTGGTCGTCCTCTTCTTCAGCGGTGACCCGGCCCATGTCTTTCACGGTAACGGGATCACCGTGCTCGGTTCGGTCTGCTGCGGAGTCCTCGCCCTGCTCCTGCTGACCGAGCGGACCACGGCCCGGTCTGTCCTTGCCTGCCTCGCTCTGTGTGTGGGAGTCGCCACCTACTCGCAGGCCCTGCCCTTCCTGGTCGGGGTAACGGTCTTTCTCCTCGCCCTGCGGAGACTGCGCGACCTCTGGGTGCCCGCGGTTCCGTTCTTCCTTTACTTCGCCTGGTGGATCTGGGCGAGCAGCATGCCCAGTGCCTCCCAGAGTTCGCTGGAGCCAGAGCGGATCTACATGCTCCCGGTCTGGGGCTTCCGGGCGACCGGGGCGGTTGCGGAAAGTCTGCTCCGGCTTCCGGACGGTCTCGGCTCGAGCGCCCACACCGTGATCGGGCTGCTCGTCGCGGCGTTCATGGTCGGCCTGCTGATCTGGCTGCTCGCGAAGGGCCGGGCCAACCCGCTCTTCTTTGCCGGTGCGGCGACCCTGCTGGTCATGTGGGCCCTGGTCATCGTGGTCCCGGTCGAGGACCGTGACTTCAACAGCCCCCGTTACATGTACCCCTTCCTGATCGCCAGCGCGATCACCTGGGGCAGTCTCCTCCGGGTCGAAAAGCCGAACCGGACGCTTGCGTGGGCGGCCGCGGCGCTGGTCGCGGCCCTTTGCCTGATCGGCATCTACCGGCAGGAGCAGAACAACGACATGCAGCGCGAAGGCGTGACCGTGGTGCTGCGGTCCGGACTGGCCGGAGTCGAAGCGGTCGGCCCGACCAACCCCGCCCTGACCGCTGACTACATCGCGACCCAGGAAGAGGACTTCTTCCTCAACCTCCCCTTCCGCGCGATGGACGACCTGGAGCGCCCCTCGGTGTCGAGCTACACGAAGGCTGTAGATGCCTACGGACCGGTCGGATTCACCGAAGAAGAAATCCGTGAAGAGGGCCCCAAGGCCGAGTACCTGGCCGACCGCTCCGCGACCCGCGCGGCCGACCTCGGCTTCGTCTTCCCGCTGAACAACGCAGTCGACGCGAAACCATGTCGCAGACCGGTCTACCTCTTCCCCGGCGGAAAGGGCATCGCCGTCCCGCCCGGGATCTTCGAGGTCCGCAACCCCACCGAACGGCCCGGCCTGCTTTCGGTCCGTCGACTCTCTAAGCGCGGCGTGGCGATCGGTGAAGTCGCACCCCGCTCGGCTATCGCCCTCGGCGGCACCGGGAACCGTGGCAATGCCGGATTCCGGCTGGTCAGCCGCGGACCGGTGATGACCATCTGCCGGACTCAGTAGCTCATGTTGATCAGGCTGTCCGCGTTAGCGGCCAGGGCGGCGACGATCAGCAGCAGGACCGAAGGGACCAGGATCAGGGCGATCACCAACTGGATCTTCGGGGCGGCCCTTGCCGCTTCTTCCTCGATCGCCCGGCGCTGATCCTGGCGGAGCGTCGCCGACTGGCGGCGAAGCTGGTCGGCCAGGGGTGAGCCGAGCCGGCGGGACCGTTCGAGCGTGGACACGAACGAAGTGATCTCGGTGCCGCCGATCCTCTTTCGAAGTCCTTCCAGCGCGGCCGCCTGCCCACTGCCCCATGCCATGTCATCGCCTGCCCTTGACATCTCCATGATGAGCGGACCCCGACCCGAGCTGGCCAGGTCAAGCAGGCAACCGCCCATTCCCCGCCCGGTCTGGACCGAGACCGCCAGCAGGTCGAGCACATCCGGCAGGGCGGCGACCATCCGGCGGTGACGCTTCCGGGCAGCCCGCTCGAGCAGGAAGTCGGGCAGGATGAACCCGCCCGCCGCAAGGGCGATCAGGATCAGTGGCGCCAGCTTGCCGGGAAGGACGCTCATGAAGATCGAACCGAACAGCATCGCGACGGCTGCCAGGCAGCCCTTCGCCATGAACACGGTCCTTGGCACCAGCGACTCTTCCAGACCGGCCCGCCTGATCCGCTCGGCCAGGCCGAAAACGTCAACCGGCTCCCGAACCGGGCTTTCCATCACTTCGTCGGCCTGGTCTTCGCGCAGCAGCTCCCGCAGGCCGAAGCCACCGACAATGAGGGCGACGATCGCGATCAGTGCGGGCAACGGGTTCACGCCGACCTCATCAGGTCACGCCGATCCGCGCCAGTCTGGAGATCAGGATGAAACCGGAGAGCTGGAGCACCAGCGACAGCCCGACCAGGATCAGGGCCGGCACAGAAGTGACGATCGAAGCGAAGAAGCCGGGTCTGAGCAGCTCGGTGAAGAGCGCCGCCCCGGCCGGCATCGCGACAACCAGATAGCCGGTGAACCGGGCCTGGGCGGTTGCCGACCTCGCATCCTCGGCCACCCGGTCACGCTCGGCCGCCCCTTCGGCGAAACGCCGAAGCAGGGCGGCAAGGTCACCCCCGGCCAGCCGCTGGCTGATCAGGGCGGTGGCGAAAGCATCGACCCGGGCCGACCCGAAGCGGTTGGCCAGGTTCCTGATCGCATCGGTGGTCGGGGCACCGGCCTCGAGCTCGTACCGCATCACCTGAAACTCGCTGCGGACCGGGCCTTCCAGCGATGCGGTCGCCGCGATCAGTGCCCCGCGGGGTGAATGGCCGGCACTGAGGCAGTCGGCGATCGCCCGGGCCACATCGGGCAGCGACTTCTCGACCGAGCGGCGGTACCTTCTTCGCCCCCGTGAGATCAGCCAGCCGATCGTCATCGGGGCGGCAATCGCCAGAAACAGGCCGACCACCGGCCCGGCCAGCCACCAGCCGCAGAGGATCGCCGCGAAGCTGAACAGGAGGGCCAGCCGGAACCGTTCGTCGGAGGTCGGCAGGTACCCCTCGCGGCGGGCCCGCCGCAGCGGCTCGATCGTGGAGGCGATCAGGTTCCGGGCTCCCCGGGGCTCCTTCTCACCGTCCCGCTCACCAAACGCGTCGATCACCGCGGCAACGCCGAGGAAAGCGGCCAGCCCCGAAAGAAGCGCGGCAAGGGTTGCGGCTGTCACGGATTCACCTCTTCGATTTCGGTCACCTTGCGCCCGCCGTCGGCGGTGCGGGAGATGTGGGCGACCAGATCTATCCCCCGCCTGAGCTGCGCCCCGATGACGTTCAGCGGCAGGCCGACGTCTGCCATCAAGGCCAGCACCTCGATCCGGGCGAGTGCGTCGGTGGCCGAACTGGCATGGACGGTCGAGAGCGCGCCGTCGTGGCCGGTGTTCAGCGCGGTCAGGAGATCCAGCGCCTCCGGTCCCCGCACCTCCCCGATCAGGATCCGGTCCGGGCGCATCCGGAGGGCATTCTTCAGCAGGTCGCGGATCGTCACCTCACCCCTGCCTTCGATGCTCGGGGGCCGCGATTCGAGCCGCACCACATGGGGCTGGGCGAGACATAGCTCGGCCGCATCCTCGATCGTCACGATCCGCTCGCCGTGCTCGATGAAGCCGGAGAGGGCGTTGAGCAGGGTGGTCTTGCCGGAACCGGTGCCGCCGCTGATCAGGATGCTCCGGCGGGCTGTCACGTCCGCTTCAAGTTGCTCGGCCTGGGCTTCGGTCAGGGATCCCCACCCGACCAGATCCTCGACTGTCGGGCGGTCCCCCGGGAACCGCCGGATCGAGACCGCCGGCCCGTCCACGGCCAGCGGCGGAATCACCACGTTGACTCTGGAACCATCAGGCAACCTGGCGTCGGCCATCGGGCTGAGTTCGTCGACCCTTCTTCCGAGCGGGGCGAGGATCCGCTCGATCGTGTTGCGAAGCTGCTCCTCGTCCTCGAACTCGACGTTCGCAGGCTCGATCCGGCCACCGCGCTCGACATATACGAGGTCCGGGCCGTTGACCATCACTTCCTCGACCGACGGGTCCTCCAGCAGAACTTCCAGGGGTCCGAGCCCGGAGGCCTCCCGGATGATCCGCTCGACCAGGTCATCTCGCGCTTCGGCGGAGAGCATCGCGGCCTGGCGATCGACTGCCTCGCGGATCGAATCTTCGATCGAGTCACCTGCACCGCTGGCCCCGGAGCGTCGCCGCTCGACCAGCCCGGCCCGGATCTCTGCCGCAAGTCTCCCCCGAGCGTCCACCGTCAGTTTCCGGACGGTGGCAGGACGGTGATCCGGCGGGCGAAAGTCTGGGCGTCGACAAGGCGAATCGCCTGGTCACGGGTCAGGCCGAGTGTGACCTCGGTCAACCCGGGTCCGGTGTCGCTCTGACCGCTCCGGCCGATCGCGATCAACGGGACCTTTCGGGCCGCAACCACAGTCTTGCCGCCGCCACGGTCGTTGTCGCTGGTCACCAGCACGTCGACCCGGCCAGTTCCGGTCAGGGCGCCCGCCCCGGCCACTGAGAGTTCGACCGCGTGTCGGCCACGGCCCGCGACCGGCTCCTTCGGCTCATCGCTTCCCGGTGGCCTCAGCCCGGGCGCGGTCAGGTAGCTGCCAGCCGGAAGCGGAGCGATGACCTCAAGCCCGACCGCCCGGGCCGGGTCGTTTATCGCCGCGGTTGGCATGAACCGGGCCGGGACCTGCCTCACTTCCAGACTGCTCGCAAGGACTTTCGGGGAGATCACCTGCCCCGGGGTGAGGCTGCGGGTGAGTACCGCAACCGGCCGGAGTTCACCGTAGCTTTCGGAGACCGAGGTCGAGTACCCGCCAACCAGAGTCACGGCGAGGAGTCCGGCCCCGGCCGCCGCGACAAGCATCAGGGTTGCCCGCCGCTTCCGGCTCATCGCGCTCGCTTCACGACTTCAAGCCGACCACGCCCGGGGCCGGCGGGGTTGAACGGGTGAGGCAGGGAAGGACCAAAGTCGCGGTTGAACCGTCGTCGCCGAGATCGATCTCGAACCATCCGTCATGCTCGTCGGCGGCAGCCCTGGCCACCGCCAGTCCGTGGCCGTGACGCTGCCTGCCCCGCAGGCGGGCGATCACCTCGGCCGGGCTGTCGTTCCGTTCGGGCAGCCGCCGGTCGCGGCCGTTGTCACTCACCTCAATCCGCACCCGCTGCCCGACGACAAGCGCCCGCACGAGGATCCGCGGGCCGCCGTGTTCGATCGCGTTGACGACCAGGTTCTCGATCGCCGCCGACAGCGCCTCCGGGTCACCGGTGACCATCGCTTCCGGTCCGGTCCAGCGCAGTTCGATTCCGCAGCCTGCCATCCGGGCCCGCGATTGCCAGCGGCGAACGCAAGCTTCGGTCATCAGGCGGCAGGCGATCGGTTCCCGTCGCTGGCGGTCGGGGGCTCCCCCGTTGATCTGGCGGTCGACTTCCCCGAGTGCCCGGATCGCCTGCCAGACCGGAAGGGCCGGGCTCAGGCGGCCGGGTCCCGACGGCATTGAAAGCGCGATCGTCTGCAGTGGACGCCGGGCTTCGTGAAGCGCCCGGTTCACGAGCACGCGCCGGTGGGCTAGCCAGGCCTCGCGCGCCGCCACGACCATCACCGCGATGACCAGGGGAAGCAGGTTCTCCAGCCCGCCGGTCACGGTCCCACCAGCCTGTACCCAACACCCCAGCAGTTGACGACGTAGCGTCCGTGCTCCGGATCGAGTTTGCGCCTCAGCCTGCTGCAGTGGGCTTCAAGGGTGCGGGTGTGCCCCATCGAGCGATACCCCCAGACTTCCTGGAGCAGTTCCTCCTTCGAGAAGACCCTGGTCGGCTCGGCGGCCAGCACCTTGAGCAGCGCGTACTCCTTCATCGAGAGGCGCAGGTAGCGGCCGGCGACCTGGACGGTGTGCTCGACGTCGTTGATCTCGATGTCACCGACCCGGAACTTCGAGTGGCTCCGGCTCTGCCGTCGCAGGACCGAGTTGATCCGGGCCAGAAGCTCCCCGTAGCTGAACGGCTTCTGCACGTAGTCGTCGGCTCCCTCACCCAGCCCGCGCACCCGGTCCCGTTCGGTTGACCGTCCACTGACGATGATCACGCCGATCCCCGGATCGATCCGGTTGGCCGTGCGGTCCGGGTTCCTGATCTCGCGCAGCAGGTCCAGTCCCGACGCGTCCGGCAACCCCAGGTCGAGCAGGAGCAGGTCGGGATCGTTGTAAGTGCAGAGCCTCATCGCGTCGGCGGCGGTGGGAGCAGCCAGCACACCGAACCGGTCCGAGGTCAGGTGGTCACAGAGCAGCTCGAGGGTCGGCTGATCGTCCTCGCAGACCACGATCCGGGCTGTCTCCGTGGCGACGGGCAGCATCAGTCACCCTCGCCCGCGGAATCAGCCGCAATGGCGTCATCCCACTTTTCGACGTCCCAGTCGGAAGGCAACTCAAGAACCGCCCTTGCTTCCGGCACCCGCAACCGGTGCCCGGGACCGACCTCCCGCACCGCGATCAGCGGCTCGCAGTTCTCCCCGAGAAAGAGCAGATCGAGCGGGAACCGCATCCCGAAGGTGTGAACCGACCGGCAGCGCGGGATCAGCAACCCCTCCGGCGCCCGGTGCCGGTCGAGCAAGGCCAGTCCCAGCAGCCTCGAGACCGGGTCGCTCGCGACCTTCACCTCGAAGCCGTGGATCCGCCGCGACTTCAGTCGCCTGAATCGCCTCGCCTGACTGCTCTTGTCGGGGCCGATCGCCATGCCCGTATAAGCAACGGGCACAGGAAACTCTCCCC
>JAGQUQ010000006.1 GCA_020438425.1 Solirubrobacterales bacterium
TCGACCGTCGCCCCCGGCAGCGTCGCGGTCCTGGTCCCCGACTCGGTGGCGCGTTTGCGGGAGGCGGTGTGTGAGAGCGACTGGACGGTCGGTGCCAGCAGCACATCGGCCGCGACCATCGCGTCGGCAACGGTGGCCGGCGGTTCACCGGCATGGGACTCCCGTTCGTTCATCACCGCCAGCACCGCCTCGGCCCCGGCTGATTCGGCTTCGGAGCGCAGGGCATCCCCGAGCTCGCGGGTGGCCGGATTGCAGACGACCAGCACCTCTTCGCCCGGCTTCACCCCCATGCAGTCGTGAACGACCGTTTCAACCGCCTTCTGAAGATCACTCATACGGGGAACCTAGTGGTAGCGGAACCTCGGCGGGGCTAGTCTGGACCTACAGGCAATTCACCAGTCCAAGGAGGTAACCATGAGCCTGAGCGAATGCAGGATTGCTGCGGTCGCGGCAGTCTCGGATCTGGACCGGGCCCGGAGCTTTTTCGAGGGAACCCTGGGCCTCTCGCCAGTCGATTCCGGGGCCGGCGGCGAAGAGGTCGTTTACGCCTGCGGGGAAGGAACCGGTCTGATGGTGTATCCATCTCCCGCGAACGCGGGCACCGGGTCGGCCACTCTCGGATGCTGGTCCGTCAAGGACCTTGGCTCCGAGATGGAGGCCCTGAAGGCCCGGGGAGTCGAGTTCGAGCGCTACGAAGGTTTCGATCAGGACGAGAACGGAATTCTCGATATGGGCGACGGCCGGGTCGCCTGGTTCACGGATCCCGACGGCAACACTTTCGCCCTCGCCGAAGGGTGATCGGGCCGGTCTCCGCCCGGGCCCGTCGTTTCGGGGCCGGGCGGGTACCTTCCGTCCATGAAATCCTGGCAGCCACCGGCCATTCTGCTTGCGGTGATCTTCCCGGCGGCGGCCGGGTTCGCGGTCGGCGGCCCGGGCCTCGGGATCTCGATCGCCGGCCTTTCCCTGGTTGCCCTCGCCGTAGTCGCGATGCTGGTCGTTCCCCGGGACCCGATCGGGCGCAAACCGCATCCGGAAGTGGCGCGGCGTCTCCTCGTTGTGACCACCTTCCCGATCGAGGACGAGCGCTCGATCCAGCGTGTGGCCGACGAGGTGAGGCTCGGCTTCGACGAGAACGATTCCGAGGTTCGGATCCTGACCCCGGCTGCGAACACACTTCTTCGACGCTGGGCCACCGACCTTGAACGGTCGCGCGACCGGGCCCAGCGGGACCTGGTCGTTTCGGTCGCATCGCTGACCCTGGCCGGGGTCGAGGCGACCGCAAGGGTCGGCGACGAGGACCTGGTCCAGGCGGTCGAAGACGAGCTGGCCACCTTCAACGCCACCGAAGTCTTCCTGCTGACCCGCGGATCTCCGGATTCGCCCGCCGCGGACCAGTTGCGGGATCGGCTCCTGCCCCGCTTTCATCACGTCGACCTGCGCTAGCTTTCGACCATGGAAAAGGTGATCGAAGTCGAGGGCCTGATCAAGACCTTCGGTGAGACGCGGGCTCTCGACGGGCTCGACCTCACCGTGGAACCGGGCCAGGTCCACGGCTTTCTCGGGCCCAACGGATCCGGCAAGTCGACGACAATCCGGATCCTGCTCGGCTTGATCCGCTCTTCCGGCGGCAGCGCACGCCTGTTCGGCGAGGATCCCTGGAAGAACGCGGTGGCCCTCCACCGGCGGCTGGCCTATGTGCCGGGTGACGTCAATCTCTGGCCCAACCTGACCGGCGGCGAGACGATCGACATGCTCGGCTCCCTTCGCGGCGGGCTCGATCCGAAGCGCCGCCAGGAACTCGTCGATCGATTCGAGCTCGACCTGACCAAGAAGGCGCAGGCCTACTCGAAGGGAAACCGCCAGAAAGTCGCACTGATCGCGGCGCTTGCAACCGACGCGGAACTCTTCATCTTCGACGAGCCGACCTCCGGCCTGGACCCGCTCAAGGAAGCGGTGTTCCAGGAATGCGTGAAGGAGATAACCGGCCGTGGCCACACGATCCTGCTCTCCAGCCACATTCTCGGGCAACTCGAACATCTCGCGAACACCTTCACGATCATCCGCAACGGCAAGACGGTGGAAACCGGGACGCTCGGGCACCTGCGGAAGCTCGCCGCGAGCGCCGGGCGAGACCCCGATTCGATGAGTCTCGAGGATCTCTTCCTGAGCGTGTACGCGAACTGATGACCGGTTTCGCCGGGACCGGGGAAGCGATCCGCTTCGCGCTGAAGCGTGACCGGCTGATCCTGCCTCTGTGCCTGGCCGGGCTAATCGGCTGGATGGCGGTCTACGTGGTCAGCTATAGCGGCCTCTATGCGACGCAGGCCGAGCTGAACGCGCTCTACAAGAGCGTGGCCGGCAACCCGGCCCTGATCGCCATGACCGGTCCGACCGGCGGCCTTCGGACCCTTGGCGGAGCAACCGCCTGGGAGAGCCTTCCGGTCGTTTCGATTCTCAGCGGGGTCTTCGCGATGTTCAGCGTGATCCGGCACAGCCGGGCCGAAGAGGAGGACGGCCGCACCGAACTGTTGCTTGCTTCCGGGTCGGGCCGTTTCGCCCCGCTTGCCGCAGCCTTGATCGTCACCTCGGCCGCCCTGATGCTCGCCGCAGTCGGCAATGTCGCGGTCCTCGCGATTGCCGACTACGAGGTCGGCCCCTCGATCCTGCTCTCGCTGGCGATTCTCGGTTTCGGTCTGGTCATCACCGGCACCACGGCGGTCTTCGCCCAGGTCACCGGAAAGGCGAGGGCGGCGCGTGGACTGGTCGGGATCGTGATCGGAATCTCGTGGCTCCTCAGGGCGATCGGCGATACCGGCGACGGCACCCTGACCTGGCTTTCGCCGCTGGGCTGGGCTCAGCAGACGAAGCCGTTCTGGGAGGACCACTGGTGGCCGCTGCTCATGCTCCTCGCCGCGACGGCGATCACCATCTCGTTTGCTTTCCGGCTTCTGGCCAGGCGTGACATCGGCAGTGGCCTGATCCAGCCTCGCCCGGGACCGGCCCGGGCTTCGCCTTCGATCCTGCATCCGCTGGGTTTCTCATTCCGGCTGCAGCGCGGTTCGATCGTCGGCTGGACGGCGATGCTCTTCATCTACGGTTTCGCGGTTGGCGCGGTAGGCGACAACATCGAGAGCCTTCTCGAGTCGAGCCCCACTTTCACGGAGGCTTTCGCCTCGGCTTCCGGTGACCTGATCGACTCGTACTTCGCTTCGATCCTGACCGTGATCGCGGTCATGGGGGCCGGATTCACGATCGCCGCGGTCCTGCGCCCCCATTCGGAAGAGAGCCGCGGCCGGGCCGACCTGCTGCTCACGGCACCGCTGGGCAAAGTGCGATGGGTCTCGGGGCATGTCCTGATCGCCTACATCGCGAGCGCGGCGATGATCGGCCTGACCGGCCTTGGCCTGGGGATCGGGCTCGGGGTGGCGACCGGCGATTACGGCGAGGTCGGAAAGCTCTTCGCTTCCGGGTTTGCCCAGGTTCCCGCGATGTGGCTCACCGGCAGCCTCGCCCTGCTCCTCTTTGGGATTTCCTCCCGCCTCGCCCCGGTCGCCTGGGGCCTCCTCGCCACTTTCATCCTGATCTGGACGCTGGCCTCTTTCGGCGACATCCCCCAGTGGATCATCGACCTCTCCCCCTTCTCCCACACGCCCGCGGTCCCGGCGGTCTCCCTCGACCTCACGCCACTCCTGGTGATGACCGCCATCTCGGCCGTCGTCACCTTCGCCGGTCTCGTTCTCTGGCGCCGCCGCGACCTGCTCTGACCCTGGCCCGGGCCGAGATGGCCAAAGGGAGCGCTATTTGGCCACTTTTCCCTTCTCGTTCATCCCATCCGGGGAAGGAATCGAAGGACGCCCACAACCTTTAGACTCCTCGGTCCCCTGCCGGGGTAGCTCAGCTGGTTAGAGCAGCGGAATCATAATCCGCGTGTCGGGGGTTCGAGTCCCTCCCCCGGTACTTCTATTTCCTGACGGTCAGGCGTCTCTTGGCGGTTTTTTTCGTGGCGTTGGCTGAGGTCACTGTGAACGTGATCCTGGGTTTGCCTGATCGCTTCGGCCTGAATCTGACGTTGAGGGTCCTGGCACTGCCGGCCGGGATTTGTCCGACCGTGGTGCTGAAGCGGACGCCCTTGCCTTCGACCTTGAGCTGCACTCGCCTGGCGTCGTCATCGCCCGGGTTGGAGATCCTGACCCGGTAGGCCACCCGCTTGCCCTTCCTGGCCTTCGCCGGACCCTTGACCTTCAGCGCAAGCTTCGCGGTTCCGGGGTCCGGGGGATCGGGATCTCCGGCCTTGAGTTCCGCGTCGATGCCGGACAGATCCTGCCCGTCCGCAAGGGCGATGGGCACCGCCTCTTCGAAACTGGTCTTGTCGTCGTAGAACTCAGGGACGACCTTTGACTCCGGATCGAGGCAATCACTGAACTTCAGTATGAAAGTGCCGGCGGTGAACTGGTCGATCGCGTAGCTGCCGTCCGGGCCGGTCCGCACGGAGCCCCGAGGGACTTCCTGGCTGTCGAATGTGTCGACGCAGATGTCGGCCAGGGGATTGCCCTTCTCGTCGGTGACCCTGCCCGAGATCGAGGCACCACCGTCCTGAAGGATGTTGATTCCCGGCCTGGCCGATCCCTTGGTCACGTGAATCGGAGTCGCGTCGGCGAGCGAATCCTTGCCGCGGTAGAAGGCGGTCTCGCTGTAGCCCATCCCGAAATCCAGTTCGCCCATGCACTGGAAGTCGTAGCCAACCCGGTAATCACCGGTCTCCAGCCGGTCGAAGACATAGTTACCCCCCGCTCCGGTGCCGGCCGGGAAACCGATGGATTCCAGCTGTTCACCATCCGAGTCGTAGATCGAGAGGGAGCCGCCACAAAACACGGGTGCAACAGGTGACTCGACCTGGTACCTGCCGGAAATCGACCCGCCCGCAGCCAGTTCCCCGTCGATATCCGGGGTTTCAGAACCTGCCGTCACCGGGACCAGCGCGGCATCGTCGCTGTTGGTCTTGTCCGGATAGAACTCGCTGATCACGTTGTCCAGACTGTTGCAGCGACGGAACTCGACCGTGTAGTCACCCGACACCAGTCCAATCACCCGGTAGTTGCCGTCGGCGTCGGTCCGGCCAGTCCCGTACCCGTCTTCGGATTCTGCCCTGACGCATGTGTCCTGATGGGGTCCGCCCGGGCCGTTCAGGACCGTGCCCGAGATCGAGCCGCCCGCCGCCAGCTGGGCGTTGATCCCGGGGGTGTTGGCGCCGTTGGTGGCCGCCACAAGGGTGGCTTCCTCGCGGGTCTGCGCGTCGTCGTACCACTCGTCGAGAACGTTGCTTTCACTGCCGCATCGCGAGAACTGGATCCGGTAGTCCCTGCTCTCCAGGAATCCGACCGAGTAGTTGCCGTTTTCGTCTGTGTAGTTGCCGCTTCCGTTCCCGTCCGAATTGGTCGCCGAAACGCAGGCGCCGACAACCGGATTGTTCGAAGCGTCGGTGACCCTGCCCGAGATCGTGCCGGTTCCCGCCGCACCGGCCGGAGAGGGCGAGAAGGCAAGAAGAAAGGCGATCGCTGCGAAGAGGAACAGTGACCAGCCGGCGATCGGTTGAATTTGCGGGTTGGCGCCCTTCAATGGATCTCCTGCCACATCAGTTGGTCTGGCAGGCGTCCTTGTAAAGCGAGGACGGAACTTCGGAGCTCTTCGCGTTCTTGCCGCAGACCTGGCTGCGGTCCTTGGGAATCCAGAACTGGCCTTCCGCTTCGAATACGGCGGTCACCGTTACTTCGGCCTCTCCCGATCCGACGTTCGGGAAAGCCACCGCCCAGCCATCAGCGCATTTGAAGCTCTCTGAACCGGACGGAAGCGTCGCCTTGCCCCCACCGTTGATCTTCGACCAGGACTGAAGCGCTTCCTGAATCGAATCGCTGTCGCACTTGGCTGAGCCGGTGACGATCGCCTGACCGTCACCCGATGATTCGGTCCCGGAATCGTCATCGCTCCCGCAGCCGAAAAGGAGAGTTGCCGAAGCCGCCGCTGCGAGGATCACCGCCAGAAGAAGCTTCAGACTGCGATCGACCTGAAACCCGCTTCCGGAACTCATGGCGACTCCCCTATCTCCCGACCGTGACGTTCTGTTTGACGATCTTGCCGCCGGCGTTTGACGAAATGACTCTGAAAGTCAGCCTGGTCCTGCCGGTCTTCTTCGGCTTCACTTTCACCTTGACCACTTTGGTTTCACCGGCAGGGATGCCTCCGACCGAGGCCGCGAAGTTCACGCCGCCGCCCCTGACCCAGAGTCCGGTTCCGTTGGCCCGAATGTTGCCGGAGTTGGTGATCCGGACCCGGAAGGTCGCCTTCCTGCCCTTCTTGACCCTGGCCGGGCCTTTGACGGTCACCTTGCCGATCGCCGCCTTGTAGACGGTGGTGTCAACCGTGAACGTGCGGGTGGCCGGGGTCGGATCCTGGTTCCCGAACGAATCCTCGGCCCTGAAGGCGACGGTGTGTTCACCTTCACTCAGGTCCGAGAAAGTCTCCGGTGATGAACAGTCCTCAAATGCCCCGGAGTCGATGCTGCATTGGATGTACGGGGTGATCCAATCCGGCTCGGTCGAGTGGAAGGTGAAGGTCGCCTCGTTGGTGGTGATGGTCCCGGAAGGCCCGGAATCGATCACCGTGTCGGGCGGAGTCAGGTCGGTGTAGCCCTGGGTCGCCAGTTCGGCGTCGATGAACGGCGTTCCTTCTTCCCCGGCCTCGATGGTCACCGGCGTGGCTTCTTCCAGCGAAGTCTTGTCCTCGTAGAACTCGAAACCGTCCGGGTAGATGTAGAAATCGCCACAGTCTTCGAACTTGAGTCTGTAATCGCCCGGCTTGAGCCGGTCCAGCACGTAGTAACCCTGGGTGCCGGTCACGCCGAAGGCCTGCTCGTTTCCGACGGCGTCGTACGCCCGCACGCAGATCGCCTTGAGCGGGGATCCGGACTCGTTCCTGACCGTGCCCGAAATCCACTTGCCGAAATGTGGACCGGTGTAGGCGTCGATCCCGGGAACGTCGGAGCCCGCGGTGACCACGATCTCCGTGGCGTCGGCGAAGGTCTGAGCCTCTTCCCAGTAGGTGACGTTCGGCGAGGGAACGGACACGCCTGGATCAGCGCCCATGCAGCCGGAATGGAACTTGACCTTGTAGGTCCCCGTCCTCAACTGGTCGACCGTGTACTCGCCGGTGTTTGAGTCAGCCATTTCCGAGGCCACGTACTCGCCATTCAGGTCGTAGACGGTTGCGCTCGACAGGCAGTAGTAGCCCTCGCCCCAGCTCGCGCCGCCCGCGATTCCAGAGATCGAGCCGCCGGTCGCCAGTTCGACATCAACATCCGGCGTGTCGGCTCCTGCGGTGACCGCAACCGGGGTCGCTTCGGCGAGTGATGCCTGGTCGTTGTAGTACTCGGGAGCAACGTTCTGGTCGGGGTAAGCGCAGTCCCGGTACCTGAGGCGGTAGTCACCGGTCGCGAGGCCGATCACCGTGTAGCTGCCATCGGCAGCGGAGAAGTCATACCCGGCGCGATCTCCATTTGAGTCGTATGCGTCCACGCAGATGTCCTCGAGAGGGCCGATCGAACCGTTGGTGACCGTTCCCGAAACAGTGCCACCGGTGGCGAGCTCGGCATTGATGCCCGGAGTGTCCACCCCATCGGTAACCGAGACCGCGTTGGCGCTCGCGAGACTGGTCTGGTTGTCGTAGTACTCGCTGATCAGGTTGTTGGTCGACCCGCACCGGCGGAATGCCACGCGGTAATCGCCGCTCCCCAGTTCCTCGAGTTTGTAGGTGCCGTCCGGCTTAGACTTGGCGGCACTGACCTCTTTCCCACCGGAATCGAAGGCTTCGACACAGAAGTAGTTGACGGGATTGCTTCCGGCGTCGGTAAGAGCCCCCGAAATCGAGCCGGTTCCGCTGGCGGCCGATGCGGCGGGAGCCACCGCGAGCATCGCGACTCCGGCCAGGAAGAACAGCATCAGGCTGCGCAAGTGATCCCGCCCCGATTCTCCATGAAGTCCTGCCCGCCTCTCACTGAATCCATTCACTTCCCGGTCGATGGGACTGCGAGTAATTACAGACTACATTGGGCCGGTTACGAGGTTCGGAATGGTTCTCGGAGAACCTTTTCCATCGAGCTCCTGCGCAGGGTCAGCCGGCGAAAACGACCACGGCCACAACTGCGACGATCAACAGGTCGGCGATGATCACCCACTTGATCCAGGGCGGCATGCGGTCCCGGGTCGGCGCCGACTCGAGGCCTGAATCGACCGAGGACTCGGCCTGTTCGAACTCCTCGAATTCCCGCTTCAGATCTTCGGAGGATTCAGCCATCCGGACCTACTTGGGAGCGTTGGCCCCGTTCGGCACGTCCAGGGTCTTCAGGTCACCGACCTGGATGTTGAACTTTGCGTTGCCGCCTTCGTCGACCGAGGTGATGGTGATCGTCATGTCATATGTCCCGCCCTGCTGGTCTTCCAGCGAGCAGATTTCGCGTTCCCCGACTTCCGCTTTCAGGTCCTCGGGGCAGCTGACCGAAGCCGGCTTCTGACCGAACTCCTTGGTCAGAGAGTTCGAGGCCTCGGTCTCGAGGTTGGACGCGCTGATCGTGTCATCGCCGGTCGACACTTCAGCCTCACAGGCAGTGAGGGCCAAAGCCGATCCGAGAACGGCGACCAGAGCTAGAAAGCGACGGGGGGACGAGTTCATGCGCTCACCCTACCGCCCTTACAGGCGGTCGAAAGGCCGCCATTTCGGCCAGTATCCACCTCGGGGTTTAGTGTCAGAGCATGTTCGGGGAATCCGAAGGAACGGTCAGGCTGCTCGATGCCGAGCCTTCGCTTGCCCGAGGGATCGAGCGCCGGATCCTCGACCAGGCCCGCGAAAGCCTGATCGCCGAAGTCAGGCGGGTCGAACCCGGTGAATGGGAAGAGGCCCGCAAAGTCCCTTCAAGCCCGCTATTTCTCGGCTACCTGATTCTCGAAGGCGCCTTCACGAGAGAAATCATGGTTTCCGGCCGACCCTCGCTGGAGTTACTCGGACCCGGCGACCTGATTCGCCCCTGGGTGGTGCCGCGGGCACTGGAGGTGATGCATGTGACCGACGAGTGGAGCCTGATCTCCACCGGCCACGTCGCGATCATCAACGAAGACTTTCACCAGCAGGCCCAGGAATTCCCGAGCATCCTCACGGTCCTGATGGACCGGGTCGTTGCCCGGGCCCGCTGGCTTGGGTTTCAGGTGGCGCTATCGCAATTGACCCGGATAGACCACCGTCTGCTGCTCACCTTTCGTTATGTGGCGGAACGATGGGGCGTTGAAAGCCCGCGGGGCGTACGCATCCCGATCCGCCTGAGCCACCGCAATCTGGCCGCGATGATCGGGGCTCGAAGGCCGAAAGTCTCGACCGCACTCACCGCCCTCAGCGAGAAGGGCCTGATCGAGCAGGACAAGGACGGAAGCTGGACATTCTTCGCCGCCGATATCGATCCGATGGCCGTCCTGGCTGACATCGACGACATTTCCGAAAGGATCGGTGCCTGATCGGGCAATCCGCTCGTTTGCCGGTTCCCGGGGCGGGTAGATTTCGGGCATGATCACAGGCCTCGATTTCATCGGCATCCCATCCACCGACGCGGACCGATCGCGGACGTTCTATCTGGAGACTCTCGGTCTGAAACAGGACGAGAACTCCGAGTACGAGTTCTGGGTGGATCAAACCTGCTTCGGGATCTGGGAGCCGGCCAGGCAGGGCATGGAGTTCGCGCCGCAAAAGAACGGCCATCTCGCCTTGCGGGTCGATGACGTCGAAGCGGCCAGGGCCGAACTCGAGGCCAAGGGCGTCAAGTTCGCCGGCGATACCTTCGACACCGGGGTCTGCTTCATGGCACTTTTCACCGACCCGGACGGCAACGATCTGATGCTTCACCAGCGCTACGCCCCTCACTGAGAGCACTTTTTCCGCGAAATTCAGTCCGCCCGCGCAACACTTGCGTACAGTGATGTCTCTTTTGTGAAATCCTCTGTTTCCCGCTTGTTGCGCCAAATAGTGGCCTCTGAAACCTAGCGGCAGAGCCACTTTTTGAACGATCCTCGGAAACTTAAGACTTTCTTTAGGTTTCGGATACTGGACAGTTCACCATCCCGTGCCTACGGTTTCCCCGAACGATCAGGCACCACTGCACGACTCTCCCGATCGAGAGTTCCAGGGCAGCACTCCGGAGGGGCACTCCTCCAGAAAGCGAGGCTGAACGATGGCAAGCAAGGTTCTAGACAGGGTGGAAAAGGAAACTCCGATGGGCTCCTCGATCATGGGGCTGGCCGACGAAGCCGAGCTCTGGGCCCGGCGGGACAGCGACCCTCAGGCACGGGAAGAGCTGGTCAACCGGTACCTGGCCTTCGCCAAGAGCGTGGCAGTGCGTTACCGCAGTCAGGCCGAGTCGCTGGATGACCTGATTCAGGTGGCCAGCCTGGGGCTGGTCAACGCGGTCAACCGCTTCGACCCCGAACGCGGGATCCCGTTCATCGCCTTCGCCTCACCCACGATCACCGGGGAACTCAAGCGGCACTTCCGGGACCGGACCTCGGCCATGCGCCTTCCCCGCAGCCTGTACGACAGGATCGGCCAGATCGACATCGTGGTCTCCGACCTGACCAGCCGGCTCAACCGCGAACCCTCAAGCGCCGAGATCGCAGCCGAGATGCGATGCCCCGAGGAAGAGATCATCGAGGCCTTCGAGGCTGGCGGCAACCGTCATCCGATCTCGCTGGATCAGGGTCCTTCATCGCCCGACGACGGCTCGACTTCCCCGTCCGAATGGCTCGGACGGGATGACTCCCGCTTCGAGACCGCCGAACACCGGATCATGCTCAAGGCCGCGATGACGGATCTGAGCCGCGAGGAACGCATGGTGATCAGCCTGCGGTTCCGGGACGAACTGACCCAGTCGGAGATTGCCGAAAAGATCGGTCACTCGCAGATGCATGTCTCCCGCATGCTCCGCCGGATCCTCGACCGGATGGGTGACCGCCTGCCGGCCGCAGCCTGACTTCAGGACTTCCCTCCCGCTCCCCCAAGAAGGACACGGACCGGACCGGCACCCCCCTTGCCGGTTCGGTCCTGTTCAACCGGAATCGAAGATCGCCTCGCCGAGACGATCCTCGGGACGGAAGCCGGCTTCGACCGACCCGGCATCAACCGACCCGGCCAGGACGGTTCCCAGCGCCGGAGCGAGTTTGAACAGATTGTGACCGGCGATGAAGTAGGCATCGCCGGCCTGCCAGATCGCGAGGCCGTCCGAGGCCCAGGGCAGCTCGGTGATCCAGCGCTGAAAGGAAACGGCCCCGCTCATCTCGAGACCGGGCATTGCCCGCTCGACGTAGGCAGACGTGCGCCTGGTCAGTTCGCCCAGCTGGCCGGAGTCACCTGCCGGATCGATCTCGGCGCTGAGGGCGAGTCCCACCGCGTACCCGGCGTTGCCGTCGACCGGAGAACCGTAGGCAGCCGCCTCGCCAAAGGCTCCCGACGAATCCTGCAGGCAGGCGAGTCTGGCCGGCAGCGGGGAGCGGGAGGAGAGCGGCAAAGTGAGGCGCATGTGAGCCTGTGGAGACGAAGGAATCTCGATCCCGGCCGAACCCGCCAGCCTGGCTGTCCCGGTGCCGGCGGCGACAACGGCGGCATCAAAGACCCGGGGGCCGAAGTTGCTGAGCACATTGACTCCGCCACCTTCCCGCGGTGTGACTGACTCGACTTTCTCCGGCACGAGATTCAGCCCCGCGGCGGCAATCAGGTTGGCGATCGTCAGCCCTGACCGGATCGCACCGGCGGCATCGTCAATCAGCGCCGGACCGTCGAAGTCGGCCAGGATCGGCAACGCCTCCCTGACTTCGATCCGGCTCAGTTCGCGCACCTCCGAGTCGGGATCATCGGCGTATCTGGAGAGTCTGGCCACCCCTTCGTCGCCGATCACCATCGCCCCGTCATCGGTGATCAACCGGACTCCGAACTCCTGCTCCCATTCCCGCCAGCCCCGACGCGACAGTACCGCGAGCTCGAACTGCCGCGGATCGTCGTGGGCGTGCCGGAAGATCCGCGACTCCCCCGCCGACTGTCCGCCCCCGGGTGCGCCCTGTTCGAAGACGAGGCAGGCGTAGCCAAGGCGTTCGAGTGCCCAGGCGGTGGCCAGGCCGACCACTCCCGCTCCGATTACAGCGACCCTGGTTGCCATCTATTGCTCAAGTTACCCCCAGTTCCTGGTCCAGAACCGGGAACGCGAAAATTCGGGGACGGGCTCAGGGTTCGATGATCGGGAACCAGAGGTCGAAGTCATCCAGATGCTCGCCAATCTGCCTGAAGATCTCGAGGCCCGGGCCCTCCTCGAGCTCCCCGGCGGCGATCGCCTCGTCCAGCTTGATCTCCTGGGCGACCAGGCGGTTGAGCAGGTCGCGGGAAATCGCAAGGACCGGCGCCTCCGGCTCCCGGTCCACCATCGAGTGACTGAGCGTGCCGTTCGAGATCCTCAGGACCGCTTTTTCGCCGGTGTCCGTCACATCGACGTTGAGGTCGATCTCGAGATCGGCCGCATTCACACCGTGAAGCTTGATCGCGTAGAAGTTGAAGATCATCGGCAAGGTCATCGCCTTGACCGCATCGACGCTTGCCGTGCTGCCGATCGGATAGTTCGGGGTCCCGTGCCGGAGTTCCTGGGCACCCATCAGGTAGGCGTTTCTCCAGGTGGTCGATTCGGTCTGGTACCCCAGCTGCTCGAAGGCATCGGCCTGGAGCTCCCGGGCTTCCTGGTTGGCGGGGTCGGCGAAGACCACATGCCCGACGACCTCGGCCACCCACCGGTACTCGCCGGCCTCGAATGATTCCCGGGCTTTCTCGATCACGTTCTCCGCCCCGCCCATGAACTCGACGTACCTCTTGCCGGACTCGACCGGAACCAGGGGATCGAGGTTTGCCGGGTTGGCGTCATACCAGCCGAGGTAGCGGGTGTAGGTCGCCTTGACGTTGTGGCTGATCGTTCCGTAGTAGCTGCGCACATGCCAGTGCCTGGCCAGCGAGTCCGGGAACTCGACCTCCTCGGCAATCTCTCTCGGGGTCAGACCGTGATTGGCGAGTCGAAGCGTCTCGTCATGGACGTAGCGGTAGGCGTCACGGGCCTTCTCGATCATTTCCCGGACCCGGTCGCTGCCCCAGACCGGCCAGTGATGCATGCCGTACATGACGTCGGATTCCTTCGCCCAGCGGTCGATCGTGTCGTTCAGGTACATCGACCAGGCAAGCGGATCACGGACCTGGGCGCCCCGGATCGGGTAGGTGTTGTGGAGCGTATGGCTGCAGTTCTCGGCGGTGGTCAGGGCCCGGAGCTCGGGGATGTACCAATGCATCTCGGCCGGAGCTTCGGTGTCCGGGGTCATCATGAACTCGAAGGTGAGACCGTCGATCTCGCGGGTTTCACCGGTGAAGGTGATGCTGTCGGTCGGCGGGATCAGGGTGATGGTGCCGAGCGAAGTCCCGATGCCGAGACCGCAGCCGACCGTACCCTGGGGATCCGGCGGCAGCAGAATGCCGAACTGGTACATCGCCCGGCGGGTCATCACGTTGCCGGCGGCGACATTCTCGGATACCGCCGCCTCGAGGAAACCCTCGGGTGCGATGATCGGCACCGCACCCGAATCGACCTCCTCCTGGGTCACGACCCCGCGAACCCCGCCGTAATGGTCGACGTGGCTGTGCGAGTGGATCACCGCGACCACCTTGCGATCGCCGCGGTGTTCCCGGTAGAGCTTCAGCGCGGCCGCCGCGACCTCGGTCGAAATCAGCGGGTCGACCACGATCACCCCGGTGTCACCTTCGATGAAGGTGATGTTCGAGATGTCGAGGCTGCGCACCTGATAGATCCGGTCGCAGACCTCGAAGAGACCGCCGATCGAGCAAAGCCGGGCCTGACGCCAGAGACTTGGATTGACGGTTTCCGGCAGTTCCGGATCGCCAGAGGCGAAAGCGAGCCGGGCCGGGTCGAAGACGAACTCGCCCGCCTCACTGAGAATCTGACCTTCGGGGGGCGGGGCGATCAGACCGCGGCGCGCGTCCTCGAATGACTGCTCGTCCTCGAAGTCGAGGCAACCGACGCCGTGGTTGTGAGCCTCCCGGGTAAACCCGGTTGCGCCCTTGCGATCGATGCTCATTCGTTCTCCTCGCTGCTCGTCATGGTGATGGTCACAGCGGCTGTCACCGCGGTTTTCGGCCCCAAACCCTCGATTAGTTGATCCATGTCAACTTCATCCATTCTACCGGCACTGGGCCCCATGTTCACGAGGTCCCGAACCTGATCCCGACCAAGTTTCATCTCCCACTCAAGCTCGCGAGATCCGGTCCCCTCTGCCAACGGTCCGAGCGAGCGTTCGAGCCGCTCGCCCTTGTCGGGGTCGACCGAGATCATTCCGAACCGGCCGATCAGCTCGGCCAGGTGCCCGGTTTGCGGGGTGACCACGATCAGGGTTCCGCCGGGAGCCAGGATCCGCCCCATCTCTTCCCCGTTGCGAGGCGAGAAGACGTTCAACATCAGGCTGGCCGCATCATCGGCTATCGGCAAGTCGTCCCAGATGTCCGCCACGATCGCAGTCGCGCGTTCGTGGCATTTCGCGGTCCTGCGGGCGGCGAACTTCGAGTTGTCCACGCCGATTCCGACCTGGCCGGGAAGCGCATCGAGAACTGCGGAAAGGCAGTGCCCCGTGCCGGAACCAAGGTCGATTACCGCGCCGCTCCCTTCCGCAACCCCTGCCTCTCGGGCGGCTTCGGCAATTGCCTCGACCAGCGGCCGGAAGGCTCCCGAATCGAGGAACCGCCCCCGGGCGGCGATCATTTCGGCCGAGTCGGCAGTGTGGGTTCCGGCATCCCGGCCCAGCAGGCTGACGTAGCCCTGCCGGGCGATGTTCTGGGTGTGACCCCTGGAGCAAATCAGCGAGCCACCGTTCTCGCGCAGATCACCCCCGCAATGCGGGCAGATCAGAAGTTCAACCGCAGCCTTGTCCACGGGAGCACTCTAGCCGCGAGTACCTTGCCACGCCCCTGAGCCGAGATGCGTCTTTTTGCATCATGCGTGCCAATAACTGCATCTCGATCTTTCGGGGGCCAATACTTCATTTTGTATAGTGAAGGGGATGCCCACCTTCAGGAGACTGCTTGGTTTTCTGAGACCCCACCGAAGAGCGCTGTGGGGTTCGATGGTCTTTGCCTGGATGGCGATGGGCATGACCGTGCTGATTCCCCTCCTGGTCGGCATGGCCACCAACGCGGTTTCCGAGAGCGACATGGGGCAGCTCTGGCTGATGGTCGGGGCGATTCTCGCGGCGGCGGTCCTGCGCCTCGGGCTGACCCTGATCCGCCGGATCATCGCCGGCCGGGTTTCGCTGGCCGTCGAGTTCGACCTCAGGCAGGAGGTATACACGCACCTGATGAGCCTCGAACTCGGCTTTTTCGACCGCAATCAGACCGGTCAGTTGATGAGCCGGGCCACGGTCGACCTCCAGGCGATCCGGTTCTTTCTCGGCTACGGGCTGATCTTCTTCAGTCAGAGCCTGCTCACCGTGCTGCTCGCCGGCGCCGTGATGTTCGTGATCAACCCCTGGCTGGCGGCAATCGCCCTCGCCCCCGCCCCCTTCATGGTCTTCACCGCCCTGCGCTTCACCAGGCAATCCCGGCCGGCGATGCAGGAGGTTCAACAGCGGGTGGCGGAGCTGACCGCGCAGGCCGAAGAAAGCGTCACCGGCATCCGTGTGGTCAAGGCCTTTGCCCGCGAAGATCACCAGTTCGAGCGCTTTCAGGGCGCGGTGGACCGGCTCTTTGACCAGAGCATCCGCTCAACCCGGATCCAGGCCTTCTTCACCCCGCTGATCGGGGCCCTCCCCCAGATCGGCACCGCACTGGTCCTGCTGGTCGGCGGTCACGCCGTCTTGAACGGGACGATCGACCTCGGCGAGTTCACCGCTTTCTACGTGTACATGCTGATGCTGGCCGGCCCCCTCCGCACGGTCGGGATGGCCCTCGGGATGGGTCAGCGGGCGATCGCCGCCGGCAACCGCCTTTTCGAAGTCCTGGACCGGGAACCCGAACTGACCTCGAAGCCCGATGCGAAGCCGCTGCCGGCCGGCGGGGGTGCCGTCAGATTCGAGGATGTCTCGCTCAGCTACGGCCCGGAAGCTCCCGCCGCCCTGAGAGGCATCGACCTCGAGGTCGCGGCCGGTTCCCGGATCGCGCTGGTCGGGCCTTCCGGTTCCGGCAAGACCAGTCTCGCCGCTCTCCTGGCCAGGCTCTACGACCCGACCACGGGCAGCGTCTCGATCGACGGGGCCGACCTGCGGGATGTGGACCTCACCTCGCTTCGCCGCCAGATCGCCTATGTCTCCGATGACAGTTTCCTGTTCAGCGACACGATCGCCAACAACATCTCCTATGCCCGGTCCGACGCGACCCGGGAGGAAGTGGAGCGGGCGGCGCGGCTCGCCCAGGCAAGCGAGTTCATCGAGGCGTTGCCCGATGGATACGAGACCGTGGTCGGTGAGCGCGGCCTGACGCTCTCGGGCGGCCAGCGGCAGCGGGTAGCCATCTCCCGGGCCCTGCTCGCCGACCCGCGAATCCTGATTCTCGACGACGCGACCTCGTCGCTGGACGCGACCACCGAGCAGCAGATCCGCTCCGGGCTGGCCGAAGCGATGGCCGACCGAACCACATTCGTGATTGGCCACCGGCTCTCGACCGTCTCACTGGCCGAAGAGATCGTGCTGCTGGACGACGGTCAAATCGTCGACCGGGGAAGTCTTGGCGAGCTGACCGATCGCTCCTCGCTCTTCAGGGAGCTGATCGGCAGCGGCGGCGAAGATCCCCTGTTCGTCCCCGAGGACGAGGAGGTGGCGGTGTGAGCCCGCGCGAGGAACGAAGGGCCATAACTGCCGGGAGAGGCCGGAAGATCCGCTGGACGCTCGGGCTCCTCAGGCCGTACCGGGCCCGGATCTTCTTCATGGCCCTGGCGGTGATCATCTCGACCGCGAGTGCCCTGGCCCCGCCCTATCTTGCCGGGCGGGCTATCGACGCCGGCATCGAGGCAGACAATCTCACCGCGCTGAACGTCACCGTCGCCCTGTTCGTGATCGCGATCGCCGCCAATGCCGTCACCTCCTGGCTCCAGACCTGGCTCGTCGGCTGGATCGGAATCAGGGTTCTGCAGGACCTGCGCGAACAGGTTTTCAAGCACGTCCAGCGGATGTCGATCGGCTTCTTCAACCGCAATCGCCCGGGCACCCTGATCTCCCGAATGACCAACGACATCGAAGCGCTGAATCAGCTGATCAGCGAGGGCATAGTCACCCTCTTCGCCAACATGCTGACCCTGGTCGGGGTGGTGGCGATCATGCTGCTGCTGGACTGGCGGCTGGCCCTGGTCACCTTCGCCGTGCTGCCGCTCCTGCTGGTCACCAGCCTGGTCTTCCGCCGGTACTCGGCCGGAGCTTTCCGCGAGACCCGGGAGCGGATCGCCGAGATCACCGCCCACCTCCAGGAGACCCTCAGCGGGGTGCGCGTGGTCCGGGCCTTCGCCCAGGAAGAACGCCACATCACGAAGATGACCGAGCTGAACGAGGCCAACCGCCGGGCCAACATGACCACGGTCTACCTCAACGCCAGCTACTTCCCGGCAACCGAACTGCTGACCGCGATCGGCACTGCCGCGATCCTCCTGTTCGGCGGCTGGCAGGTGATCGAGGGCAACATCATGGTCGGCGTCGTGATCTCCTTCATCGGCTACCTCCAGCTCTTCTTCGACCCGATCCAGCAGCTCTCGCAGCTCTACGCGACCTACCAGCAGGGCATGGCCGCGCTCGACAAGATCTTCACCCTGCTCGACACCGAAGCCGAGATCGTCGACTCGCCCGAGGCGATCGACCCACCGCCGCTCGAGGGCAGAATCACTTTCGACCAGGTCTCTTTCAGCTACGAAGACGGCGGACCCTGGGCCACCCGGGACCTCAGCCTCGAAGTGAGTCCCGGCGAGACGATTGCCCTGGTCGGCAGCACCGGGGCCGGCAAGTCGACCCTGGCCAAGCTGATCACCAGGTTCCACGATCCGCAGCAGGGGCGCATCCTGATCGACGGCAGGCCGCTCTCCGACTACCGGCAGCGCTCCCTGCGAGGCCAGATGGGCATTGTCCCGCAGGAGGGCTTCCTCTTCTCCGGTTCGATCGCCGAGAACATTGCCTTCGGCCGGCCGGAAGCATCGATCGAGGACATCGCGGCGGCGGCCGACGCGGTCGGAGCCACCCCGTTCATCGAACGGCTCAGTGACGGACTCGAGACCGAGGTCGGCGAGCGCGGGGTCCAGCTCTCATCGGGCCAGCGCCAGCTGGTCGCATTCGCCCGCGTGATCCTGGCTGAACCGCGCATCCTGATCCTCGACGAGGCGACCTCTGCGGTTGACACCCGAACCGAGAAGGTGATCGAAAGGGCCCTCGACGAGGTTCTCGAAGGTCGCACCGCCGTCGTCATCGCCCACCGTCTCTCGACGATCCGCCGGGCCGACCGGATCGTCGTCCTCGACCAGGGCCGGATCATCGAATCCGGAAGCCACGACGAACTCCTCGCCGCCGGTGGCCGCTACGCGAGCCTCTACGGCTCCTGGACCAGCGCTGTCAGCTAACCCGGGCCGATTCCGCCGCTGCTACCACCACCGGTGCTGGGTGTGGTCGGCGTGGAGGGCGTGGTCGGTGCCACGCCACCGCCGGGAGGCGGGGTGTAAGTCTCGGTCGGCGGGGTGTAAGTCTCTTCGGGAACGGTGGTCGGCGGGACATATGTCTCGGTCGATTCGGTCCCGGTCGAGCTCTCGGTGCCGGATGATTCGGTCGGGTAAGAGGCCGCTTCCGGAGCTTCGGCGCAGTCGCTGAACCCGTACTCGGTGGCTGCGGTCTGGAAAGCGGTGATGTCGGTCGAGCCGTCGGCGAGATCCTGGGCGGCGGCGATCACTTCGGTTGGCGGATCACCGTCGCTGGGGGTGCCGAGTTCACCAAGCTGCTGGGCGATGCCGTCGTAGATGTCCGAGATCTGGCTCGACTTCGTCGTCTCGTCGGCGGTCGATGCCTCGATCGATCCGAGGGCCGAGTTCGCCTCGGCACAGATCTCGTCACCCTGGTCGATCAGATCCTGCTGGGTCAGGGCCACCGTCTCTTCGGTGGTCGTGGTGGTGACCGGAGCAGGCTCGTCTCCGCCGTCATCGCCTCCGCAGGCGGCTATTCCGACGCCAAGAGCAGCGGTGGCCAGGAAAACGGCAGCGAAGCGTGAGAAGGCAATTCGATTGGTGGGCACGAGATTCAAGGTAACAGACCTCACGGTCGCCCTGGACTGCACTTCCGGGGCCGCGTCGTTATCCTTCGGGTCAGCCGCTGCGGGATAGAATAATGGTAATTCGTGCGGTTCTGGTCCGTGAAATCGGGGTTCGAGTCCCTGTCCCGCAGCCTTTCAGCCCGGCCTTCGAGCCGGGTTTTTTCACGCACCGTGCATGAAAATCAGATGTCGATGACCTCAGCCGGAGGTGAAGATGGACTTGAGGTCCTCTTCCCGGTTCGGGTCGAGGACGGCGAGGATGTCATCCCCGGCCTCGAACACGGTGCTCGCGTTGGGAACCATGCCGTGGCCGTCGCGGATGATCGCGATAACCAGGGTGTTGTCCGGTGTGTTGAGCTCCCCCACCGTGCGGCCGACCACCGGTGATTTGTCGTCGAGCCGGATCTCGATGATCTCGATTTCCTCTTCCTCGAGATCGAGCAGGTGGACCAGGTTGTGGTGGGGAACTTCGTGTTCCAGCAGCCGCAGGATCAGCTCGGTCGCCGAGACCACCGGTTTGATCCCGAGCAGGTCGAAGTGGGCCCGGTTGCTCGGGTTGTTGACCCGGGCGATGATCCGGTCGATCCCGTACTTCTCTTTCGCCACCTGGCAGATCAGGATGTTGTCCTCGTCATCGCCGGTGACCGCGATCACCATGTCGGCCCTTTCGATGCCGGCCCGTTCCAGCACCCATAGCTCGGAGGCATCGCCATAGAGCACGTTGTGCTCGAGCAACTGCTCGACGCCGAGATAGCGTTGACGGCGATTCTCGATCAGGGTCACTTCATGACCCTGGCCCAGCAGCTCCTGGGTCAGGTTGACACCGACCTTGCCGGCACCGGTCACGATCACGTACATCTACTCGCCTCCCCCGGCGTTGGCATCGGCGGGCGGGGCCGGCGGAGTATCCGCGTACTCGGCAGTGCCGGCGTCGAGCGAAGTCGGGTTGGCGACGCTGCGCAGCTTGTCTTCCAGCATCTCGATCGCCACCTTGGTCGGGCAGATTGTCCGCAGACCCTGCTCGCGATACCACTCGGCCCGAAGCGGATCGAGGATGCGGGCGATCACCGTGTCGACCTCGTAACGCCGCTGGGCGATCTGGGCGATCACGATGTTGGTGTTGTCACCGTTGGTCGCCGCGACGAAGGCATCGGCCTTGACGATCCCGGCCTCTTCGAGTGCCTGGGTTTCCAGCGCGGTGCCCACGGTGAACTGCCCTCCGGCTTCTTCCCAGGAGCAGTCGAGGCCGACCTCGAGGCGCGCATGCGACTCGGGGTCCTGGTCGAGACAGGAAACGGTGTGGCCATCGGCAAGCATCGAAAGCGCCAGGCTGGAACCGACCCGCCCGCATCCGACAATCAAAACGAACATTCGGGAAGCTTAACTGCAGTCGCGCCGGTCTACGCCGGCGCTCCAATTTCAACCCGCCCCTCCCACTCGAAGAAACGAATGGATGGGAGGGGCTCAGTTTGGAATCTCACGCTGAGCGGGGGGCCGTGAGCAGGACTCGGCAGGGGGCTCTTTTGAGGACGTAGGCGGTGATTGGTCCGATCTCGTCCGGCCGGTAGTCACCGATCCCGCCCAGGCGGGCACCGCCCTTGATCGGACTGGGCGGTTCCGCTCCCATCACGATCGCATCGACGCCAAGCCGGCGGGCGGCGAAAACGATGCCGGTCCCCTTCTTCCTGACCCGCTCGATCTCGACCCGGACCTCAACCCCTCCGTACTCCTCGGCCACTTCCCTGGCCCGCTTGGTGGCCCGCTGGGCCTCGTCGGCAACTTCCTCCGGCAGCGGATCCTTGATACCCCGGGCCAGGGGAATCTCGATCAGGTAGAGAATCGTCATCACGGCATGGGCGTCCTGCTCCTCCGGATCGCCCTCGGCCGCCATCCGGCCCGCCGTGGAAACGATGTCGTCATCGATCCGGGTGCCGAAGATCGGGACCAGGATGTTGTGGAAGTCGATCGACACCCTGGGCCGGGTCAGGGCCCGGGCTTCGACCGTGACCTGCCGGGTGAGGCTGATCTGCTCGACACCCTTGCGGTAGATCACGTACCCGACCAGACCAACCGCAAGCCAGCCCAGCCCGACCCATCGGGCCGAGTCATGAAACACCAGTACCGAAGCCAGGGCCAGGCTGCTGAGGACCGCCCCAACGACTGCGGTCAGTGGCCGGGAGGCACCAAGCACCGGCAGGTTGAGCGGCGCCCGGAATGGACGTTCGGTTTCCGGTTGGCTCTTTCGAAGTTTCAGGACCGAGAGATGGGCAATCGTGATCGCCAGGGTTGCGCCGAAGGCGTAGATCCCGGCCAGGGCTTCGACGTCCCCGGTCATCGCCAGGCCGAAGACGGCCAGCGCGCAAAGAATGATCGCCTTGTAGGGGACCTCGTAGCGCCGCCCCAGTTGCCCCAGCCAGCTCGGGATCTGACGGTTGACCGCGAGGGTGTAGGTGTGCCGGGAAACCCCGAGCATGGCTGTATTGGCGGCCCATACCAGGGTGCCGGACGCGACGATCGCGACCAGCCACTGCAGAGCATCCGACAGCCAGTCGGGGTCGAAAGCCTCGACCACCCCCAGTACCGGGGCTTCGATGAAGGTCGACCCGAGCTCGGTTTCCGGTCCCTGGGGACCGACGAAGACGGGTACCGCCATCAATGCCACCGCCGCCATCGCCGCGTAGAGCAGCGGAACGATCCAGATCGCCCTGGTCACCACCCGGGTGAACTGCCGGGCGTTCAGATCGAGGTCGGGCACCAGGTTCGACACCGCTTCGATCCCGGCGTAGGCGAGCATCGCAAGCACTGTCGCGTAGATCACATCGGTGGTCTCCGGCGTCACTCCGAGGTCTATGTGCCGGGTCAGCGCTTCCGGGTCCATCACCACGAAGAGGCCGATCACGATCACCAGAAGCTGGGTGAGCAGGTCGATCGCGGCGAGCCCGAGCAGAAACCGGGGTCGCCGGCGGGCTGGCACGTCAAGCGTGTTCAGGACCGTGATGTAGATGACTACGGCGGCGATTATCACCGGCACCCAGATCGTGTCGTGAATGTCGCCGGTGACCGGTCGCAGGTAATGCGGCACCGAAAGCACTGCCAGGGCGATCACGATCAGGTAATCGAGCAGGATCACCCAGCCGGCGACGAAGGCGACCAGTTCATTGAAGGCATGCCGCGCGTAGGAGGAGGAGCCTCCCCGTTCCTTCAGCATTGCGCTGCCCTCGAAGTAGGTGAAGATGGTCAGCACGAAGAGGACACCGGCCGCGACGAAGATCAGCGGTGTGAGCCCCAGCCCCTTCTTGGCGACCACGCCGAGAGCGAAGTAGATCGAGAAGCCGACCGCGGCGTAGGTCACGATCAGCAGCCACAAAGCTCCTGACTGGGGCGCCTTGTCCGGGATCCGCACATCGCGCATCTTCATCCCGAATCACCTCCGGTCACCTTGCGCTGGACCATGTACCGGCCCACGCCGATCCCGATGAAGGCGAGCCCGATCAGGAAACCGATCGAAAGCGGACCACCACCCTTGATCAGGGTCAGGACCAGGACCGCCACTCCGATCACGACATAGACCGCCGAGAAGACCCTGATCGAGCGGTCGTATGCCCCACCGCGCTTCAATTCAGCTCCGCTTCCCGCACCGGGGCGCTTTCGACCGGACCAGGGTCCTCGGAAACCACGATAACCCGGCAGGGTCGTTCGCGAAGAACGGTTTCGAGCGTCTTTCCGTACTGGGGAACGCCGCCCCGGGAGCTCAGGCCGATCACGATCGCCGCCGCATTCGAGGTCCTCGCCTGCCGGGAGAGGAAGTAGCCCTCCTGGCCCGGACGAACCCGCTCCACCCGGCCGGAAACGCGAAGTCCGGCGATCAGCTTGGCCCGCTCGATCTTGCTCTGCGCCCGCTTCTCCTCTTCGACCATCGAGCTCTCGAGTGGCAAGTGGGTCGGCACGGTGAGCAGCGCGGTGATGTGGATTCCGCGTCGACGGTCGGAGGTGAGCTTTGCCGCGGTAGCCATGATGTCCTCCGAAAACGGCTGGTCAGCCGGAAAGGCAACGATCACGGACTTGTACTCGATCTCCTCGACCCCGAGCGGTTCCGGCAACAGCACCTTGACGGTGCCGGTCAGGGGCAGTTCCTGATGCCGCCGGTAGACCATGTATCCGACCAGACCAATCGCCAGCCAGACCAGGCCGACCCCGAGGGTTACGGGGTTCAGCGCCATGACCACCAGCCAGGCGAGGAAAGTACCCAGGCCGCCGAAGATCGCGGTTAGCGGAATCAGGGCGCCACGGAAGCGGAAATTCCCCCGGGGCATCCAGGCGCGTTCCTTGTCGGGCTGCTTCTGTCGCAGCCGGATCACCGCCGCGTGGGCGATGGTGAAGGAAAGCATGGCACCGAACGAGTACATGGTCGCCAGAAACGAAGCCTGACCGGGCAGCAGGGTGATGATCGCCAGGACCGCGAAGAAGATGATCGCGATGTACGGCGTCCGGTAGGTCGGGTGGATCTGCCGGATCGCTTCCGGCAGCTGCCGGTACTGGCCCATCGAGTAACTGAGCCGGGACACACCGATCAGACCCGCATTTGTCGCGATAACCAGGATCACGGCCGCAAGCACGCCGACATAGACCCTGAGCAGGTCGGTTAATCCGGTGGATAATCCGAGGTTCTCCACAATCCCCAGGATCGGATCGTCAGCGAAGGTCGTTCCCAGTTCGGTCACGTACTCACCGGCCTGGTTCATCTCGACCGGCATTGCGGAGAGGGCGACGATCGGAATGAACAGGTAAAGCCCCAGCACCGCAACGACGACCAGGGCCACCCCCTGGGGCACCGATCTGGCCGCGTCCTTCGCCTCTTCCGACATGTTGGAGATCGTTTCGATCCCGGTGTAGGCGATCATGCCGACCGCGATGCCCAGCGCGAAATCGGGCCAGGTCGGGGCAACTCCGATGTGAACGTTCGAGATCAGGACGTCGGTGTTGAAGACGAGGAACATTCCGATCGCCACCAGGATCACCTGGGTCGCGAGGTCGGCGACGGCGAGGATGATGTTCAGCCGGGCCGACTCCTGGCCACCCCGGATGTTGAGCCAGGCGAGAAACACGATCACCGCAGCGCCGCCGATGATGTCACCGGGAGCGTGGCCGAGGGCCGGCCAGAAGACCGCCAGGTAATGCGGCACGAAGTAGGCCGAGATGGCGACCGTGATCGTGTAGTTCAGCATCTGCGCCCAGGCGGCGATGAAGCTGACCAGTTCGTTGAAGGCGTGCCGGCCGAAAGATGAGGATCCGCCGGCCTCCGGGTACATGACCGTCGCCTCGGCGTAGGTCGCGGCGGTGCAGATGAAGATCAGGCCGGCGATCATGAAGGCGACCGGAGTCAGCCCCAAAGCGAATGCCGCCGTGACCCCGAGCGCGTAGTAGATCGAGGAGCCGACGTTGCCATATGCGGCAGCGAAAAGGGCACCTGAGCCATGGATCCGGCTCAGGCTCTGATCACGCGGAATTCGTTCAGCCAAAGCGCATCAACTCAGCCTGCGCTGGTGGCAGACCTTCCCCAGGCCCATTCAAGGACCACCTTCAGTGAACCGTCCGGTGCCGTGTCAACCGTGATCGGCACCGGCATCGCCCTTCGCATCTCGCTGATCAGATCACCGCCGTCCTCGGTTTCGAGCACGAAGGTGGCCTGGTCATTGGATCGCTCGACCGAGACGACCTTGCGGACCGACTGAAGCCCGCGCAAAGCGGTTTCGGCCACCGCAGCCATCGCAAGCTCCGGCAACGGTGAAACGCTGACACCGACCTCTCCCCTTGACGCGGACACCGGGGGCACGTCGGGAGCGCTTGCGGGCCGGGGCGCAAGGGCTTCGACCGCGGACACCAGTTCCTGGACCCGATCGGCCAGGGCCTGGACCTCGAGACTGACCCGGCCTACTGAAGCACGCAGGTCATCGATGACGGCTGGATCCGTCTGTTCGGATTCTGAGCCCATGAGCGCATCTTACCCCGCCTGACGGAGCCGGCCAATCCATTGTTTGAATCTGTTGGCTGGCGGGTTTCTGTTGTCATCCGGCGGAGACCGGATGACGTGCAGATGAAGCTTACGAAGGGCTGTAGATCTGCGCGGAGGTCACGCACCAGTTGTTGGAAGCAACCGGGTCGTTGACCTTCCAGCGTGACGAAACCAGGATCCGGTCACCGTTGTCGAGCTGGATGAAGAGCATGCCGTTGTTCGGCAGGCGCATGACCAGCGGGCCGGTTCCCTGATTGACCTTGAAGTCTTCCGAACCCTCGCGCGTGTAAACGCTGCCACCGACCGCCGAATCCACGATCAGGCGGCGGTAGCCGTTCGGACCGGCCTGGCAGATGGCCTGGACGTTGCCGAGATCGGGGAAGTCGACGTTACTCACCGTGTTGGCCGGAGTGGCGTTGGCCTCGCCCCGCCAGACGACCTGGACCGAACGCGCCATCGGGTCGGTCAACTGGTCGGTCTGGGTGCGGAAGGTCGCCTTCACGTGGCAGTAGGAACTGCCGGGCCGGCTGAAGTCCCAGACCCAGTCAAGATCGAAAGTCGTCGGAGGTGCGAGGGAATCGCCACCCGGACCATCGATCGGTCCGCGGTCGGAGATGATGCCCTGGAAGGTGCCGGTCGAGTACTTCTCGGTCGGACCGAACTTGTTCATTCCCTCGCGGAAATCCGGGCCGGAACCTTCGGTGTACTTGGCCTCACGAACCGCCTTCTCCCAGCCCTTGTCGTGATCCCAGTTCTTGTAAGTCCAGGTCATCATCGCGCTCTCGCGGCTGACATCCGACGGGTAGAAACGCACCCACTGCTGATAGGGGCTGCAGACAACTTCGCCGTAACCGATCCCGGGGGCGATGAATCCGCCGACCTGGCGTCCATCCCACTTGCCGCCGGTCCAGTCGACCGCGATCTTCTGGGTCAGCTGTCCGGTGGTCTCGACCGGCTTGGCGTTGCCGCCGCCACGACCGAAAGTCCAGTTCTGGACCGAGTACCTGTAAAGGCCCGTGGAGAGTTCCTGTCCGTTGAGGCGGACCCGGTACTTGCCGGGCCGGAGCTTGCCCTTGATCGGCAACTCGGCGAGGATCTGCTTGCTGCCGATTGAGGAAATCACCTGCTGGCTGATCACGCTGCCGCCGGGACCGATCAGAGAAACCCTGGTCCGGCCAACCTTGGCACGACGGACGGGGCGAAGGGCAAACCTCACCACTCCGACGTTGTCATTGACCCGGGTGCTGACCGGGATCGCCTTCAGCGGAAGGCTCGGGGTCGTGAACCTCCAGGTCTTCGACTTCGAGACCCTCCGGTTGCAGCGACCGGGCTTGCTCGCGGTCACCTTCACCTGGTACTTCCCGGACGTCATCCTCCGGTGAACGTTCATCCGGATCAGGGTTGTGCGACCGGAAGCCATCTTGCCGACGATCCGACCCCTGGCAAAGGTCTTGTTGCCGCGCATCACCCGGACCATGGCCCCACGGACGGAACCCTTCGGGTTCACGTAGATCCAGGCGTAGCCGTCCTCGAGCAATCCGGTCGGGTCATGGCTGCTCAACTTGATGTTGATCGGCAGGGTCGAGCAGGGTCCTTGACGCTTCTTCTTGCCCGCGGCGCCCGAAGCAGCCGGCATCGCGGCCAGGGAAACACCCAGACCGACGATCAAAAG
This sequence comes from Solirubrobacterales bacterium, assembly GCA_020438425.1. Classification (GTDB taxonomy): domain Bacteria; phylum Actinomycetota; class Thermoleophilia; order Solirubrobacterales; family 70-9; genus 67-14. Next base: position 27,072 of record JAGQUQ010000006.1, read on the forward strand.
GGCTGTCGCTATGCGTCGAAACACAGGAAACATGATCTCACCTGGCTCTAAACCCATTATCAAGGCCAAGTAGCGGCCAAATCGAATCGGGCGGGGAGTGAATCCGGCTACTCGCCACTGGCCGAATCGGCCTGCTGCTCGGTTCCGACTTCGGGAGCGGCACCGGACTGGTAGAAGATGACATCCGGCTCGGAGGTCCCGTTCAGCCAGGCGAGCTCGGTCGCCTGAGTCTCATCCGGGAGCGGCACCAGGGCCACGTTCTCGGCCAGTTCCTGGGAGCGGGAGAGGCTCTGGACCAGGAATTCATTGATGTCCTGATCCTTCATGTTCTTGTAGTTGATGGTCAGCAGCAGCTGACGGGCCAGCGGGTAGGTGGCGTTGGTGACCGTCGCCTGCGAGGGGAAGATGCATTCCGGCCTTGCGAAATCGTTCGAGGCGCTCACTTCCATCGGTCGCAACTGCTCTTCGAAGGCTTCGTAGTAGGAAAAGCGGAAGAGTCCGAGCGTGCCGCGCATCTCGGCCAGACGGCGCAGGGCCGCCCGGTTCTGGTTCACGTAGCGGCGGGCTGCGGGCAGCGACTTCTCGAGGTTCTCGAGGTTCTTCTCGGCCTTGGCCAGCTTGGCGCGGTCGCGGGCCTGGTCTTCCGGCGGACGTTCGTCGGCGATGCCCTTGGCCACCTCTGCCCTGGCGTCACGAACGGCCCGGCGGTTCTCCGCCAGGGAGTCGAGAATGCCCTGGTAGACCTGCCTCGAGCGCTCGAACTGGGCCGCAGCGCGGAAGTCCCGGTTACTGCCGACCACCGCGCGCCTCACACCGGCGTCGTCGGGGTAAGCCTGATAGTCGCTGCGGAAGGAGAGCATGGTCGGCTCGGGATCGCCGAGCACGTACTGGCCGAAGAAGCTGAAGAGATTCGAGTCCTCGTCGGGGCCGGCGACCTTCATCCGCGGCTCGTTGAGGTCACCGCCAAGGTCATGCCCGTAACCGACCTGGCTCCAGCTGTTGATGTCCGAACCGGCCCGGAAGATGTTCCGGACTTCTTCGAAGCTGAGGCAGTCGGTTCCGACATCGGTTTCGTTCTTGATTGCCAGAACGACGGCATCCGAGGCAATCTGGAACTGAACCGGCTGGATCCCGTTGGCGATGCACTTGCGGTACTCGGCTTCTGAAATCGGCCGGGCCGAATCGACTATGTCGGCGTTGCCGGCGCAGAACTCCTCGAAAGCCTGGTTCTCTCCCTGCTCTTCGACGGTGATTGTGGCGGTGCCGCCGGCACCGTTATACGCCTTGACCAGACTCGGGGTGAGAGATCCCTGGGCCTTGCCGACGACGCGGATCGTGCCGGCTTCGCGCGGAGTGGGCTTGGTGTTCTGTTTCGATGACTTGCCCGACTCCGGCGGTACGAAGATTGCCTCGGAGCCTGACGCACCGGCCGATTCGGGGGCTTCGTCGGGATTCACGCCACAGCCGGTTACGAGCAAGGCAATGATCGCCGCTCCGCAGGCGAGTCCGGCACCCTTCTTCACGAAAACACGGCTCACAGTCCACCTCCGACGGTATTGCCAGCGGCACTGCCGGACTGGACCTGGGCGTTGTCGCCACCGGTCTCCGGACCTTCGAGTCCGACCTGGCTGAGCGGCGGATCCTTGTAGATCTGGGGCAGTGAAATCACTTCGAAGTCATCGAGATTGAGCCAGTCGAGTTCGTCCCCCCGAATCAGCTTGGGTGAGGTACCAAGCGGCGCGTAAAGGCTGGGCACAGCGGCCCGGTCGACCACGATCGCCCCGTAGGTCCGGAGTGCGGTGAGGATCGCGTCAGCGGAGCGGCGGCGCTGCCCCTTCAGGCTGCGGATCTTCTTCTCGTTGATGGTCACATCGGCACGCAGGCGGATCCTCGCTCCGGCCGGGAGCGACTTGCGGTCGCCGACTCCGTCGGTGACCGAGGCGGGCTGGACGAAATTGCGGCGTGCCAGGCCGGGAATCGAGATCGCCAGGGCATGGCTGATCTCGCCCCGCTCCAGCTCTTCCGGGCCGACCACTCCGGCAAACAGCGGCAGCCCCGAGCCACGCGCACCAACCGCCCGCTCCGGGTCGATGCTGACCGGATTGCTGAAGCCGGGTCCATCAAGGGTCCAGGCCTTGCCGAACTGGTAGGAGATCGTGCCGTCGCCCTCGCGGCGGGCCCGCCAGAAGTCGTATCCCATGCCGTTCTCACGGTCGATCACGCTGAGCCAGCCGTCATAGCGCGGGTCGGGAGTGGTGTTGGCGGGAATGTTCAGGCTTCCCGGTACCTTGGGGTCGGCCGAACCGCACTTGGACTGGCGGCAGACCAGCTTCGTTGTGACCGAATCATTGGTATTGGCCGCGACGATCAGCGGAGCCCAGACCTGGGAGTTGATGAAGATGCCGTCGTCGACGATCTTGCGAGTGAAGGTGACCACGCCTTCCCGGTCCGGCACCTCGTTCACGGCGCGTCGCTGGGTGGCCAGTTCGAGCATCCGGTCGGAGTTGTCAGCCACCGGCAGGCCCTCGGCGGTCGTATTCCAGGGGCTGTCGGCCGAGAAAAGCCGGCCTTCGGCGACCGGATCGGTGCCGGCGGTCACGGCCGAGCCGGTCCCCGGTTCTGTTTCTCCGGTGGTTTCATTGGCCGTTGCCACCGTGTCTCCGGTGGCGCCGGTCTCCCCCGTCGTCGATTTGGCCTGGTTGTCACCCGAGTTGCCGTTGTCGGAATCGTTCGAACCGCAGGCGGCAACCAGCAGGCCGAGCATGGCCGTGAAGGCGACAACGAGCAACCAGCGCTTCATCCCGCCCTCAGGCACTACTCGCCCTCCAGAGTCGGGGCCGATGAGCTGCCGTCATTCGGCTCCACCGTGCTGCCGCTATTCGAAGGTGTGGGTGAAACCGGGGTGACGTCGGTCTCCGATTGAGACGGAGTGGTCAGGTCGGGCCCGTTCGGGTTGAGCGGAGCCGTCGGAGTGACCGGGTTCGGGCTGGTCCGGGGCTGGTTCGATTCCTGCTCATCGCCTTCATCGGGTGGCTTGGTCTCGGAGATCTCAACCAGGACGTAACGGTCGGTGCGGAAGATCGGCTGGAGCCCGGCTTCACCGCCCTCGACGGCGGTCGGCCACTTCTTGGCGATCTGATCGCCGGCCCGGCTGGTGGTGATCAGCATGTAGCGAATCTGATCGTCCGGGTTTTCTGCGTTCCAGGTCCACGGATCGTCAATCGCCGACTGCCAGTCGTCTTCGCCGGCGTCCACCCGGTCAAAGAAGTTCTGGGGGCGGCCGGAAGTGATCATCACTCCATAGTTGAAGTTCTGATCGACGGCAATTGACCTTTCGTTCTGCGGAATTTCGTTGTTCACGTATCTGGCCATGGCCAGCTCCGGATCGATTCCGACGGTGTAACCACCGATGGAGCTGGTTCCTTCCTGACTGTCACGGGTGTCAACCCATCGGGTGAACGCCTCTGCCTGGTTCTGAAACCGGTAGTCCTGCATGGCATTCCACGAAAGCGGGATCGCGACAAGCAGTCCGATCACCGCGATAACCGAGGCAACCACTCCCCATCCATCACGGCCAAACCACGCCACAGCGGCGAGGGCGAAAACTGCGAACACGATTCCGTAAGCGAGGTCGAAGAGGTTTGCCTGATCCGCAATCACGGCTCTTCCCACCGGTGTTGCGGCAATGACTATGCCTACGGCAAGAAGTGCCCAGGCAGTCGAGTCCCCCTTGACAAAGCCGCCGACGACCAGAAGAACCAGAGCGACGAAGGCAAGAGGGGCAACGCCGAGGGTGACCTCGAACAGATCGCCCATGCTTCCCCAGAAGTCAGCCTGAATTGCCTGCAAAGCCCCGGTCGTGTTGACCTGGATGACCCCGTCCTGAAGAGATACCCAGGCAAACGGATCACCCAGGAGCACCCAGTTCATCAGACACCAGAACAACAGGGCGTAAACGAACGGGGTGAGAAAGAGAAGCAACGTCGAGCGGATCTTCAACCCGTCATGAATCTTGGTTGCACTCAGAATCAGGAACCCGATGACGAACCCGAGCCCGATCACCATGTACCCGTAGTCGACCATGACGGCCAGTCCCACCGCCAGACCAGCCCCGGCAAGATAGCGGGTCTGCTCGGTGGCGGACCAGGAAATCATCGATGAAAGTGCCACACCCAACATCACCAGACCCAGAATCTCGGTCGATCCGTTACAGGCGTAGTAGACGAACATCGGGTTGAGGCCGAAAAGAACCAGCACCACAATGCGGAACGCGAGGTTGAAATCACAATTGCGCATCATGGTGTTCAGCGAAGCCATCAACAAGCCGGCGCTGAACGCGCTTAGAACCGGTATGGCAACAAGCGAAGTCGCAAGCGGCTTGACCAGTGTCAGCGGCATGTACATGATCGACACGAAGGTGCCCGCATCCAGACCGACCGCCGCAAGACGCGGCGGATCGTTCCAGAAGACCATGTAGGCATCGTTCAGCTTGTTGAGGGCGACGAAGTTGACGATCCGTCCATCGGTCAGGAGGAAATAGCCGATCACGCCATACACCAGCGCGAAGAGGGCGAAGACAATCGTGCTTTCCCAGGTTGCCCTCGGGGCTTCGGGGCTGAAAGGACGGGGCTCGGGCGGAACCTCGTTGATGTAGGAGGCGATCTCGGGGTCTACATAGGTCCGACGAACCTGCCGGGTCCTCACCTCTTCCCTGACTGCGGCCGTGCCGCCGTCCTCGATGACCGGGTTCACGTCTACACGTTCGTCGGCCATCAGGCGGAACCCGCTCTCTTCGGAGTCGAAGAATGGGCGTGTTCGGCACCGCCGCCGAGGTCAAGCCCGTGCTCGGTCTTCTCCCAGTAGAAGGGATTCGTAATCAGTTGGCCAAAGCCCTTCCAGGCGGCGACAGACATCAATCCCCAGTAAAAGGGCAAGAACAGCGCGTAGGGGGCGAGGCCGTAATCACCGCGCCGGACCGAGGCGGCGAGCCCCAGATAGACGAAGACAAAATTGCCCAGAAAGAGCTGAGCCGCGGCAAGGAAGTACACCCACCCCGGAAAGAAATCCTGGATGATCCCGAGCTGGGTCAACGCGAACGCGGTGGTCAGGAACCAGAAGATCGGGTTGATCAGGAACATGAAAGTTCCCCCGATCAGCAACTGGAACGAAAGAAAGCCCTTGAGGCCCACGTTGGAGAGGAAACGGAACGGGTTCCGCATGTAGACCAGCCAGGTCTGGAGGTAGCCCTTGATCCAGCGGGACCGCTGACGGATCCAGTTGGGGATGCTGGTATTCGCCTCCTCGTAAGTGGTCGAATCCATCATCGTGGTGCGATAACCGGCCTGGTGGAGCCGCACGCCGAGGTCGGCGTCCTCGGTCACGTTGTAGGGATCCCAGCCGCCCACTTCGACCAGTTCGTCACGCTTGATGTGGTTTGAGGTGCCGCCCAGCGGGATCGGATCGCGGCGGGCGTCGAGCCCGGGCAGGACCAGGTCGAAGAGCATCGAGTACTCGATCGAGAACCAGCGGGTGAGGATGTTGGTCTGCTGGTTGAAGAAGTTGAGCTTCGACTGGATGCAGACGATCGAATCGTCCATGTTGTCGAACATGTGGACGGCCTTCTTCAACTGGAGCGGGTCCGGCCGGTCTTCGGCGTCATAGATGACGACATACTCGCCCTTGGCGCCGAGCAGACCGAAGTTGCATGCCTTTGGCTTGGTCTGCGGCTGCGAAGGAGGCACGACGATCGCATTGAAGTGAGGCGGAAGATCCAGATCCAGGATCGCCTGGATCGTTTCCTCATCGTCTTCCTCGCAGAGCAGGCGAACGTCGAGCTTGGTCTTCGGGTAGTCGAGCGACTCGATGCCGGCGACCAGGTACGGGATAACCGCGGCCTCGCGGTAGACCGGGACCAGCACGGTGTAGACCGGCAGGCTGCGTTCGTCCATCGCGGCGAGAGTTTCTTCGTCGGTGGGCACCATGTACCGGTGGCCGAGAGCCGCGTATCCGGCGATCAGCTTGTAGGCCGAGGTCAGGGTGTAGAAGATCGCGAGGATCGCGAACACGACTACCATTGTTGAAACCGGCTTCCAGATCAGGAATACGAGGAAGACCACCGCCAGCAGAATCAGGAAGAACTTCTGCCCTCCGCTCAAGACCTGATGGGCCGAACTGTCGGGGAACCGTTCCCGCAGACCAAGGGTCGCCGTCTCGGTGTAGCGCTCCTGGTTGATCTGGCGCTGAAGGCGGGAGATGTCGTTACCGGTCGCCAGGAACTGCTGGACCTTGCGCCCGGTGTAACTCTCTACTTCAGCTTCACCCTCGACCAGACGGTCAGCCACGGCGAGGTAGATGCTCTCACCGTCGATCGCGATCGGGACGCAGTGGAGCCGGTGACACATCTCGTCCGGAAGCACGTCCCGGGGAGCCCGATCGGCGTCGTAATCGCTGAGATCCACGGTCGGCAGGTCCATCTGCTCGGAGAGAACCCGCAGCAGCTCGGTTTCCTCGAGCGCTCCACCATGAACCAGGACTTCACCGATCCGGCTTCCGGTGCGGTTCTGCTCGGCCACAGCGTCGGCAAGCTGTTCTTCGGTGACCAGTCCGCGGCTGGCGAGACTCTCACCCAGGCGGGGCGGAACGGCAAGACCGTGCTTGAGCAGGTCGTCGGCCGAGAATTCTGTTCCTTCCGGCCGGCCGTTGCCGGCAAAGAGCCGGTCGATCGCCAGGTCGAGTTCGGTCTGGTCGGCGAAGAGCCACCGGGTGTCGTATCCGGTCTGTTCACGAACCGCGCGATCGGCTGCCGGGTTGAAGGAAACCGGCCCGGCCATCGTGATCAGCCCGCGGTCGAACTCGATCGGAACGATGTGGTACCGACGGCAGATCTCTACCGGCAGAAGGTGAGCCACCGCCGAGCTGAGCGTGACCATGCGTTCGCTGACTCCGCTTGTGGAATCACGAACGAGCAACCTCTGGGCGACTGCTGTTGCCATCAGGACTTGAACTCCCTCACTTCAGTCGTGGTCTCGACGACCTCGACTGTCTCCTGCCTGTCAACTCTGGCATTGCCGTTGCCATTGCCGTTGCCATTGCCGTTGCCGTTAGCGTCTCCCCGGCGGCGATCGCTGACCAGCATCACGACTATGCCAGCCAGGAAAATGAAGAACGGAACGATCAGGAAGAACCCGAACATGATCGCGAATGCGATCAGAATGCCGACCACGAAGATCAGCGCGCCGAATACTCCTCCTCCGTTCACAGACCCGTGGGAGCGGCCACGCCGCTCTCGCGTCCGCCCATAGGTTGGGCCAGCGCGATCGTCACCGAGTCACTTGAAGACTCGGTGACGTCAAATGCCACCGGCAGCTTGCGCCGGAGAGAGGAAATCAGTGAAACCCCTTCCCCGACCTTCGTGTCGATGGTTGCGGAATCGCCGCGAAGTTCGCGAAGCGATGCCTCTTCCACCCCGTCAGTATTTGCCAGCGCGTCCTCGACGACGCGGGCAAGGCTGAGATCGTGAAGCGGACGGACGATCACTCTGACGTCGCCACCGGTAGGCAGCTCGAAGTTCTCGTGCGTCGTCACAGTGTCCGAAACCGGAATGCCGGAACTGTTGACCGGGATTCCGGGCAGGGAGGCACCAGGCAACGTCGAAGCCTGAAAACCGGAACCCGGGTCCGAAAAGCTGCTGCCTCCGCTTCGAGCCTCCAGGGCATCGAGACGGGCGGACAACTCCTCCCTCAAACTCCGAATTTCCTTGAGAATTTCTTTTGAACGGTCTTTTGCCACCAGGCTCCCGATATTATCGGCAAGTGCAGGATCTTCGAACGCTGAATGGTAAGCGCCTGCCGCAGTGAGTGGCTCACTATAGGTGAGGAACGGGAGAACCGTCAAGTACGAAAACCTGAGAATCCGGCCGTTCGGCATGCACCCCACCCACCGGGGCTACCGGGACGTGACTCACTACCGGAAGAATCAGATCCGTTACGGGTTGGCGTTCGTGGCGATCACCGCTATCTGCTTCGCGGCAACCCTGATCTCGTCCCCGGACACCGACTGGGCGCTTTACGCGGCAGGATGGGCGGTCGCCCTGGCCAGCGTCGGGCTCGCCCTCACCCATCCGGCCCTCTGGCTCGCGGCTCCCTTCGGCGCCCTGGGAGGAGCGATCCTGGTCCGCGCCGGCACCGACGGACTCGATGAAGGAATCGGCCCGTTGCTGCTGATCCCGGTTCTGGCGGTGGCCGTGTACGGATCCCGAAAGGCTCTGGTCGCGGTGATCGTCTGCGTGGTGGCGGCGGTCGTGGTCGCGCAGATAGCGACTGCCGAGGGCGAGGTCGGGCTGAATCCGGTCTGGAGGCAGGATCTTGTTCTGGCGGTCATGGCGACCGTGCTCGGAGTCGTAATCCAGGACCTGGTCACCCGCATGCGTCGCGAACGAAACCTTGCCGAGGAGCGGGGCCGGATCATCGAGGAGCTCGCCCTGACCGATCCCCTGACCGGAATTGACAATCGCCGCGGCTGGGAACGGGCGATCCAGCGATCGGTGGGCCAGGCCCGCCGCCACTCGCAGCCGCTCAGCCTGGCGATGCTTGATCTGGACCACTTCAAGAAGTACAACGACGCCCACGGCCATCAGGCCGGGGATGACTTCCTCCGCAGGATCGCCCTGAACTGGGAGGAGATGACCCGCATCGAAGACCACATCGCCCGCTACGGCGGCGAGGAGTTCGTGGTCACCCTCCCCAACACCGACCTCGAAGGCGCCAGGGTGATCGTCGACCGGCTCCGCGCCTCCCTGCCGCAGGAGCCGGAAGGGGATTCCGGCCGGCCGATCACCTGCTCGGCCGGAATTGCCGAGTGGAACGGCTCGGAAACGGTTCGCGAACTGGTCGGCCGGGCCGATCAGGCCCTGTACGCCGCGAAGGATGCCGGCCGGGACCGGACCGTGGTCCTGGAAACGCCGGAATCGCGGGCCGGATTCGCCGGCTGAACTTTCAGCTGCCGGGAGTCCAGAGTTTCGAAGGACCCTGGGAACCCGGACCCTGTGGCCCGCCCGAATCCGTTCCGCCGCTCTCCTGCCCCGCTGCTTTGCCTTCTTCCGCAGCTCCGCTCTCACCACTTTTCTGGGCGTAGAGCAGCTGGACCTGGCTCAGCGGGTCGGCGATCGCCTGTCCGACTTCCGGCGGCAACAGATCGACGATCGCCCGCACCGCCTCGATCCCGATGCGCGCCTGCTCAAGGTCGACTTCATCCTCCTTGACGATGCGCCGGGCCGAGAGGTTAAGCACGCTGGCCACGGTCTGGGTCAGCAGATCCTCGACCCGGATCTCCTTCATCTGGGCTTCGAGCATGGCCCGCTCCTCATCGGTCAGAGGAGGCGGACCTCCTGCCTCGGGGTCTTCGGGAGTCGGCTGGTTCTGTTCCTCGGTCATGCCTTCACCCTAACTGGCGAAGGTGCGGGAGGTTTCGGCCACACCGTCCCTGAAGATGTCCTCGATTGTCTTGCCGCCTTCGCACTCGTTTCGCATGCGCTGGGAACCGTTTTTCTCCGGCAGGTCGACCTCGATCCCCAGGCTGCTGCGCGCGGGCTCGGTCCACTCGATCACTTCCTCCAGCATCTGGCGGGTCTCGATCTCCCGGCGGGCGCGGAAGTCGACCATCTTGCCGTCCATCCCATAGCGGATCGCCCGCCACAGGTTCTCCTCGATCTGGCGTCCGCGCAGGGGCTCTCCGTCCACCCGGCCCTCGTCAAGGTCCACCGCCGTCTGGGCGACCGTTGCGGCGATCAGCCCGGCCAGGGCTGTCGATTCCCGGCCAGTGGTCTGGGCGTCGCAGATGCGGACCTCGACCGTGCCGAAAGCGTGGTGGGGCCGCACGCTCCACCAGAGCTGGGTGGCTTCTACGATCGAACCGAGTTCCCGCAGGTCGTCAACGAACCGGGCGTACTCTTCCCAGTCGCGGAAAGTGCCCGGCACGCCGCAGCGCGGAAAGGTCCGGGTGAAGATCTCGCTGCGGATCGAGGCCAGCCCGGAATCCTGGCGATCGAGAAAGATCGAGTTGGCGGAAGTGGCAAGCAGGATCGGCAGCATCTCCCGCATCCGGTCGCAAACGGCAATCGCCCGATCGGCCCCGTTTATTCCGACGTGAACGTGGAGGCTCCAGGTGTTGTTCCGCCGCGCCACGTAGCCGAGATCCTTCTTCAGCCGCTGGTAGTGAGGCGTGTCGATGATCTCCTGGTCCAGATAGTTGGCCCAGGGATGGGTTCCCGTCGAAGCGAGTGCCACTCCGTGCCGCTCGGCCAGGGCAAAAAGGTGCCGACGCCGCTCAGCCTGCCGCTCGTTCGCCTCGTTCATCGAGCTCGAACGGCCCGAACGGATCTCGATCTCGGAAGCGATCAGTTCGCCGGCGGCCGACTCTGCCAGCACCGGGTCCTCGCGGGCGGCGGCGTAGAGCTCGGGGAAGCGATCGACCAGTTCGAGTGATTCGGGATCGACGATCGCGAACTCCTCTTCCAGCCCGATCGTGAAATCGGTCGAGGCCTCGAAGACCTCCCGCACCGCATCCATTTCAAGCAGACCGTGGTCGGACAATCTCAGGACAGATAGAAGTAAAGGGCGTAGAGCAGGTCGACGGCAGGGCTTGAAGTGTGGACCGTGACCTCGGGAGGAACCTGGAGCAGCTGCTCCGTGTAGTTGAAGATCACGGTCACGCCGGCTTCGACCAGCCCGTCGGCGACCTCCTGGGCGGCTGCCGATGGCACCGCAAGCACACCGACCACGATTGCCTCCTCTTCGACCGCGTCGCCAAGCTCGGCGAAATCGCGGACGGTGAGCTGGCCGACCTGCTTGCCGATCATTTCCGGGTCGACGTCAAAGAGCGAGACGATCGTGAAGCCGTGGTCGGCGAAGACATCCGAGCCGGCGATGGCCTGACCCAGCTTGCCGGCCCCGAAGAGGGCGATGTTGTGCTGGCCGGCCGTCCGCATGATCTTGCGGATCTCTTCGATCAGGTAATCGATCCGGTAACCGACCCCGCGCTTTCCGAACTTTCCGAAACCGGACAGATCGCGCCGGATCTGGGTCGGATTGATGTGGGTGTACTCGGAGAGCTCCTGCGAGCTGATCGTCTCCCGACCCATCTTGCGCGCCTGAATCAGAACCTGGAGGTACCTGGAAAGCCGCGCGGCAACGCCGAGGGCCAGGCGTTCTCCCTCGCCGACGAGCAACGGATTGACAGAGCGGGACTTGGGAGTTTGTGACATCTGGCTACAAGCGTACCCGTCTCAGCCCGCGCCCTCTGACCGGTCGGAAAAAGCCGCCTCGAAGAGCTCACTGTCGAATGCCAAGTCAGAGATGTCCCGGCCATCGATTCGAATCACGGGAATCCGCTCCAGATAGCGGCGGTGAAGTTCATCGTCCTTTTCGATATCGATCAGTTCGACCTCGATCCGGGGCTCCTCCGGCAACCGTTCCCCCAGCCACTCCCGCAGTTCGCCGATCGCCTCCTCGCAGAGGTGACAACCGGGACGGGTCAGGACCGAAACGTTCAACGGCTGCCCCGCGGGCCGGTCGCGAAAGCATCGAAACCGACGTATTCCGGGTACGGGAGGGCCCGGGTGAACCGGGCGGCGCTGCCGATCATCGCCGCGTTGTCGGTGCAGAGCTCCCGGCTGACTTCCTTGAAGGGAATTCCCCGCTCCCGGCAGAGCGTGGCGACCGCTTCACGCAGGGGTCCGTTCGCCGCGACACCGCCACCCAATGCCACCGCCGGCCAATCACCGTCATCAAGCGCCCGACCGAGCTTGGTCACGAGCTGGTTCACGATTGCCGCCTGGAAGCCGGCCGCCAGATCTGCCGCCCGCTCCGCGACTCCCTCCTCCCCCAGGTCCCGGCCGATGTAGACCAGCGCCGTCTTCAATCCGCTGAAGCTGAAATCGAGTCCGGGGTCACGACTCATCGCCACCGGAAAGGTGAAGGCGCCAGGATCGCCTGTGGCGGCCAGCCGCTCGAGTCCGGGGCCTCCCGGGAAGCCCAGTCCCAGCATCCGGGCGGCCTTGTCGATCGCTTCCCCGGCCGCGTCGTCCAGGGTTTCCCCCAGCACTTCGAAACCCGCGTGATCCCTGACCCCGGCCAGCATCGTGTGACCGCCCGAAGCGATCAGGCAGAGGAACGGGGGCTCGAGCGGATCCGGTTCCAGGAAATTTGCGGCAACGTGACCGTGCAGGTGATCGGTGGGGATCAGGGGAATCCGGCGTGGTGCCGCGATTGCCTTGGCGGTGCTGAGCCCGACCAGGAGGGCACCGATGAGTCCGGGGCCGGCGGTGACAGCGACCGAGTCCAGATCATCCATGCCTGTTTCCGCCCCGGCGAGGGCCGCCTCGACGACCGGCACCACCAGGTCTAGGTGGTGCCGGGAAGCGACTTCGGGGACGACTCCCCCGTACCGCTCGTGATCGGCCTGCGAGGAGATCACGTTCGAAAGCACGACCGGGCCGTCGAGAACGGCCGCACAGGTGTCGTCGCAGGAAGTCTCGATTGCCAGCTGGGGCATCAGCCGACGGGAACACCGGCCCGGGCCGGGTCACCCTTCCACATGATCAGCGCGTCCTCGCCATTGTCCGGGTAGTAGGCCTTGCGGAGGCCAAAGGAGCGGAACCCGAGTCGCTCGTAAAGCTCGATCGCGGACCGGTTGGTGGGTCGAACCTCGAGCGTGACGGGATCCCGTCCGATCCGGTCCAGCGCTTCCGTAATCAGCCGGGAAGCGATTCCGCGGCGACGCTGCTCGGGGGCGATAGCGATGTTCATCAGGTGCCAGGCCCGGTCAAACCGGGACATCACCAGGTAACCGACGACCCTGGTGTCTTCGACCGCGGCCAGCCCGATCGTGTCCGGCTTCGACAACTCCAGGGCAAACATGCCGACCGACCACGGACTCGGAAACGAACGACGTTCGATCGAGATGACCGGAGGCAGGTCGGGGTAGTCGAGTTCGCGGACCTCGATCGAGTCGTACCCGGCCCCGAAGAAGCCGGGCTCATCCTCGGCCGGAGGTGCCTGTTCTGTGGTCGGTCTTGCCGTCTCGTTCAAGCCAGAGTTGGGCATCGGGGATTCGCAGGTAGAGGGGTTTGAGGGTTTCCGGTCCGGTCGCTTCCAGACTCGCTCCCAGTTCGCAGAGGGAGCGCCCGGCCAACCGGTGGACCGGTGATCCGTCCGGCTCTGTTTCTAACCCGGCCCGGAGCAATTCGCTTCGGAATCGTATCGCCCCCGGTCCGGCGGAAATCGGGAGTGACCTCCGCGAGGCGATCTCCTGCAGCCGCTCGACCAGTTCGACCGGACCGCAGACGAAGGGGTCTTCGAGCGGGTTTCCCTCACCGTCGTGGAGTCCGCCGAAGACCTCGCCGCGCCGGGCATCGATCAGGGGCATCACCATGCCGGCACCGGCGATGGCGGCGCCGATCGAGCGGGCAAGTGCCGAAAGGGTCGGGACCCCGACCGGCGTGATCCCGGTCGAAGCAGCCAGTCCGGCGGCGGTTGCCACTCCGATCCGGATGCCGGTGAATGTGCCCGGGCCGATTCCTGCCGCGATCCTTTCCACCCTGTCCCAGCCACCAAGCGACTCCGCCGCCTCCCCCGCCGCTCCCAGCAGGGCCTGGCTGTGCACCGGGCGCCCGTCCGGCGGGAACACCCGTTCGAAGACGATCCGGCCGGCATCGGCCGCCGCCACGACGGTGTCATCAGTCGCGGTGTCGAAGCCAACCACTCTCAAAGCGAACCCCGATAGGCTGGCCTCACCCAAGAGGAGTCCACCGCAGTAACAACGACTGGAGAAAGATTGATGATCGGAAACAGGAAACTCGGCACGACTTTGGCCATTCTCGCAGTAGCGGGACTCGGTGTTTTCGCCGCCGGCTGCGGTGACTCGAACGAGGACCAGGTCAACGAGGCGCTCGACAACGTGAACAAGCAGCTCGAAGAGGCCAACCAGAACACCCAGGAAGCCCTCGACCAGGCGAACGAGCAGCTCGACCAGGCCGGCCAGAACGCCCAGGACCAGCTCGATCAGGCCCAGAAGCAGCTTGATGAAGCGAACGCGCAGGGCAAGGTCGATGACGCCCAGAAGCAGCTCGACGATATTCAGAAGCAGGTCGAAGACGCGATGAACGGGCAGTAGTCCGGACCCCGAACGACCGGCGGTCAGGACTCGATTCTGATCCTCCGGCTTTCCGAATCGATGTGATCGATGGCCACCCGGAAGACCCGGGTGGCCATTTCACTTAATTCGTAGCTTGCTCCGCCCGGCCACTCGACGAAGCTGACCCGGTCGGGACCGAAATACTCGGCCAGCAGCCCCGGATCTTCGTCTTCGAGCCCGCCGAGTCGGTAGAGGTCAAGGTGGGCAACCGGCATTCGCTGGGCCGGACCTTCGTAAAGCCGCCCGATCGTGAAGGTCGGCGAGGGAATCGCCCCGGCCACGCCCAGTTCACGCATCGCCGCCCTGATCAGGGTCGACTTGCCGGCCCCCACCTCTCCGTTGACCAGGACGAGGTCACCGGGCGCAAGGCGGGAAGCGAGATCCCGGCCGGTCGCCTCGGTCGCCTCCGACCCCTTGGCGGTGACCTCCCCGGCTCTGTGACGCATTTCCGGGTCGCCCGACATGTCGGCAGCCTATAATTGCTGTTGGCCGCCACCCGTACTGCGGGGGTGGACCTGACAGCAGGAACGCAGCAGACAACCGACTCGATCCGTCTGGTATCGCCGAAAGGGAACTGGAACGGCAACATGAAAGCTTCAGACAGAGCGCCAGGTGCGCCCGTGCTCATCGGCCCGGGCCGGGTCGGTATGTCCCTGACCGCTGCCGGACGCGGTTCGGGTCTCGATTTCGAGTTGCGGGATCGCTCCGCCGGCCTCGGAGACCTTGCCGGACGAACCGTACTGCTCTGCGTTCCGGATTCGGAGATCGCCCCGCTCGCCGGGCAGATCGGCAGGAGCGGCGCTTCCCCGGCCCTGATCGGACACACCAGCGGTGCCACGGCCCTGAGCTCACTTTCCGGGGCCGGTGCCGGGGGAACTTTTTCCGTTCATCCGCTCCAGACAGTTCCGGACGGCAGGACGGACCTGACCGGTTGTCCGGCCGCGATCGCCGGTAGCACTCCGGAGGCACTTGAAATGGCCGGACGATTGGCGACAATGACCGGCATGAGTCCCTTCACGATTTCCGAAGAGGACCGGGCCACCTACCACGCGGCGGCCAGCATCGCATCCAATTTCCTGGTGACGATCGAAGAGACGGCAGCGGAGGTTCTCGGCGGGATTGAAGTCGAGAACCCGCGTGAAGTGCTCGAGCCGCTGATCCGGCGCAGCCTCGACAACTGGATCGCCCGGGGACCGGAGGCGCTGACCGGACCGATCGCCCGGGGTGACGAGGCCACGGTGGAGGCCCACCGCGAAGCCTTGTCCGCATCCCGGCCCGACCTGCTCTCTTTCTACGACGCGCTCGCCGAGCGGACCCGGGCGGTAGCGGCCGGAAGGACGCGGGCATGAAGGTCCTCCGCACACCAGGCGAGATGCACGACCTCCGCGAATGGTTCCGGGACCAGCCGGAAACCGTGGGACTGGTTCCGACCATGGGTTACCTGCACGAGGGCCACAACTCGCTTCTCAAGGCCGCCCGGGAAGAGAACGGGTTCGTGGTCATGAGCCTCTTCGTCAATCCGACCCAGTTCAAGGCCGGCGAGGATCTCAGCACCTACCCCCGGGACGAGGAACGCGACCTGGTGATTGCCGAAAGCTCCGGGGTTGACTTCATCTACGCCCCGGCACCCGATGACATCTATCCGTCGGGCTTCGCGACGAAAGTTGAAGTGGAGGGCCTGACCGAAGTTCTCTGCGGCAGCGAGACCAGCCGCGGCCCCGGACACTTCGCGGGAGTCACCACGATCGTGGCCAAGCTGCTCAACGCGGTTGATCCGGATGTCGCGTACTTCGGCCAGAAGGACGCCCAGCAGGCGACCGTGATCCGGCGCATGGCCGAGGACCTGGAGTTCAGGACCAGGATCGTCATCCTGCCCACGGTCCGGGAGCGGGACGGTCTGGCGATGAGTTCGCGGAATGCCTACCTCAGCCCCGAGTCCCGCGAAAGGGCGACCGCAATCTGGTCCTCGCTGCTCGAGACCGAATCCGTCTTCGCGGAGCAGGGACTTGACGCGGCCCTCGACGCCGGAAGGCGACACCTTGAACTGGCCGGAATCACCCCCGAATACTTTGAAGCCCGGTACCCGGGCACCCTCGATCCAGCCGATGGAAACGGGACCGATCCGGTCCTGGTGGCCGTCGCCGCCAACGTGGACGGAACCCGGCTGATCGACAACATCCTGATCGAACCATCAAGCACTCACAGGAGGACAAAATGAGCTCCGGAATCCGCAAAGATGGCGAGGAACGCCGCCCCGTGACCCTTACCCGGCTGGCCGAAATGCATGAAGCCGGTGAGCCGATCGCGATGATCACCGCCTACGACTTCCCCTCGGCCGAAGTGATCGAGGAGGCCGGAGCCGACATCGTGCTGGTCGGCGATTCGGCCGCCAACTGCGTGCTCGGATACGACTCGACCGTCCCGGTGGGCATGGACGAGATGACGATGCTGGCCAAGGCCGTCCGACGGGGCCTGAAGACCCCGTTCCTGGTCGGCGACCTGCCCTTCGGCTCCTACGAAGGATCGAACGAACTGGCCATCGCCAGCGCCCAGCGTCTGGTCAAGGAAGCCGGCTGCGACGCGGTAAAGCTGGAAGGCGGCGGCACCTCGGTCGAGCGGGCCCGGGCGATCATTGACGCCGGCATCCCGGTGATGGGTCATGTCGGTCTCACCCCCCAGACCGCGACTGCGCTGGGCGGGATGAAGGCCCAGGGACGCACCGCGCAGCAGGCGATTCGGGTGGCCGAGGATGCTGTCGCGCTCGATCAGGCCGGCTGCTTCGCGATCGTGATCGAGGCCGTCCCGGAAGCCGTGGCGGAGATGATCGTGGCCAAACTGGACGCTCCCACGATCGGGATCGGTGCCGGCAACGCAACGGCCGGGCAGGTTCTGGTCCTTCACGATCTGGTCGGGATCAACCACGGCCACGTGGCCAAGTTCGTCAAGCGTTACTCGGACGTCCGCTCCGAGATGCTGCGCGGAGTCGAGGCCTACATCGACGAGGTCAGGAGCAGGAGCTTCCCCGCCCCTGAGCACGTTTACGCAGTCGACCCCTCCGAGCTCGAACCGCTCCGTCAGCGACTCAACCGGGAAGACCTCGAGCACCACTCCTACTTCGAGTCAAACTCGGGCTGGGACTGGGAACCCCTGTCTTAACTGCAAGTCGGGCGGGGTCCGACCCGCCCTCCCAGTTCAACCCGCCCCTCCCACTTGAAGAAAATGATGGTTGGGAGGGGCTCTGGCCGGAGGTTCATTCGGAGAGGAACTCGACTTTTCGGATTGGTTTGGCGGGTGAGCCGGCGGCGATCGTCTGATCGGGAATGTCGGTGGTGACCACCGAGTTGGCCCCGATCACGCAGTGGTCTCCGATCGTCACGCCGGAGGTGACCACGACGTTGACTCCCAGCCAGACGTTGGAGCCGATTCGGACCGGTCCCTTGCTGGTGAAGCCCTGCCAGGTGATCGGCAGGTCGGGGTCGTCGAAACGGTGGCTGGCGTCACCTATGAAGCAGCCGTTGGCAAACATCACGTGGTCACCGACGGTCACTTCGTTCTCGGCCGCCAGCATCACGTTCCGGTTCATCCAGACATCGTCGCCGAGGGTGACTTTCGCGTGGTCCGACATGGTGAACCAGCAGCCCGGTTCGAAGTGGCATCCCTGGCCGATCGTCAGCTGACCCGAGCGCAGGGCACCGAGCACGTCGCCTTCGATCGGATGCCGGACGTAGGAGCCGTGCCGGGCCATTTCCCGGTCCAGCATCAGGCGTCGCAGCGGACGGTGCGTGCGTTCGTACCAGCGACGTTTCTGCCACCACATTTTCCATCCGCGCTGGTCGCTCATGCCAATACATTGCCAGAGGTGGATAGGGTGCGGCCATGACGGCGTTCAAGGGATTCATTGATGCTCAGGCGTAGTGACGACCAGCCGGAGGGATCGGCGTCCGACACCGAAGGGACGGAAGTCCCTCCCGAAGCCGCCGGGGAGCCCGCGATCTCGACCGAACCCGAGTCGTCTCCGGAACCCGAGTCTTCTCCCGAACCCGCGCCCGAGCCAACCGCGGAATCCACGCCCGAGCCAGTTGCCGAATCCGGCCTCGCGCCCGAACCCGAAGCCGAAGTCGAACCCGAGGTCCCGGCCGCTCCGGCCCCGCCCCAGGTTCCCCCCGCCCCGGGACCGGTCGCCCAGCATTCGCCGGAGCCGCAGACCGCTGCCGAGCGCCTGACCGAGCAGCAGCGGACAGCCCATGAAACTGTCGCCCCGATTTCGAAGGCCGAGATGAAGGACCGCCGGGAAGCTTCCCGGCTGCAGCGCAAGGCCGACAAGGCGGACCGCAAGGCAGCCAGAAAGGCCGCCAAGGACGCCCGCAAGGCCCGTCGCCGGGGCGACCAGAGCGAAGCTCTCTCCCTCGACCCGCTCTCGCCAACCACTCCCGGACCGGTCGCTCCCCAACGACCCCCCAACCCTCCCGATGGTTCTCCGGCCGCGGGCATCGCCACCGCCGCGGCCGAAACCGAAGCCGAGTCCGCTCCGCCCGCCGGGAAGCCGGACCTGCCTCCGATCACCCCGCCGGGTGCCTTTCACGGCCGGGCCTCGAGGCGAACGGCAGCCCTGATCGGCGGCATCGATCTCGGAGGAACCAAGATCGCTGCCGCCGTGCTCGACGAGAACCACGAGGTGGTCGCCTACCGGCGTCGGCCGACCCCCGATCGCGGTGGCCCGGCCGACGTGGTGCGGGCGATGACCACAACCATGCAGGAAGCGGCGATCGATGCCGGCACCGAAGCTCACCGGCTGCTTGCGGTCGGGGTTGGCTCTCCCGGATCCGTGAACGCCAAGACCGGCGCGGTCAGCGGTGCCGGAAACCTTCCCGACTGGGACGGAACTTTCCAGCTCGGCATGGCGCTGCGGGAAGAACTGGGTACCGAGGTCAGGGTCGGCAACGATGTGCAGGTCGGCACCCGGGGCGAGTATGAGCTCGGTGCCGGCGTCGGTTACTCGAGCCTGCTCGGGGTCTTCTGGGGCACCGGGGTCGGCGGTGGAATCATCATCAACGGAGAACCGTGGCTCGGTCGCGGCCGGGCCGGCGAGATCGGGCACACCCTGGTTCGCCGGGGCGGCGCCAAAGGCCTGAACGGCCTCAACGGAACGGTCGAAGCCTACGCCGGCCGCAAAGCGATGGAAGAGAAGGCCCTGCGCGAAGTCAAGAAGGGCCGCAAGACCAAGCTCTTCAAGCTGATGAAGAAGCACGAGAAGACCCACCTCACCAGCGCGATCTGGCAGCGGGCCCTCGATGACGGCGACGAACTGGCGGAGGATCTCCTCAACCGGGCCGTCGGAGCCTTGTCGGCCGGTATTGCTTCGGCCGTAAACCTGCTCGATCCCGAAGCGGTCGTGATCGGTGGCGGGCTCGGTGTGCGCTTCGCCGACACGCTGGTCCCGGAGATCATCTCGGGCATGGACCAGTACCTGCTGAACAAGGACAACCCGCCGGATGTGAAAGTCGCCGCGCTCGGCGACGAGGGTGGTGTGATCGGAGCATCACTCCTGGTCAAGGACATTCTCGACGCGAACCGGGCGCCGTCCACCTGACGAGTTCCCGTTTGCATTGGGGCTCGGACCCGCCTAGATTGATCTCAATCGTTCAAGAGCCCTGCGGGGCAAGGGGAAAGGTCCGGGGATGAAGAAATTACGGGAACAAATGTCACCCGCGCTGGCAATCAGCCTGTTGGCGCTGTTCGTGGCTCTGGGGGGCGGCGCCTACGCCGCTATCGGGGCGAACACCGTCGGCACCGCACAGTTGAAGAACAACGCGGTCAAGGAAGCGAAGATCTACAAGTACTCGGTCACAAACACGAAGCTGGGTACCGGAGCGGTGACCACCAGCAAGATCAGGAATGGCCAGGTCACGAGGCCAGACATCAAGGCCGGTGCGATCGGCCCCGAGAAGATCGCCATCGACGCGGTCACCACCGAAAAACTGCCGAATGGAGCGGTCACCGCGAACAAACTCGCGAGCGGGATCGGAAGGGTCGTCGCCTACGCGGAGGTCAAGTCCGACGGAACGATCGCTCCGGCCAATTCGAGCGGAATCCAGAATTCGGATATCGGCACCTACGGGACATCGATCTACTGCCTCTCGGACCTGCCGGATTTCAACACGATGACCGTGACCCCCGGGATCGGATTGACCGAGTTCGACGGAATAGTCTCGGCGAATGCCGACAAGGCTCCCTTCGATGAAGGTCTTTGCGGATCCTTCCCCGAAGCACAGGTAGCGGTGATCACCTACTACGACGACTTTTTCGGATCGATCGCCCCGGTCCAGTCGAAGAAGCCGTTCACGATCGTCCTTTTCGAGTAATCAGGGCCTGAGCGCGAGTTTGTGGCCGGGGCTTCGGGACTGTCGGTCCCAGGCCTCGGCCACATCTTCGAGCGGCAGGACTTCGACCTCGATCTCGAGGTCGCCGCTGACCGCCAGCGAGCACATCCGCTGGAAGGCCTCGACGCGAACCTCGCGTGGTGGCCAGAAGTTCCTGAAGCCGCGGATCGAAGCCGAACTGCCGCGAATGTGGCCGGCGGTGACCGGCGCTTCCGTGCCGGCGGAGTTGCCCACCTGAACCAGCCTCCCGAAAGGCTTCATCGTCTGCAGGGTCGCGGCTGCGGGCAGCCCCCAGAGACCGTCCAGCACCAGGTCTGCCCCGCCCCCGGTCGCCTCGAAGATGCTGGCCTTCAGCTCGTCGATGTTGCCTTCGGAACCGATTGCCGCATCCGCTCCGAGGTCCAGCACCTTCTGCCGGCCGGCTTCGCTTCGGGCCATGCCCACTACTCGTCCCGCACCCATCATGCGGGCGGCCTGAACCGCGATCTGACCCACCGAACCGCTCGCGCCGAGGATCAGCACGGTCTCGCCGTCCTTCAGCTCGCCCCGCCAATCGAGTGACATCCACGCCGCAAGCCCGGCCACCCCGAATGCGATGGCCTGCTCCGGATTGATGCCCGGCGGCAAGGTGATTCCACCCCCTTCGGTGATCACGGCCCGTTCCGCCATCGAACCCCAGGGGAAGTGTGAACCGTCGAACCAGACGATCTCCCCGTCGGCCATGCGGCCGATTCCTTCGGTCCCCGGGACGTATGGCAGCGGCGGCGCGCCGGCATCGAACTTGCCGGAAGCGATCGCCAGATCCACCGGATTGATTCCGGCGATCAGGACTTCCACGACTTCGGCCGGGCCCGCTACGGAATCTGCGTAGGGCCCCGCCTCTGCCGGCGGCTCGATTTCGACCAGTTCGGGAGGTTCACCGTAGGCGGTGATCCGGGCGGCTTTCATGCAGCCAAAGCTACCGGCTCGAGCACGCCGCGCAGGAAGTCTCCGGTGTAGGAACCGGGCACTTCGGCGACCGCTTCGGGAGTTCCGGTGGCGACGATGTGCCCACCGCCGTCGCCGCCTTCGGGTCCGAGATCGACGATCCAGTCGGCGCTCTTGATCACGTCGAGGTCATGTTCGATCACAACCACGGTGTTGCCCGCGTCGACCAGCCGGCCAAGCACTTCAAGCAGGCGACGAACATCCCCGAAATGGAGACCCGTGGTCGGCTCATCGAGGATGTAGAGCGTGTTGCCGGTCGCGACCTTCGAAAGCTCGGCGGCCAGCTTGATCCGCTGGGCCTCGCCGCCCGAAAGCGTGGTCGCCGGCTGCCCGAGACGCACGTAGCCGAGGCCGACGTCGTTCAGGGTCTTGAGCCGGCGCGCCACCTTGGGAATCGACTCGAAGAACGGGTAAGCCTCCTCGATCGACATCGCGAGGACGTCGGCGATCGACTTGCCCTTGAAGCGGACCTCCAGGGTCTCCCGGTTGTAGCGGGCCCCGTGGCACTGCTCGCAGGGCACATAGACATCCGGCAGGAAGTGCATCTCGATCTTGATCTGGCCGTCGCCCTTGCAGACCTCGCAGCGACCGCCCTTGACGTTGAAGCTGAAGCGACCGGGTTTGTAGCCGCGGGCGCGGGATTCCTGGGTGGCGGCGAAGAGCTGCCTGATCTGATCGAAGACCCCGGTGTAGGTGGCCGGGTTCGAACGCGGGGTGCGGCCGATCGGGGACTGGTCGATGTTGATGATCTTGTCGATCTTCTCCATGCCGTCGATTCCGTCGTGGGGACCGGGCCGCAGTTTCGCCTTGTGGAGCCGGTTGGCAACGGCCGGGTAAAGCGTCTCATTGACCAGGGTCGATTTCCCGGATCCGGAAACCCCGGTCACGCAGGTCAGGACCCCGAGCGGGAACTCGACATCGACCCCGGTCAGGTTGTGCTGACGGGCACCCTTAACGGTCAGGGCTTCATCCCAGCTTCGCCTCGTCTCCGGCACGGCGATCTTTTCCGAGCCGACCAGGTAGGCGCCGGTCAGTGAATCCGGGTTGGCCGAGACTTCAACCGGGGTGCCGGCCGCGACCACGTCTCCCCCGTGTTCGCCCGCGCCGGGCCCGAGATCAACCAGATAGTCCGCCGCCCGCATCGTGCCTTCGTCATGTTCGACCACGATCACCGTGTTGCCGAGATCACGCAGACGCTCCAGGGTCGCGATCAACTTCTCGTTGTCACGCTGGTGAAGGCCGATCGAGGGTTCGTCCAGCACGTACATGACTCCGACCAGGCTGGAGCCAATCTGGGTGGCGAGCCGGATCCGCTGGGCCTCTCCACCGGAAAGCGTCCGCGCCGATCGGGCCAGCGAGAGGTACCCGATGCCGACGTTGACGAGGAAGGAGAGCCTCTCCTCGACTTCGCGCACGATCAGCCGGGCGATCGCCCGCTCCGTGGTCGTCAGGTCCAGGTCACCGATCCATTCGCGGGCGGCGGTCGCCGACATGTCGGTGAAGTCACGGATCGAAAGCCCCCCGACCGTCACCGCGAGGCTTTCCGGGCGCAGCCGGGCCCCGTGACAGCTCGGGCAGGGCTGCTCGGCCATGTAGTCCTCGATCTTTTCGCGGACCGCTTCCGAGTCGGATTCCTGGAACCGGCGCTCCAGGTTGTTGACCAGCCCCTCGAACTTCACCTGGTAGCTGCGCTGGCGACCGGCCCGGCTCTTGGTGCGAATCGTGTGGCGTTCGGCACCGGTGCCGTAGAGAAAGACGTCTCTCTCTTTCTGGGTCAGTTCCTGCCAGGGGGTGTCAATGTCGATGTCGTAGGTCTCGGCAACCGACTTGTTCAGCCGGCGCCAGTAGCCGGAGTACCCGGAGCGCCAGGGCTGCAGCGCACCTTCGGCCACCGAGAGGGTCGGATCCGGAACCACCAGTTCAGGATCGATGACCTTCTTGAACCCGAGGCCGGTGCAGGTCGGGCAGGCCCCGTGGGGAGCGTTGAACGAGAAGATCCGGGGTTCGAGCTCAGGCATCGAAGTGCCGCACTCGAGACAGGCGAAGTTCTCAGAGAAAGTCTGGCGTTCACCGTCGATCACCTCGACCTCGACCAGCCCTTCGGCCAGCGAGGCAGCGGCTTCGACCGACTCCGAGAGCCGGCGGCGGAGATCGGTCTTCATGACCAGGCGATCGACGACCAGCGAGATGTCGTGCTTGTACTTCTTGTCGAGGACGATCTCTTCCTCGAGCATCCGCATCTCGCCATCCACCTCGACCCGCGAGTAGCCGTCGGCCCGGAACTGTTCGAAGAGCTTGCCGTACTCGCCCTTGCGACCGCGTACCACCGGGGCCAGGACCATGAAGCGGGTTCCGTCCTCCATCGTCATCAGCTGATCGGTGATCTGCTCCTGGGTCTGGCCGGTGATCGGCTTGCCGCATTTCGGGCAGTGGGGATGGCCGATCCTCGCCCAGAGCAGTCGCAGGTAATCGTAGATCTCGGTAACCGTGCCTACCGTGGATCGTGGGTTGCGCGAGGTCGTCTTCTGGTCGATCGAGATCGCCGGCGAAAGGCCCTCGATCGAGTCGACGTCGGGTTTCTCCATCAGCCCGAGGAACTGCCGGGCATAGGCCGAGAGGGACTCGACATAGCGGCGCTGACCCTCCGCGTAGATCGTGTCGAAAGCGAGGCTCGACTTGCCGGAACCGGACAGGCCGGTGACCACGATCAGGGCATCGCGGGGAAGGTCGAGGTCGATGCCCTTGAGGTTGTGCTCACGGGCCCCGGTGATCAGGATTCGCTCGGAACGGGTCACTCACTCCCATTCTAGGGAACCGAACACACGTTCGTTTGTCCACAAGGTCCGAAAACCCGGAACTGTGGGTCGATTAACCCTGTATTGCGGGGTTAATCGGTACAGAGACGGTTCAGGTCAGGCGGGCGAGGACGTCGTCGACCAGGGCGGCCGGATTGGCGACGTCGTGTGTCGCGGCCACCTGCATCACGATCGTGTCACGGCTGGTCCCTCCCATTGCCAGCTTCGAGGCCAGCAGCCGGGCCGCGACTTCGCCTTCGTCAGCCGCTTCCGGCTCCTTCGGGTCCGGCATGCCGGTCGGGCCTGACTGATGCTCTCTGGCATCACGGAGCTGTTCGCGAAGCTTGTCCCGTTCCAATTCGAGGGATGTGATCCTCGCCTCGAGCGCCGCGGCGTGGGCCGCGACCGCCGCCAGGTGGGCGCCGACCGAGTCGACGTCAAAACCCTCCGCGCCGCGGGCCAGGGGAAAGTCGTTTCGCACCAGATGCTCTCGCTCCATGTGGCGGAGCCTAGCGGGAGTCGCTCACTTCCAATAGCCGGGGATGGTGCGGCCCTTTACCCAGCGCTTTCTGACCTTGCCGTTCCTGCCCCTGATCTTCTTCCAGTGGCCCCTGATCCGCTTCGGCTTCACCCAGACCGGCTTGCCCGCCCGGAGTTCGACGCTGTGTTTGCCCTTCGGCACCTTGACCTGGACCCGGAAGCCCCGGATGTTCACCTTGTCCGTCTTGAAAACCTTGGGAAGGAGCGTTGCTTTGACCCGTTTGCCGTCGACGAAGGCGCGGATCAGTGGTTGGGCGATCAGGCTCGCGCCGCCCTTATAGACGATCGTTCCCGACCAGAGCCGGGCGGTTCCACCCTTGCCGCTGGCCACGGTCGTCAGTTTGCCATCGGCGAATCCGGTCGAAACGATCTGCCCGGGGATCCGGTCGGCATGCGGCTGGGAGAGCATCTGGGCCCGCATCGAGTCATCTCGCAGGCTGCCGTCCTCGTTGACTGTGTGCCAGTTGTAGAAACCGGATTTCTGCTTCCACATCCAGAATGCCCCGCCGACCCGGTGTTCGTTTTGAAGTTCCAGTTTCAGGGCCCGCATCGATTCGGCCTTCTCGTCACTGCCGCCACCCCACTCGCCGTCTACGAACGGAGCTCCGTAAGCCTTCGCTTCCGCAACCGCCTTCTCGTACGAGGTCCGGAGCTGATCGGGACCGCCGCCATTGAAAGTGCCGGTGTAGATGTGCGGGGCATAGACCAGGTTTCCGTCATCCGAGAACTTCTCTGGCTGGCCGAGATCGAAGTCGGTGACGTCCCGAAGCATGTTCGGTTCGAACCAGATCATGCGCTTCTCTCCCTGACCTCGAAGTCCGCTGATCATCCGTTCATAGAACGGCCAGAGCTGCTGGCGTTCGAAGTTGGGCGAGTTGGTCGAACCAGGGGTCGGCTCGTTCATGATCTCCAGGCCGAGCAGCCCCTTGTGGGAAGCAAGCCCGGCTGAAACCCTGGTCATCGCCTCGAGGTAATGCGTCTGGAGCGGCTTGCCGGCGATCACGTCGTTGTTCCAGAAGTGGTCGAGCGCCGCCACCGAACAGGGTGATGTGAAGAATGCCCCAAAAGTGCATGGTTGACCATCGGTCTCGGTCGCCCAGTCCGGGGCGCCATCGGCTTCGTCCGGCGGCCGGAGGTGCTTGTTGTAGCGGTCCTGGTGGAAGTCGACGAGCACGCTCAGCCCCTCGGCCTCGGCCCAGGTCACGATCCGGTCGATCTCGTCCAGGTAGCTCTCCGAGAACTGGTCGGGCTCGGGCTCGAGCCGGCTCCAGTTGATCGGCAGACGCAAGAAGTTGAATCCGAGCGCTGCCATCTCCCGGGCGTCGTCCCGGGTGAACGGAATCGTCTGCTGAAAGTTGTCGGGATACTCGATCAGCGAGTTGCTGTTGATGCCCCGCAGCAGCATCTCCCGCCCCTGTCCGTCGGAAATGTATGCGCGGTCAGCCGCATGAATCACCTGCGGCACCGGAACCTTGTTCCCGGCCGCCTCGGCCGCAGTCGAGAACAGCAGGAAAACAGCGGCAACCGCCGCCACAAGAGCACAACCCCTGCGCATCATGTCCACGATTCTAGAACTCCGGGAAGGCCCCGGAGTTCCGTCGCCGACCAGCTGCTACTTGTTCACCCCAAAGAGGAACCTGCCCCCCGGGCAGCTCGAATCCTGTCTCAGGACGAAGTAGTGGGTTCCCTTATCCAGGGTCTTCTTCATGACCTTCCTAGGGCGCGAGTTGGGATTCCCGTCCAGCTCACCGAAACCGAGCGTCCGTCTTCCCTTGAAGAGTTCAACTTCTGCGTCGCAGAACTTCTCCGAACCCACGAACTGAAAGACGAGCGTCATCTGGAACCTGCGCCCCAGCTTGAACTTGAACCAGTCCCGGTCGTTACTGGTTTCGAACTGGGTCCCGTAAAGGGTGTTGAACTTGATTGGCCCGTACGCCTGGTAGCGGAAGTCATTGAACTCGTAGCTTCCAGCGCTCATCGCGCTCGATGGACCCGCAAGCGCCAAGATCACGAACACCAGCAAAGCGCCAATCCAACCCCGAACAAGCTTCATGCATCTCCCTTGGTTGATTCATCGTCTAGTGCCGGACGAGCACCGTGACAACGTTTCTATCAGGCCCCGGCCTTCATCGCGTCGAGGTCGCGTTTGAGTTCGCGGATCTCGTCGCGGAGGCGGGCGGCCTGTTCGAAGCGGAGGTCTTCGGCGGCGGCGTGCATTTCTTCTTCCATCTCGACGATCGTCTTCTCCAGCTCGTCCGGGCCTTCGAACTCGTCTTCCTGGCGGCGACGGCGGCGCGACGGTGCCTTGTCCTCGATCGCCAGCAGGTTCCCTTCCTCGGCCACTCCCTTGACGATCGTGGTCGGGGTGATCTGGTGGCGCTCGTTGTAGGCAACCTGGATCGCGCGGCGACGGTCGGTCTCCGAGATCGCCGACTTCATCGCCTCGGTTTCCTTGTCGCCGTACATCAGGACCCTTCCGGCCGTGTTGCGGGCGGCACGGCCGATCGTCTGGATCAGGCTGGTCTCGCCGCGGAGGAACCCCTCCTTGTCGGCGTCGAGTATCGCGACCAGCGAGACCTCCGGCATGTCGAGGCCCTCGCGCAGCAGGTTCACCCCGACCAGCACGTCGTACTCACCGAGCCGCAGCTCGCGGATGATCTGGATCCGCTCGAGAGTGTCGATGTCCGAATGCAGGTAGCGGACCCGGACCCCGTGCTCGATCAGGTAGTTGGTCAGGTCCTCGGCCATCTTCTTGGTCAGGGTGGTGACCAGGGTCCGTTCGCCGGCGGCGGTGGTGGCATGGATCTCGTTCATCAGGTCGTCGATCTGGTTGGCGGTCGGTCGCAGGTCGATTTGCGGGTCGACGATGCCGGTCGGGCGCACGATCTGTTCCACCACCCGGGTCGACTCGGTGCGTTCGAACTCGCCGGGCGTGGCCGAGACGAGCACCAGCTGGTTCATCCGTTCCATGAACTCGTCGAACTTGAGCGGCCGGTTGTCGATCGCCGAGGGCAGGCGGAACCCGAAATCGACCAGCGTCTGTTTGCGGGACCGGTCGCCGAGGTACATGCCCCCGATCTGCGGGA
>JAGQUQ010000070.1 GCA_020438425.1 Solirubrobacterales bacterium
CTGCTCAGCGACCGGATCGGTACCCGGCCGCTGATCTTCACCGGGCTGGTCCTGCAGGCCGGCGGCCTCGCCTGGATCACGGCGATCTCGAGCCCGACCACCGCCTTCGGGGATTTCATCGTCCCGTTCATGATGGCCGGTACCGGCATGGCGCTGGTCTTCCCCACCGCGGCGGCGTCGGTTGTCGCCTCGGTGCGCGAAGCCGAGACCGGAAAGGCATCCGGTGCGACCAACGCGATCCGGGAGATCGGAGGGGTCATGGGTGTCGCGGTGCTCTCCTCGGTCTTCGCGGCCAACGGTGGTTTCACCAGCCCCCAGGCGTTCACCGACGGAGTGGTCGCGGCAATGCCGATCGCCGTGGTCGTGCTGGCGATCGGCGCCGTGTTGTCACTGCTGATTCCAGGCAAGGACAAGGTCGAAGCCGACGCTGCGAAGACGGAGGACCGTGGCGACCTGGACGGGCAGGGACCCGGAGACCGTGGCGACAGGGACCAGTCCGGCCCCGGTCGCGGAAGCGATCGCCGCCCTGGGCCCCGGCCGATCGGCCGGCCCGAACCTCAGGTGCTGGCTGCCTCGAAGTCGTAGAGGCCATCCGCCGGCGCTCCGAGCTCGCCGTAGAGCTCGGGGCGCCGGGCCCGGACCAGGCCCGGCAGCGAGCTGAACGGCTTCGGATCCTCCATCGAGTCGTCGCGTCCCCGCAGCCAGCGA
Source organism: Solirubrobacterales bacterium (assembly GCA_020438425.1). Taxonomy (GTDB): domain Bacteria; phylum Actinomycetota; class Thermoleophilia; order Solirubrobacterales; family 70-9; genus 67-14. The sequence continues at coordinate 709 of JAGQUQ010000070.1, forward strand.
GCCCGCTCGAAGTCGAGATCGGCAACCAGCAGCCCGGGCCCGGTTCCGGAGGCCAGGACATCTTCCGGGCCGGCGATCAGGGCCGAACCGGACTCGCCCTCCATCAGCTGCTGGGTGAGGCCGACGAACATCTCGTTCTCGACCGCCCGGGCCCTGGCCATCAGCCTCCAGTTCTCCGCCACCCGGCCGAAGCCCCCGCCGGCCGGGGCGAGCAGGACCTCGGCCCCACGCAGGGCGAGCACGCGGCAGAGCTCGGGGTTCCACAATTCCGAGCAGACGACTACGCCCAGCTTCAACCCGTCGATTTCGAACAGCCCCGGCTCGGGGCCGGGCGCCATCGGCGCACCGGAAAGGACCGGGTGAACGTCCCCGGTGGCGGGGTGGCTCCGTACGTAGCGGCCGGCCTCGGTGCCATCGCGATCGGTCAGGAGGACCACGGTGACGAAGCGACCGTCCCCGAGCGACTCCACCCTGCCCCAGCAGGCGGCGGTCCCGGCCGCGCGGCAGGCTTCGGCGATCGCCGGGCCGGCGTCGAAGTCGAGGCCGGCAGAGATCGGTCCGGGATAGCTCTCGGGGAAAAGAACCAGTCCGGCTCCCGCGGCGCCGGCCTCGGTGATCAGCCGGATCGCGTCGTCCACTCTGCCGCGCTCTTCGCGGTCCGGATCGATCTCCGGCTGGGCGACGGCGAGCCGGAAACCCGTGGTCGCGTTCACAGACCCTCCCCTGACGCTTCGGCCTCCGGTTCCCCGCCGCCATCGGCGGGTTCCCGGATCGTGACCAGGAGGCTGCCCGGCTGCCAGCCCGGAATCTCCCGGTCGGGACAGGCCGAGACCGCACAGCTGACCGGTCGCAAGGCCCGGAACTCGAGGTGATCGCCTGGCTTCAGGCCGATCCCCGCCAGGCCGCGGTAGGCGATGTCATCGGCCGAGTAGCCGATGAAGAAAGAGAGCATCCCGGTCAGTTCGCTTCGCGACAGCCCGAGGACCTCCGAGATCAGGTCCTGGCAGCCTGGCCTCCGGTCCTCGTAGACCTCGCGCCAGCAGCCCGGATACATGATGTCGGCGATCCCTTCGCCCTCGAGTGCGGTCATTTCGAAGACCGCCTCCCCATCGACGTCGAAGAGCGAATCACCGATTTCGGCCGCATAGACGAGCCAGGGCCGGCCGAACCTCTTCCAGCCGAGTTTGTTCCGGGTCAGCGACTGGTCGAAGCCCGGGAAGCTGAAGTCGCCTCCCTGGGATCCGTCCGGAGTCTCGATCCGGATCAGGTCACCACTCCCGAGGTCGAACCGCCTGGCCGTTCCGTGAGCCACTTCGATCGAAAGGTCTGTCATTGCCATCGCACCCGCTTTCAGTCGGGTCGCACTCCTTAATCGAAGCCATAGAAGCGGTGCTTACGAACTCAGTGCGACGGTGTTGCGGGAATCTTAGCCGGGGTTCAGTCACCCGAGGCGGAGAAATGCTGATAGTCGCGGCTGCCCGTCCAGAAGCCTCCCCACTCCCAGCCGATCGAGGCGAACGCCTGGACGACGTGACCCCGCGGCGGAATCATGCCCTTGCGGAGCGGCTCGCGACTGGCGAAGGGCCGGCCCCTGGCCGGGGAGACGTGGCTGCCCGACACGTAGGGGTTCTCGACCGGGTTGATGTCGATCGCGCGACCGTAGGCGTGGCGCGACCAGACTCCGGGCCGGCCGGCCACCTCGCGGCAGTTGAAGGCCGAGGTGTTGTCGGCATTCATCGAACGGTGGTCGTCGGCCCCGTAGGCGTCAACCAGTCGCATCCGGCGGATCCGGAAACCGGCATTGAAGAGCTTGCGGAAGACCTTGACCATCCGCGGCGCCGCAGTCTCATGGACGACCAGGAAACCACGGCTCACTCCGCCTTCGAAGTCGCGATACCGAAGCTTGAGAAGCCGCAGGTCCGACAACGCGACCGGGCAGCCGCGGTGCCAGGAGGACCCGGACATCCGCTTTCTGAGGTCAGAGTCGATCCGCAGGATCTCGCCCCGAAAGGGCTCCTTTGCCGCAGTTGCCGGCTGGGCAGGCAGCAGCATTCCCGCGATGACGGCCCCGATAGCCAGAAGAATCTTCACCCTTCGAGACTAGACAACCGGCCAGAAGCCGAAACCGTCCGGCCGGTAGAGTCCCGCCCGTGATCAATTGGCTGTCCTCCTGTCACAAGCAGAAGAAATCGTGAAGAAGTCAGTAGCCATCGGCATCGCCGGAGTGACCGCTGTGGTCGTCGCGGCCTGGCGTCAGGTTCAGCGAGACAACACGCTCGCCACCGACACCGGACCGGCTCCGGCCCCTGTTGCCAAGCCGGAACCGCCCGCGAGCCAGTCGCTCTTCACACCTTCGGTCAACGAGAAATCGACCAAGGCAGAGCTGTACGAGGTAGCTACGGAACTGAAGATCGAGGGTCGCTCGAAGATGAACAAGACCGAGCTGCTCGACGCGATCCGCGCCGCCTCCTAGACCGGAGTAACCGGCCCGACCGCCTCGGTCCAGAGGCGGACTGCTGCATAGCTCCGGATCGGACTCCATCGTTCCGCAATCAGCTCCGCCTCCCGGGAATCGACCCCACCGAGGGCCCGACGCAGGACCGCGTCGCTGCCGGGAAACTCGTCCGGAGCATTGCTGCCTCTGATCGAAAAGCAGGCGACCGTCCAGGGTCCGATGCCGGGCAGCCCGACCAGCCCCTCGGCATCGGCGCCGGAATCCTCACTGAAGAGACCCGAAAGCGCCCTGATCGTCCTCGCCCTTGCCCCGGTCACCCCGAGTTTCTCGCGGAGCCGGTCGACCGGCTCTGACGCGACCCGGCCGGGCACGGGAAACCTCAGGAGATCGGCCTGTCTTTCGCCGTAGGCTGCGACCAGCCGGCCGGCGAAGGTCCGCGCCGCGCCCAGCGAGACCTGCTGCCCGAGCACGATCATGGCCGCTGCTTCCCACCGGTCTGGATAGCCGGTGATGCGGATTCCGGGTTGGGAGAAAACCTGGTCGGCAAAGCGCCTGTGACTCGAGAGCTCCCGGTCGATGCCGGCGATGTCGGTGTCCAGGTCGAACCAGCGCCTGACCAGCCGCACGACCGATTCCGGGTCGACCTGATCGCCCTCATGAGCAACCTTGATTCCGTCATCTCCGAAGACCAGGTTGAGCTCGACCGGTTTGTCATCGACCACGACGGTCCGGCGGTGGGTGCATTCCCGAAGGCTGGTTTCGGTCAGCCCCGCGACCTCGTGCCGAAGCAGGGTCGAAAGGATCGAGTCGGTGTCGACCGGGCCGTTGGCCTCAACCCGCACGGTCGCGTTCCATTGCCAGGAGGGCTGCCTTCATCGGAGACCCGCCTCCGTAGGAGCCAACCGATCCGTCGGAGCGCAGAACGCGATGGCAGGGGATGACGATCGGCAGGGGGTTCGTGGCCAGGGCCGAACCGGCTGCACGCACCGCCCGCGGGCTGCCCGCCCGCTCTGCCATCTGCGCGTAGCTGGCGGTCGCTCCGTAGGGAATGGCGGCCGTCTCCCGCAGCACTTCGCGTCGGAAGCCGCGGGTCAGCTGCCAGTCCAGCGTCAGCTCGAAATCGCGAAGCTCTCCGGCGAAGTACCGGTCGAGCTGCTGCCTCGCCACGGTGACCGAATCCCGGCCAGTACGGGCGATCCGCGACGAGACACGACGGGCGAGATCATCGAGCACTTCCTCCTCGGCTTCGGCATCGAGGCCGATCCGCACGATCCCGCCGTCTCCGGCCACCACCAGCAGAGTGCCGAATGGAGTTTCGTGACGTTCGTAGGCGAGATCGATCAGATCCTCGCTCCCGGCCCGATCCAGGAACTCGCCTCTCAGCGCTTCCCAGCCAGGGACCGATGGGCCAGCAAGTCTGTTCTCGATTTCACTCATCGCCGATCCTTTCTCTCAGTCGCTTCAGCCCTTCGAAAACATTGCGACGGGCGGCGGCCTCCGAAATCTCCATCGCCTGCGCGATCTGTCTGTGGGTCAGGTCGCCCCGGAAGCGCAGGGTCACGGCGAGTCGCTGCTTTTCCGGCAGGACCCGGACCTCGTCCCAGACCGGATCCTCCAGGTACTCCGCCGTCTCGGGGGAAGGCCACTCATCCACCTCCCCTTCCGGCAGTGGGCGCCTTCCGTCCCGGCGGATCTCGTCGATCGCCTTGTTGCCGGCGATCGTGAACAGCCAGGCCCGGACGGATTCGACCTTCGCCTTCTCCCAGACGGCCAGGGCTGCCAGCATCGTCTCCTGGAAGACGTCGTCGGCCCGATCGGGACCGACCCGCGTGATCAGCCAGGAATGAATCCTCGGACCGTGCTCCTCGAGCGCCAACTCGAATGGCGGCGACGCTGAAGTTCTCTCTGCTGCTTCCTTCACTGCTCCCGAGACGAGCCAGAGCCCGGTTTTGTGAGATCTCCTCCGGGAACCATGCGGCAACTCTATTCTTGCCGGGTGGCTCTGGCTGACCGATATGACGGGTTTCTGATCGACCTTGACGGGGTTGTCTGGCTCGGGCATGAACTGATCGAGGGGGCGGCCGATGCACTGGGGGCGCTGAAGGATGCCGGCAAACCATTCGTCTTCGTGACCAACAGCCCCCGGGTCACACCGGCAGAGCAGGCCCGGATCCTCCGGAACCAGGGAGTGGATGCGGACGAGAGCCGGGTGGTTACCGCCGGTTCCACGTTGCTGGCCATGGCTGCCGATGAATTGGGGGGCGGAGCCAGGGTCCTGGCAACCGGGACCCCCGGCTTCCTCGAACAGGTAGCCGATGCGGGCTTCGAGGTTCTCTCGCTCGATCGCTGGGAGGAGGCGGCCGGGGTTCTGGTCTCCGGCCACCCGCGCTTCAATTACGACGAGCTCAAGGCGACCTCGATGGCGGTTCGGTCAGGGGCCTTCTTTGCCGTCACCGGCAAGGATCCGACGATGCCGATGCCGGACGGACTCTGGCCCGGGACCGGGTCGATCCTGGCGGCCATCGAAACCGCCTCCGGACGACAGGCGATCATCGCCGGCAAGCCGGAGAAACCGATCTTCGAGGCCGGGCTCAGGGTGCTCGACCTGCCTTCAGACGCGAAGGTCGCAATGATCGGCGACCGCCTCGACACAGATGTCGGAGGAGCCCGGAAAGCCGGCCTCGAAGGAATCCTCGTCACCGGAAACGACTCGGTCCCCCCGGGCACCGACATCACCCCCGACCACGAGATCCCGAGCCTGGCCGCACTCGTAAGTTGAACGAGTCCTGCTGGTGGTGAACCGGGTTGGTCTAACCGCAGTGCCGGGTGGCCGCCCCCGGGACACTCAGGCAGAGCGCGGCTGAATGCCGCGCGAAGTGTTCGCCGCGTCCCGGGGGTGGCTGCCCGGCACTGTGGTGTAACTGCTAACGACAGGGCCGCCAGGGGCGGGCGAAGAGGTCGTACTCCTTGCCGATCGAGCTGAACTTCAGCTTCTTCGCCCGTGAACAAAAGGCCTTGTTCGGCAACTCGTACTCGACCGAGTAGACCGCCTTGCCGCGCCGGATGAAGGGCAGGAACTGACCGCATTCGTTGTACTGGAAACACTGCTCGACCACCGCGAAGTCGAAATCGCCAACCAGCTTGCGGGCCTGCCGGCCGTCGTTCTTGAGCCCGACCGCAAGACCGTTGCGGTGGGCCACGTCGGCGATCCAGCGGTTGAATCTGAGCTGGTCCCTGGCGGTCAGCGGGAAGCCGGTCGGGTTCTCCCAGCCGTTGATGTTGTCCGGCTCAAGCCCGTCGAATCCCTTGCGGGCACACATCCGGATCCGGGCCTTGATCGGTCCGGCGAACTTGTGAAAGCGGCGAATGTCGAGCCAGCGCTCGTTCGGGTAGCCCTCGTACTTCCTCCCGATCACCGACCTGGGAAAACGCTTCGCGTCCGGCCGGTAGTTCTCCCAGCTGCCGACGTCGATGTAACAGATCACCTTGCGGCCCATCGACTGCAGCTTCCTGACCGTGGACTTCGGGACGTTGAACCCGTCGATCTCGAAAACCGGCGCGTCGATCGAGGTGTCGATCTTTCCCTGGAGCTGGAACTGCCAGGCAGCTGTGGTCGGCTTCGGCTGCCAGCGGGCGGGCTTCGCCTCGGACTGGTCCGGGTCCGACGAACAGGCCGCAAGAACGACCATCAGGGCGAGGAGCAGAAAGGCAAGCGCACAGGGCAGGGCGCGGGGAATCCGGGCGGAAAGCATCCGGACAGGTTAGACACCGGCTGACCCGGGCTGTGATCAGCCGAGTTCGGAGAAGCCGGGTGGGGCCTTGGACATTTCCAGGGCGGCGAGCTGCTTGTGGTGGGTACGGATCTCCGAAAGCATGCGCTCGAGGCGCGGCTCCATCGAGGTGTCGAGGTGCTTCATCGCACCGGCGACGGCGGGATGGACTTCGGCGATCTCGTCATGCATTGCCTGGGCGACCGCCCGGTAGGTCGGATGGCCTTCCCTGCCCGATCGGAGCTCGATCAGCTGCATCGCCTCCCTGGCGTTCAAGTCAAGGATGTAACGGATCCGGTAGCCCAGCGAAAGCGCGTACGGGGCAGCTTCGGGGTGGCCGGCGTCGCGCAGGCGCTCGTACTCGTTCCGGGAGATCTCAAGGGCCTGCTCGTAGGCACCGCCGACACCGGCCTCACGCACCTCATCGGGAACTCCGGCACCCAGATCGGGGGTCAGGGTCTGCCACTGGCAGGTCAGCATGCGATGACGCTGCAGGTCCCGGAACGCGCCGTAGTCGGAGACGATCTCGAACCGGTATGAAACCGACTCGAAGCCACGGCCGGGACGGTGGCGGCGGTTGCGCCTTTCACCGATCATCGCCGCCATCAGTTCTTCCCGCTGGACCGAATCGAGCCGGGCTATCCTCTCTCGGATCCGGCTTTCGGAGGCATCCGACTCCTCGAACAAACAGGCGGAAAGCAGATCGTCTTCGGAACCGTGGACCCGGGCCAGTTCCACGGTCGGCCCGGCATCCTCGCTTTCGCGATCGGCCAGACCGAGCCTTTCCACCCAGTCCTCGGTGGCCTGTCGCCGTTCCTCGAGGAAGGAGATCCATTCCCCGCCACGGTCGGGGCGTCCGACCCGGGAGACGAAGCTCGGAATCACCTTGTTCAGCTCGTCGAGAATCATTCCGCCAAAACGTCTGGCCTCCGGCAAAGGCGAGGCCATCATCCGGAAGAGCAGCTGCTCCCAGGCCTGGCCGGACGCATAGATCCCGACATGGCTGAGGGTCGAGGCGGGCAGCAGCCCGCGAAGCAGGTCCAGCGACTTGGCCTTGATCGAACGGCGCCAGGGTCCCTCGGGCTCGTCGTCTCCCCTTGGCCAGCGTTCGGCGGCCCAGATTTCCACTTCGGCCAGCGACTCCGAGTAGATGCGGAAGATGTCATCCATCGCCGCTTCGAACTGACCGTCAAGGGCATCTCCCCGCAGGTAGCGGTAGCCGCCGCCGGGCATCTCCTGATCGTAGGCGATGTAACGGGTGGACTGCTCGAGGTAGGCGGCGAGCCGACCCCGCTGCAGCACCTTGGTCAGGATGTTCGAAACCCACTCACAGGCAACATGGGCGCCACCGAGCTGGGCGATCGAGTCGTCGCCGAAACCGACGAACACGCTCTGGTAGAGCTTGGCCGCCCGCTGCCCCTCCTCACCGTCAAATGGCTTCAGCCGGCCATCGGGGTCCGCTGCTGCGGCATCGGCCGCAAACTCGTCCAGGTAGAGGCGCCGCAGAGTTCCCCCGTATCGGGAGTAGCGGGCGAACAGGGCGCCCTTCACGGTTTCGGGCAGATTGGTCAGCGCGAAAACGGGTCGATCGAGGTTGGTGAAGTAGGGAGCGAGCATCGCCTGCTCCTCCTCGGTGTAACTCTCGACCGGGTAGCGCACCCGTCGAACCTAACAGGCGGGGAAGACGGTCGCCTGCCGGGTTATGTACACCCCGGCCGGCCGGGAAATCAGGCGCGTGGAACCCGGCGCAGGATGTCGCCCGGACCGGCCACGAAGACCGCGATCCTGTTGCGACCGCGCCGCATCGCCGTGGGCGGAACCATCGCTCCGAACTGGATCCGGCCCTGGAACTCGAAGCTGCGGGTGGTGGCAACCACCTTCCCGTTCCAGGCCAGGGCGATCAACTGGCCGGCACCGACTCCGGCCAGCCGACCCGAGATCAGCGCCGGCACCATGTTCGAGGAGCGGTCGGCCTTCCTGATCCGTGCCTCCGTCACGTAGAGCCCGTACCGGCTGCCACTCAGGGTTCTCACTTTCCCGGGTCGCCGGCCGATCAGACCGTTTCGAGGGCCGAGATGCCAAAGGTCCCTGGTTCCGAGTCGCCGGACCTGATCGGCGAGTGCCTCCCGGCGATCGGTCCGGATGTCTTCCGCGGTGACCAGGATCTGGCGCATCTGGTCCCGGCTCACGGTCATCACACGGTCCGGCCCGGCATCCCCTACGGGCATGCCGTCGGTCGAAGGGATACCGGCTCCGAGCTGCTCGGCGATCGTCGGGACGATGTCCAGCGACTGGGTCGAAGCGGTCGAGACGACGCCTTCGGTCTGGCCCGGGTACTTGATGATCAGGGGCGGGTTGACGGTCGCACCCACGTTGCCCGGAGTGACATCCCGGCGCAGGTCGTCGGGATCGAAGGAGATTCCGTGGTCCGCGGTCAGCACGATCATCGCGTCGTCGAAGTCGCCGTTCTGGCGAATCTTCCTGATGATGTGACCGACCATCCGGTCGGCGTAACCGGTCTGGAGCAGGTGCCGGTGCTGGGCGAACGCTACGGCTGGTTCCCTGGTCGTCCAGCCGTTCTGGGTCAGGTCGGTCGGCATGATCAGGGGACCCGGCTTGTAGGCCTGACCGGAGGGAAGAAACCGGAGCGGCGCGTGAGGCACTTCAACGTGGGCGAACGAGAGTGTGCCCGGCCCGGCCGGGATCCCTTCGATCCACTCCTTGACCTCGGCCGGCGCGAAGGGCTTGAACTTGGCCTTGATGAAGTCGTCGGCGTGCTCGGCCTCCGGTGCTTCTCCCTGATGTCCGTCGGGGCAGATCTCCACCGGACAGAGTTCGGTCACGGTCTCGAGACTGTGTACCTCGCGGCCCGGGCCGAACAGGGTGAAGAGGTTGTCCGGTTGCGCTTCGGCGGTCGGCAGGGTGAGCTCGTTGACCGAGTTGCCAGTCAGAATCCCGGGAACCGCCCAGGCGGTGAAGTCGCCGGCGGCAACGTTGTCCCGGTACCAGGTGGCGGTCGAGGCGAGACTGGCGATCCGGGGGAACCGGCGGGCGTTGATCTTCCGGGCATTCGCGGTCATCAGGTTCGCGTTGGGAAGCTCGTCCAGCACGATCAGCACAACCGGGGTATCCGATCCGAGCCGGACCTCGGGTTCGGCCCCGCGACTGGTCTGGCCGCCGTCCAGAACCGGGATCAGGGCCAGGATGGCCGCGGCGAGCCCGAGAACGGCCGCGGCGAGCCGGTGTTGGCGGAGAACCGTCAATCTCCGCTCCCGGGGCTCGGCTCCTCGCCGCCTACCTGGCCGGGAGGCGCGGCCATCAATTCGACCACGTAACCGGCCGGGGTCACCGCTTTGACACGGCGCTCGCCCCAGAGCGGGCGGCTTTCGGTCACCTCGAAACCTCCCGAATCGAGACGGGCGACGGCGGCGTCGATGTCCGGGGCAACCACGGCGACGTGCCCGCGGGTCGGCGGCTTTGCTGGTTCGGCTGTTTCCATCAGGTGGATCTGGGTCCCCTCCCGTTCGTACCAGTCAAAACCCCCGCCAAGGGCCTCAGGTGCGGATACCCGCTCGAATCCGGCCGCGATCCAGAACTCTCCTTCGTCGGCCATCCCTTCCGGCGACACTTCCAGGGCGACGTGATGAACCATGCGGGAATCGTCCCAGATGCCACCCGGCGACCGTTGCTCAGAAGAAGAGGGCCCAGCCGGCAACTCCGAGCAGGACGATCGTGGTCGTATAGACGATCGCCTCGGCGGCAGTGCGCAGATCGAGACCGTAGGCGTGCCCGACGATCATCGAGTTGAGGCCGGTAGGCATCACCGCAAGCAGGTAGTAGGAGTCCGGCACCCCGCTGAAGGGCAGCGTGAACAGCAACAGGAGGGCCGGGGCGGCGACCAGGCGGCAGATCAGTACCGCGCCGAGCGGTTTATGTGGCCGGGGCGGAACCTTCATCACCCCGTCCCGGTCCTCTCAGGAC
>JAGQUQ010000071.1 GCA_020438425.1 Solirubrobacterales bacterium
TACGACCAATTCGCCATTCCGACTTTGCCGTTCGACCACGGCTGATCGGCCGTCCACTCGACGGCGTCGTAGCCATCCGTGCCCCATTCGTTCGCGAACAAGCTGAAGTTGCCGTCCGAGCATCCTGTTCCGCGCATATTCACGCCGACCACCGCGTACCCAGCTTTGAGCAGCTTCGCGTCAAGTTCAGGGTCCATGGTTGTATTGCCAGCTTGATAGGCGGTGCCACCGATGCTTCCGGGGTCATAGCCCGAGTAATTCATGATCGCCGGGAACGGTCCGTCGCCGGGTGGAAGAAGGACGCTGTATTTCAGGTCCATACCGTCTCGGGCATCCATGTATCCGGTCAAGCGCTCCGCCCACGGGTTTGCCGCTTGGGCCAGCGAGCTGAATACCAGCAGTCCGACGACTGCCAAAGCAATTGCGACTGACCAAGCCGAAGTCCGCTTCAGGACCAGGAGTCCAGCTTCAGTTTGCACCACGGTAACGCACTCCTCCTCCTAGACAACAATGTTGTCTAACCATACACAACGCTGTTGCCTGAAAGGTAGTTTGATCCTGTACCTGGTCTTGGCCGTCCACTTGAACTGAGGTATTCCGCCCGCAGCAGGCTGGTGCGACGCCCAGTATCCGGAGGGCGCGCTTCGGGATATGGGCCGGGTTCAGACCCCCGGGATCGGGCCCGCCTGGACCTCCATCCAGCGGGCGGCCATCGCCGGGGGGATGACCCGGTTCGCATCCCGGTTCGTCTTCAGGCAGACAACCGAAGGCCGGCCGGAATCACGGCACCGGACCAGGGCCTCGCCCAGGTCTCCGAGTTGATCCACGAATTCGCCGTGGCATCCGAGCCCCTCGGCGACCAGATCCCATCGGGTCTCGCCCTGCTCGGTACCGAAGGTCCGGTTGAAGAGGGCGAGTTCGTTTGGTTCCTCCATGGTCCAGGAGCCCTCGGCGAAGACGATCACGGTGACCGGGATCGAGTCGCGCGCGGCTGACTGCATTTCCATGATGTTGAACCCGGCGGCGCCGTCCCCGGTCACGCAGACGACATCCCGGTCGGGACAGCCGATCTTCGATCCGATCGCGGAAGGAATGCCGGTTCCGAGCATGCCCAGCTCGAGGATGCTGTGGTACGAACGGGGCGGGGTCGGCGGCAGGCCGGCGTAGGCCCAGACCGAGGTCAGGCCGCCGTCCACCGTGTAGATCGCCTGGTCGCCAAAGGTCTCGCCGATCACCTCGATCGCCCGGGCCGGGTGGATCCCCTCGCCTTCCCAGTCATCCGCGGTGGAGGCCTGAACTGCCTGCCAGGCCGCGTCAGCTTCCCGGGCCTCGGCCAGGGCCGCGGTCGCTTCGGCCGAGGGAGTCTTGTCCCGTCTTTTCAGTTCGGCTGTGATCCCGCCCAGCGCGTCGGCGGCGTCGGCGACCATGCCGATCGCCAGGGGCCGGGTTACACCGAGATGGCTGGGGTCGGTATCGATCTGGATCAGGCTTTGGTTCTCGGGGTCGCCCCAGTACTTGTCGTAGGGGAGGTCGAGGTTGCCGATCCGGGACCCGGCGACCAGAATCACATCGGCTTCGAGCCGGGCCTTGATCCCGCCTTCGCCGAAGCCGAAGACATAGTTCGGGTGGTCGGATCTGACGCTGGCCCGTCCGGCCTGGGTGGGGATCAGCGGGCAGCCGAGCAGCTCGGCCAGTTCCGCCGCCTGCGCGTTGGCCCCGGCCCGGTCCACGCCGGCTCCGGCCACCACGATCGGGCGGCTGGCCGACTCGAGCAGATCCGCGGCGGCACCGATCTGCGCGGCTGATGCCTGTGGCTGTGAAGGGCGGTAGGCCCCGGGGGCGAGGATCGGCTGCTCGCTCTCTTCGCCGAGGTCATACATGACGGTGACCGGGACATCGACGTGAACCGGGCCGGGACGGCCGTTCCACATCTCGCGGAAGGCGAGCCGGAGCACCTCGGGGATCCGGTCCCATTCGAAGATCGGCCCGCCCCACTTGACCGCGGGCCGGAAGGCATCGAGCTGGTCCTGGCCCTGGAAAGTCGAAGGTGGCGAGGGGTAACTCACGCCCATACGGTGTTGCGAGGTGATCGCCAGCACGGGCACGCCTTCGTGAAGTGCCGTGAAGATGCCCGGCAGCAGGTTGGCTGACCCGGGGCCGGGGTTGCCGATCACGCAGGACGCCTTGCCGGTCGACTTGTAGAGACCCTCGGCCATGTGGACCCCGGCCGATTCATGCCGCACCGGCATCAGCCGGATCCCGTACTTCTCGAGCTGCGCGAAGAGGGGGTCGATCTCGGGGGAAGGCAATCCGAAGACATGCTCTATTCCCTCGCTTGCCAGACACTTGGCGAAGAGTTCGCCGCCGGTGATCTCGGACATCACTGCTCCTTGCTGTCGGCGGCATCGTGCGGTGCCGCACGGGATTGGAAGTCTGCTTTTCTTCCGGAAAAGGGCAGACCCGAGTGTAGGAGCAAATCTCGTCTTCTCCGCTTCCCGAGCGAAAGTTCAGGGTTTTCCCGCAGTCTCCTGAAGGGCGGGAGCGAGGCTCAGGGCAGCGGGATCTTCTTGCCCGGGTTGAGCAGCAGCTTGGGGTCGAAGACTCGTTTGATCTCCGCCTGCAGCCGCACCGCGACCGGCCCGAGGGCAGCCTCCACATGTCCGGTCTTGAGCGAGCCGATGCCATGCTCGCCGCTGATCGACCCGCCCAGGCGGATCGCCATCTCGAAGATCTCGGCCGCCGCCGCGCCGCCCCGCTTCATCTGGTCATCGTCGGCCAGGTCGACGAGGAAGCTGGAATGCAGGTTGCCGTCCCCGGCGTGACCCCAGGAACAGGCCGGCAGGTCGTGACGGCGGCCGATCTCGACCGTCTCGTCGACCGCCGCAGCCAGCGACTCGACCGGAACCACGACATCCTCGGAAATCTTGCCGCCGCGCTGGGCGGTGACGGCGATCGAAACTCCGTCCCGCCAGGCCCAGAAGTTCCGGATTGCGACATGGTCGGTGATCCTGACCGGCGGCTGAAGTGCCCCTCCGGCCATCGCCTCTTCCAGGTCCCCGACCGCCTGGTTCACCTCGCCGGCGGAACCGTCGGCCTCGGCGATCACGGCAAAACCCGCCTGCTCCGGTGCCTCGGAAGGAAAGGAACCGAGGCTGGATTCGAGCGCGCCGCGGTCGAGGAACTCGAGCGCCGTCGGCTGGATCCCGGAACCCATGATCATTCCAATCGCCTCGCAGCCGGAGGCGGTGTCCGGGTAGAAGCCGACCACGACGCCGCGTTCCTCGGGGGCCGGCACCAGCCGCAGCCAGGCTGAGGTGACGATCCCGAGGGTTCCTTCCGAACCGATCATCAGGTCGGTCAGGTCGAGGCCGGCGACGTTCTTCCTCAGCGGCCCGCCGGAGGAAAGGACCTCTCCCGGTGGCACGACCGCCTCGATGCCGGTCACCCAGGCCCCGGTCACCCCGTACCGGAATGCGTGAGGGCCGCCGGCGTTGGTGGCGATGTTGCCGCCGATCGTGGACTGTTCGCTGGCCCCCGGGTCGGGAGGGAACATCAGTCCGTTCTCGAGCGCGATCCGGTGCACTGTGGCCGTCCGGACCCCGGCCTCGACTTCCATCCGCCAGAGCTCGGGATCGATCGAACGAACCCGGGCTAGCCGTTCCAGGCTGAGTACAACCCCGCCATCCGGCACGGCCCCACCGGCCAGTCCGGTGCCACCCCCGCGCACGGTCAGCGGCACGCCATGCCCGTAGCACCAGGCCATGACCTCGGCCACTTCTTCAGCGTCGGCGGGCAGGAGGAGAGCCTCGGCCTCGCCTTTGATGCCGCGGTTGCCGGTTCCGTCCTGCAGGGCAGCTCTCAATTCGGGGCCGATAGTGACCACCTGTTCAGGCGAAAGCAGGTTCGCCAGTTCCCGGGCAAGGTTGCCGTTCACGATTCGCTTTTCAGAAATTCCTGATTCCAATGCGGGTTCGTCCCTCAGCTCCCCGGATCCTGATTGCAAGGTAGCCGGTAGTAGGTAATATGTTACCTGCTATAGCGTGGGCATCAGCCCGGAGGAAGGAGAACAGGTGGGACTGACCGGAGGAGAATTCGTCGCCGAGTATCTGATCGCGGAGGGGGTTCCGTATGTATTCGGAATTCCCGGTCATGGCGACATGGCGGCATTCGATGCATTCAAGGACCGGGCCGACCGGATCACCATGATCGGCCCGCGGCACGAGCAGGCGGCTGCCCATATGGCCGATGCCTATTACCGGGCGTCGGGCAAACCTCTGGCCACGATGACCTCGATCGGTCCGGGTTCGATGAACGTGGCCACCGGTCTCGGGACCGCCTTCGTCGATTCGATCCCGCTGATCTCATTCACCGGAGGCCCCCAGACCTACATGCTCGGCCGCGGTGTCCTGCAGGAACTCGAACGCCAGCAGGACAATGTCTTCCCTCACATCATCCAGCCGATGGTCAAGCGGAACTGGGATGTCCAGCATGTGGACCTGCTGGCTGATGTTCTGCCGCGGGCCTTCAACAACATGCTCTCGGGCCGGCCCGGTCCGGTTCACATCGAGCTGCCGATGGACGTTCAGGCCGAAGTGACCGAACTGCCGGTTCCGGACCCGGCCGAGCGGCGGGCCACATCCGGCGCGGTGAGGCCGGACCCGGACGCGATTGACAAGGCGGCGGCGAAGCTGCTCGCGGCGAAGCGGCCGGTGCTGCTGGCCGGCGGCGGCTGCCTCGAGGCGAAGGCGGCGGCCGAGGTGAAGAAGGTCGCCGAATATCTGGACGCGGCCGTGGTCGTGACCATGATGGGCAAGGGGGTCTTCCCCGAGGACCATCCGCTCGACGCCGAACACACCGGCTCCAACGGCACCCTGGTCGGCAACTACATGACCAAGAACGCGGACGTGATCCTCGCGGTCGGCACCCGCTTTGCCGAGCAGACCTCCTCCTCCTTCATGGACGGGATGTCCTTCTCGATTCCGCCGACCGAGATCATCCACCTCGACATCGACCCGACCGAGATCGGCAAGAACTACCCGACCGCGGTCGGCGCGGTCTGTGACGCAAAGGCCGGTCTCAACGATCTCTTCGACGCGCTGGTCGATCACAACGGAACCGAAGGAATCAGCCGGCCCGCCTACCGGGAAGAGATCGCGAAGCTGCGGGCCGACTGGAAGGAAATGCTGACCGGCCGCTGGACCGGCAAGCTCTCGCTCAGCCAGGTCCTGCACAAGTCACGGGAGGTATTGCCGCGGGAAGCGATCGCGATCGCCTCGGCCGGCCACCCCCAGATCCAGGCCTTCCAGGAGTTCCTCTCCTATGAACCGCGGACCTGGCTCAGCCCGGGCGGTTACTCGACCATGGGCTACACCCTGCCGGCCGCGATCGGAGCCAAGCTGGCCAAACCGGATGTGCCGGTGGTCGGCTTCGCCGGTGACGGTGACCTCCAGCAGACGATCCAGGAGCTGGCAGTTGCCGCCGAGACCGGCGCGGCCGTGATCATCGCCTGCCTCAACAACACCGGCTGGATCTCGATCCGGGACTTCCAGCGCGGCATGTTCGGCGAGGACCGCGGCTTCGAGACCGAGTTCCGCTCGCGCAAGGGCGACCAGCTGATGCCGGTCGACTTCTGCGCGATTGCCGAAGCCTTCAACTGCGGCTCGGAGAAGGTGACCGAGACCGGCGATATCGGTCCCGCCTTCGAGCGGGCGATGGCCTCGGAAGGGCCCTGCCTGATCGAGTTCGAACTCTCATCCGAACCGGCCGACAGTGAAGGCGTGAACATCGGCCACTGGGATCTGCCGAAGCCGGCCTACCTCCCCTGACCCCCACCCAAGGAGGCAACAAGGTGAATCACGACACCCCCGAAAGAGACCCGAACGGGGCCGCGCAACAGCTGAAGAACGAGTCCGATGACCATGTCATCAAGTGCATGGGCGATGTGGACATGGGCCTGGTCAAGGGCGAAGGCGTCCGGGTCTGGGATGCCGACGGCAACGAATACCTGGACGCGATCTCGGCCGAATGGGTTCTCAATCTCGGCTTCCGCCACCCCGAGATCATCGAAGCGATGGAGGCCCAGTTCGGCAAGATCGACTATGTATCGCCGGTCTTCGAGGATGAAGCCCGGACCGCCTATGCGAAGAAACTGGCTGAACTTGCGCCAGGAGCACTCTCGAAGGTGCTCTACGGTCTCTCCGGCGCATCGGCCGTGGAAGGAGCGATGCATCTTGCGATGCGGACGACGGGTGGGACTGATTTCGTCTGCCTCGACGCTGCCTTCCACGGCCGGACCTTTGCCACGATCGGCCTGACCTACGTGAACCCCGGCATGGTCGAGGGGGCCAACAAGGGCCTCGACCGCTACCTGCCGCGACAGATGCGGGTGCCGAATTACAACTGCTACCGCTGCCCGCTCAACCTGGAACCCGGAACCTGTGACATGGCCTGCGCGGAAGCGGTCGACTGGGCCCTCGACAAGGGCCACCTGAACGGTCCGGCCGGGGTGATCGTCGAGCCCTACCAGGCAAACGGCGGCATGGTTCCCGCCCCGGACGGCTACCTCGAGCGGGTCCACGAGATCGCCAAGTCACATGAGGTCCCGCTGATCGTCGACGAGATCCAGGGCGCTCTTTGCCGCTGCGGGCCGATGTACGCCAGCCAGCGGGCCGGGATCGAGCCGGAGATGATCATCCTCGGCAAGGCGCTTGGTGGCGGCCTGCCGCTCTCGGCCACGATCACCACCCCCGAGTACTCGGAACTGCTGCCCTGGGAATACGGCTTCACCCAGGCCGGCAACCCGATGGCCTGCGCGGCGGGCCTGGCAATGGTCGAGATCATGGTCCGGGATGACCTGCCTGCCAATTCCGAGCGGATCGGCACGATGATGATCGAGGAACTGGAGAAGATCCAGGAGGACTCGAAGCTGATCGGCGATGTTCGCGGCCAGGGCCTGATGATCGGGGTCGAGCTGGTCCGCGACCGGGAGACCAGGGAACCGGCCTTCGAGGAAACCGACCAGCTGATGGCCGCCTGCCTCGAGCATGGACTGATGATCGGCAAGACCGGCCCGGTCTTCGGCGCGAACGGCAACGTCGCCAAGTTCAAGCCGGCCGTCAACGTGACCGAGGAAGACGCGATGGAGATGATCGACCTCTTCAAGCGGGCCCTCGGTGATGTCGAGGCGACTCTGTGACGAGGGAGATCAGCTTCATCGCGGCGCTCGACTACGAAGAGCGCCCCGCCGCGGAAGTCCTCGAGTCGCTGCTCGAGGCCGGATATGACTCGGTCGAGTGGACCATGGCCCACGCGGAGGAACTGCTCGCGCCGGCCTCGGCCCTCGCCTGTCAGATGGACCTGGTCACCGGAGGCGAAAAAGCGGCCGAGGAAACCATCCGCGGCATCGAAGCGGCGGCCGCCGCCGGGATCGGGGTCGTCAACGTGCTGACCGGCCCGAATCTGTGGGAGGAGGGCGCGGTTCAGCGCGACGATGAAGCAGCCTGGAAGGTTGCGCTCGAAGCGCTGGAGTGGATCGTCGCCCGGGGCGAGGCGGCGGGAGTTGCGATCGGATTCGAACCCTGCTGGGGCACCCTGGCCCACGACGCGCAGACCGCCCAGCGGGTGCTGGATTCGGTCGGCGTTTCGGTCACCTTCGACCCCAGCCATTTCGTGATGACCGGCGACCCGATCCCGGAGCTGATCGAACGCTGGGGCGAGCGGATCGTCCACTTCCACCTCAAGGACGCCTTCGGCCGGCCCGGCATCGACGGCGAGGACTTCATCTTCTGCATGCTCGGTGAGGGCAAGGTTCCCTGGCCGGAGACTTTCGCGGCGCTCGACCGAGTCGGATACGAAGGCCCGCTCTCGGTCGAGTTCGAGGCCTACGCTTATTACGAGCAGGTGCTGGGCAGCGACCCGGCTGCCGCGGCCAGGCTCGCCCGCGGCCAGGTGGCGGCCCTGCTCGGGGAGGGCTCGTGAAGGTCGCGCTCTGCGGACTCGGCGAGATCGGCCAGATCCACCTCAGGGCGATCCGCGAAAGCGGTCACGAACTGGTCGGTGTGCTGGAACTGAACCGCCGCCTCGCGGTCGAAAGCGTCGGTGACGAGGTGCCGATCCACACCGAGGTCATGGAGATGGTCGAACTGACCGAGCCGGATGTGGTCGACATCTGCCTGCCTCACCACCTTCACGTGCCGATCGCCGTGGCCGCGCTCGAAGCCGGCGCCGACGTGCTGCTCGAGAAGCCGATGGCGATTGATCTCGCCGGCTGTGACGAGATCATCGCCGCGGCCGAAGCCTTTGACCACCGGGTCGGGATCTCCCACAACCAGATCCACTTCGCGCCTCACCGGCGTCTGCGTGAGCTGATCGACGCGGGCCGGCTGGGGCAGATCAGGGCGATCTACGAGCGCCTGTGGATGGGCGGAAAGTACGGCGGCTGGCGGGAGGATTCATCCCAGGTTGGCGGCGGGCTCCTGATGGACGCGGGGGTCCACCGGGTCTACATGGCCGAGTATCTCGGCGGCCCGGTCGAAACGGTGACCGCGGTGATGGACAACCCCCGGGCCGAAGATGCGTTCGCGATCACCCTCGGCTACGAGAGCGGCGCGATCGGCGTGATCCAGGGCGGCTACCACGGCCCGGACGGGGTCTTCGACGACCGGATCGAGATCCAGGCGACCGAGGCGATGGTCGAGATCCTCGGCTGCGAAGCCTTCTTCGAGGGCGATCTCGAAGGCGAGCTCAGGCTTCGCCACCGGATCGGGGGAGAGTGGGTTGATGACCCGGTGACCGGGCACTGGGACGAGTCGGTGATCGCCTCCGTGCAGTCGGTGCTTGCCGACCTCGCGGCCGGGCGCGAGCCCGAGGTCGGCCTGAGGGAAGGGCGTTCAGCGGTTGCCGTGGTTGAGGCGGCCTATCGTTCAGCCGAGACCGGCAGAACGATCCGCATCAGCGAACTTGAAGAGAGGAACTCTTGATGGCAATCAGTGCCGAGACCGAAACCGGAGGATCGCTGCGCGAGATCAAGGCCGAGTCCAGCCTGACCGCCAGGGTGCGTGAATCGATCCGCGAGGCGATCATCGACGGCGAGCTCGAACCCGGCTCGCTGCATTCGGTTCAATCCCTGGCCGACATCTTCAAGGTTTCTCGCACCCCGGTCCGGGAAGCCCTGATCGATCTCGCCGGGGCCGACATGGTCGAGTTCGAGCGAAACCGGGGGGTGCGGATACTCGAGACTTCGGTGCATGATCTCGAAGAGATTCTCGTGCTCCGGATCCTGCTCGAGGTCCCGGCTACCCATCGCGCGGCGGGGCGGATCGACGCCGAGGGACTCGATGGGCTGCGCCAGGAACTGGACGCGATGAGCGAAGCTGCGGCCAACGGCGACGAAGCGACGATGATGCAGCACGACCGGCGCTTCCACGAGCTGATCAACACCGCCTCCGGCAATTCGAGGCTGACCGAGTACGTCGATTCACTCCGCGACCTGATCCTGACCCGTGGTGTTTCCACGGTTGACAGCACCCGCTCGCTGACCGAAATCGCGGAAGAACACGAGGGGATCGTGGTCGCGCTCGCCTCCGGGAATGCCGACGCCGCCGCTTCCGCGATGAAGCGGCACCTGGTCAACACTGCCTCGCTCCTGCTTCAGCAGGAAGGGGGCCGGAGCTCCGATCTGAGCCTCGGCTGGGAGGACCTGGTGACCGGAGCATGAGCGGAGTGATTCGAAGCCTGAATCCGTTCGATCCATCGGACGTGGTGGCCGAAGCCCCGGCTGCTTCGGCAGAACAGATCGACGCGTCTCTCACGGCCCTGGCCAGTGCGCAGCCTGGCTGGCAAGCCGACTCGATGCTGCGGCTCCGTTCGCTGACCGCCCTCGCCGGGGAGATCGAATCCAGGCACCGGCAGTTCACGGACCTGATGGTCCGGGAAGTCGGCAAGCCGGTTCCCGAGGCCGCCGGGGAAGTCGACCGGGCGATCGCGATTCTCAGGTTCTACGCTCAGGTCACGCTCGATCCGGTCGGCGAGGTAGTCCCCGGCTCGGCTCCCGGGGCCCGGGTGCTGGTCGAACGCCACCCGCTCGGTCTGGTGCTGGCGATCTGCCCCTGGAACTTCCCCCTGGCGATCCCGCTCTGGAAGTCGGCACCCGCCCTCGCCTACGGAAACGCGGTTCTGGTCAAACCGGCTTCACCGGCGATCGCGACGGCCGCCCTGCTTTCCGAATGTGCCGCCGCGGCAATGCCCGAGGGGGTGTTTCAGGTGCTGCCCGTCTCGGGGGCGGACACCGGCACCCTGCTCGACGACCAACGCATCGCGGCGGTGACCTTCACCGGATCGACCGGGGTTGGCATCTCGGTCGCCGAAAGGATGGCCTCTCGGGCCGCCCCGGCCCAGTGCGAGATGGGCGGGCAGAACGCGGCCATCGTGCTCGACGACGCCGACCTCGATGCGGCTGCCGACGCGATCGTCTCCGGCGCGATGGGCTTTGCCGGCCAGAAATGCACCGCGACCCGCCGGGTGGTGGTGCTGGAAGCGGTGAGGGAGGAGCTCGAGGAGAAACTGGTTGAACGGGTGGAGAAACTTCAGGTTGGCGATCCGGCAGCCGAGGGTGTCACGGTCGGACCCCTGATCAGCGAAAGCGCGGTCGAGGAGTTCGAGACCGCCCGGACCGAAGCGCTGAATGCCGGGGCGACCGAGATCGCCCGGGCTCCGGCGCCGGATGAGCCCGGTGCCTTCTTCGTGGCTCCCGCCCTGCTTCGTCAGGATGATCCGGAGGCCGTGGTCAA
>JAGQUQ010000072.1 GCA_020438425.1 Solirubrobacterales bacterium
ATCGCCGGGAGACCGACATCCTGAATCCAGTCGATCGCGGCAGCAAGTCCAACCGCCTCGGCGATCGGCGGGGTTCCAGCCTCGAACTTCGCGGGAACTGACGCCCAGGTGATCTTCTCCGGGGTGACCTTGTTGATCATCGAACCACCACCTTCGAAGGGCTCCATCTCTTCCCAGAGTTCGCGGCGGCCCCACATGGCGCCGATTCCGGTCGGGCCGTAGAGCTTGTGGCCGGTGAAACCGTAGAAGTCGCAACCGATCTCGGCCACGTTGACCGGGAACTTCGGCACCGACTGGGCTCCGTCGATCACGGTCAGGGCGCCGGCAGCTTTCGCCTGGGCCACCAGCTCGGTCACCGGGTTTCTGGTTCCGAGCACGTTCGACACATGGGTGAAGGCAAAGACTTTCGGACTGCGGCCGAAGGCCTCGGCCAGGCCGTCCCGGTCCAGACGACCTTCATCGTCGATCGGGGCGAACTCGAGTTCGGCCCCGGTGCGACGCGCCACCATGTACCAGGGCACGATGTTGGCGTGGTGCTCCATCTCGGTCAGCAGGATCCGGTCACCGGGCTGGAGATTGGCGGCCCCCCAGGACAGGGCGACCGTGTTGAAGGCCGAGGTGACGTTCTTCGTGAAGACGATTTCCCGGGGTGACGGGGCTCCGAGCAGTCCAGCCACCTTCCCGCGGGCGCGCTCGTACAGGTCGGTCGCCTCTTCCGACAGGGTGTGGACGCCGCGATGGACGTTCGCGTTGTGCCCGCGGTAGTAGCGGTCCATCGCCTCGATCACGGCCAGCGGCTTCTGTGAAGTCGCGCCGTTGTCGAGATAAGTGAGCGGCTTCCCCTTGACCTCGCGATCGAGGATCGGGAACTGCGAGCGGATTTCGTTCACCGACATGGTTCGAGCCGGTGCCGGGGTGGAAGAGCCGGCTGCCATCAGGCTGCCGCCTCGACCTCCTCTTTGATCCAGCCGTAGCCCTCGGCTTCGAGCTGGTCAACGAGTTCCTTGCCGCCTTCCTTGACGATGCGGCCGTCGAACATCACGTGAACCACGTCCGGCTCGACCATGTGGAGCAGGCGCTGGTAGTGGGTGATGACCAGGGCGCCCATGTCGGGGCCGGTGAACTTGTTGATTCCGTCGGCGACCGTGCGCAGCGCGTCGATGTCGAGACCGGAGTCGGTCTCGTCAAGGATCGCGATCTGCGGCTTGAGCAGAGCCAGCTGCAGCAGCTCCATGCGCTTCTTCTCGCCACCGGAAAAGCCCTCGTTGAGGTAGCGGCTGGAGAAATCCTGGGGAATGTCAGCGAGGTCCATCGCCTCGCGGGCCTGGGCCGCGAAATCCTTGATCTTGAGCGGCTGCTCGCCACGGGCCTCGCGCTGCGCGTTGAGGATCATCCGCAGGTACTTGCTGACCGCCACGCCCGGAATCGCGACCGGGTACTGGAAGGCCATGAAGAGTCCGAGCTGGGAGCGCTCGTCCGGGCCGGCGTCGGTGATGTCCTCGCCGTTGTAGCTGATCGAACCCTCGGTGACTTCGAGGGCAGGGTGGCCCATGATCACATTGGCGAGGGTCGACTTGCCGGATCCGTTGGGACCCATGAGGGCGTGGACACGGCCCTTCTCGACCGTCAGGTCGAGACCCTTGAGGATCTCCTTGTCCTCGACGCTGACGTGAAGGTTCTTGATCTCGAGTTCTGCCACTGGTTGCTCCGTTCGGGAATTCGTGTGAGTGAGCTAGGCGGCGCTGCCGACGGCCGTCTTGCTGTCGGCCTTGCCGACGGACACTTTGCTTTGACGCTCGTCCGCCGGGCGCGAGAAATCGACCAGCTCGGCCAGCGTGGTACCGGCGAGAGCCTTGGTCACGCCGCCCTGGACCCTGGTCCAGAGGAGCTTGGTCGCGCAGGCCCGGTCACTGTCTGCTTCATGGGAGCAGAGGACCTTGCCTTCCGGGGTCTCGTGGAAGCACTCCATCGGGGCGATCTGACCCTCGAGTGCTTCGACGACCTCGACCATGGTGATCTCCTCGGCCGGGTAGGCGAGGCTGTAGCCGCCGTGGGCGCCACGGGTCGAGGTGACCAGACCGGCCTGACGCAGCTTCGCCACCAGGTGCTCGAGATAGGAGAGCGGGAGGCGTTCGGCTTCGGCAATCGCGTTCAGCGAAACCGGGCCGGTATTGGGCTGGCGTCCGAGTTCGACCATCAGTCGAACTCCGTACTCGGCTTTGGTCGAGAAGAGCATCGGATAAATCCTAGAGCATTAGTCGGTTTTGCCGGCTTGCCGCCGGCGGCGCCGGTGTCGAAGCCGACGCCGCATCCTTCGCCAGGTCCGGAACCGGTGAGTGCCCCGGGCCGCCGAGCGCAGGGCGTATCCGAGTGAAGAGTCCGAGAACTCGCCGCTCCACGGCAGGTCGATCCGGACTTCGACCTGGCCCGGGTCGCCACGGGAAACATGGGTCTTCTTCGGGGCGAAGTTCTCGAACAGGTCGGTGGCATTGGTGTTGTCGGCGAGGATCACGGCGAGGAAGTGGGTCACGCCTTCCTCCCTGGCCCGGGTCGCGAGCCGGGAGAGGAGTGCCTTGCCGAGCCCCTTGCCGCGCCAATGGTCGGCGATCACGATCGCCACCTCGGCCTCGCGGTCCCGGTACGGATGGGTGCGGATGTACCGCGCCACCCCGATCAGGTCACCTTCGTCGGGGTCGATTGCCGCCAGCGCCTCGTGATGGTGGTGATCGATCTCGGTCAGGTAGGCGAGGTCGGTTTCGCTCAGTCTCACCACCGGAGCGAAGAACCGCTGGAAACGGGCCTGGGGGCTCAGCCTTTCGAAACTGGCGGCGAGCTGTTGCTTGTCGGTCGGCCGGATCGGCCGGATCAGCACCTCGATGCCAGGGCCAAGCACCGTCATTTCCGGTTCACTCACGGATCGATCAGCCCCTGTCGGATCGCGTAACGCACCAGCTCGACCCGGTCCCGCATCCCCAGCTTCTTCATCGCGTTGGCCCGGTGGTTCTCGACCGTCTTCTCCGAAAGGTGGAGCATCCCGGCGATCTCCCTCGTGGTGTTCGCTTCGGCCACCAGCTTCACGATCTCCTCTTCTCGCGGGGTCAGGTCGGAGCCGGCCGGCTCGCCCCGTTCGAGCAGATCCCGGATCAGCGCCTGCTGGGCGCCGGGGGAGAGGAACGGCTCGCCGCGCTCGACCGAGCGGATCGCATTCAGGAGGTCGGTGTCGGCCTGCGACTTGAGGACGTAACCCGATGCTCCGGCCTTGAGTGCCTCGAACAGGTAGCGCTCGTCGTCATGCATTGAGAGGATCAGGACGCTGGTCTCGGGCACCTGGGCCTTGATCTCGCGGGTCGCCTGAAGTCCGGTCAGGCCGGGCATCTTGACGTCGAGGATCGCCAAATCGGGCCGTTCGCGGACCACGGTGTCCCGGGCCTCGACTCCGTCGGCCGCCTCGGCCACAACTTCCAGGTCGCCCTGGCGCTCGAGCAGGAGACGGATTCCGGAACGGACGATTCCGTGGTCGTCGGCGATCACGACCCTCACGCGGCGGCCCCCTCCCGGGCCGGTACCGCCAGCCGGACGGTGGTTCCCCGGTCGGGCCGGGACTCGATGTCGATCTCGCCGCCGGCCAGGATCGCCCGTTCGCGCATCCCGCCCAGGCCGAGGCCCGAGTTGGCCTGGTCAAAGGTGAATCCGCTGCCGTCATCGGCGACGACCAGCTCGAACCGGTCGCCCTTTCGCGAGAGGTTCACGTCGATCCGGCTCGCCCCGCTGTGGCGCACCGCGTTCCCGATCGCCTCCTGGGAAACCCGGTAGATGACCAGCTGAAGATCCGGATCGAGCCCGGAGGGATCGTCCTCGCAGGTGAAGCTGGCGCTCAGTCCGGGAAGGTCCAGTTGCTCGGTCAGCCCTGCGATCGCCGCCCTGAGTCCGAGGTCGTCGAGGGCGCTGGGCCTTAGCTGGCGGGCCACGGTGAGCAGCTCATCCATCGCCTGGTGGGCGAGGCGGCTCGTCTCCTCGATCTCGCCCGCGAGTTGCGGGGGAGCCTCGGAGCGGGTTGCTTCGAGCCGGAGCAGGACTCCGGTCAGGGACTGGTTGACCTGGTCGTGGAGATCGCGGGCGACCCGGGCCCTTTCCTCCTCCTGGGCGGTCAGGGCGGCGTTCGAGCTTCGCCGGCGCTCGGCTTCGAGCCGGCGCATCATGCGCAGGAAAGCGAGTTCAAGCCGCTCGGCCTCCTCGGTTTCCGCGACCCCGTCGATCCAGACCGGCAGGTTGGCTCCGGGCTGGCTCAGATCAACCTTTTCCATCTCGGTTATGACCGCTTCCAGCGGAGTGAAGCGTCGCCTGAGGATCGCGACGTTGAGCAGACAGGTAATCGCCGCCGCGACTCCGGCGATCAGGATCAACATCTCGACGTGGTCGGTGGAGAAGCCGGTGACCAGGGCCGCGCCGGCGGTGGCGAGGGCCACCATGACGGCGTTCAGGAGCAGCACTTCGGTGAAGATCGGACGGCGTTTCATCGTCGCCGCCCATCGTTACAGGGTGGGCGGCCTTTTTCCGGGACTCCTGGTCGTCCCGGGGTCAATTGAGGGTCAGCCCCTATGGACCGATTTCGCGTTTCGCGCAAGAATGTCGACTGTATTTTCCGTTTCTCTGCTTCAAAGGAGGCTCGATGACCACAACCAAGCAATCAACCTGGGGCGCCACGCTCCGCACGACGATCCTGCTCGCCACCCTTTCCGGCCTGCTCGTCGTCATCGGCTTCGCGATCGGTGGTCAGCAGACGGCCCTGCTCTTCCTCGGCATCGCCGTCGCGATGAACTTCTTCTCCTACTTCTTCAGCGACAAGCTCGCCCTGAAGATGAGCGGCGCGCAACCGATGGAGGAGGCCGAAAACGCCGAGTACTTCCAGATGGTGCGTGAACTCTGCCAGCGGGCCGAGATCCCGATGCCGAGGCTTTACGTGATTCCGCAGGACCAGCCCAACGCATTTGCGACCGGCCGTAACTACAACCACTCGGCGGTCGCTGTCACGGCCGGAATCACCCGGCTGCTTTCAACCGACGAACTGCGTGGTGTCGTCGCCCACGAGCTCGCCCACATCAAGCACCGCGACATCCTGATCCAGTCGGTCGCTTCGACGATCGGCGCCGCGATCACCTACATCGCCTACATGCTGATGTGGTTCGGCGGCGACAACAACTCGCCGCTCGGCCTGATCGGTTCGCTGGCGATGGTGCTGCTGGCCCCGCTGGCCGCATCGATAATTCAGCTTGCGGTCTCGCGCCAGCGCGAGTACGCGGCCGATGCCGGTGGTGCGGCGATCTGCGGCAATCCGGAGTCTCTTGCCTCGGCGCTTCAGCGGCTCGAGCAGGGTGCCGAAGCGATCCCGATGAAGGGCCACGTGAGCGAAGCCTCGGAACCGCTCTACATCGTCAAGCCCTTCAAGGCCAAGGGCCTGGCCGGTCTCTTCTCCACCCATCCTCCGATGGAGGAGCGGATCAAGCGCCTCCGACAGATGCGTCCGTCCCTGTAATCGGTTTCTCTCTTCTGTCCGATTGCTGGTAGTGGGGGCCCCGGGGAAACCCGGGGCCCTTCTTCCTGCACCGCCACTTCCGGATAGGTTGGGTCGATGGCCGAGATCAGGGTCAAGCGGATCTACGAGGACGCGAGCCCGGAAGACGGACGGCGGGTTCTGGTCGACCGGCTGTGGCCCCGGGGAGTGAAGAAGGAACGGATCGACGAGTGGGCAAAGGACCTGGCGCCGAGCGACGAATTGCGCCGGGAATTCCATGGCCGGGATTTCGATTTCGCCGAGTTCGAGGCCCGGTACCGCAGCGAACTCGAGACCCGTGAGTCCGAGATGATGGATCTGCTCGAATCGTGTGAAGGGACCTTGACCCTTCTCTTCGCCTCGAAGAACCTCGACCGGAACAACGCCACCGTCCTCGCTGCGGCTCTCGAGGATCTTGAAACGTGACGCTTCATCCTCTGTACCCTTCGTGGTCGGCTCCGGGGCTGGAAACGGCTCGCGAGGCTCGCTATACTTTTTGAAGTAACCAAATTCAGATCGAGATTCAGGGGTTTTGCCGATGGCACCGGAAGCGACCGAAACGAAGAAAGTCGAAGAGATCACTCCGCAGGAGGCATTCACCGAGCTGGATGAAGGCGGAGTCACGCTGATCGACGTGCGTGAGCCGTACGAGTACGAAGAGGCCTACATCGCCGGCAGCAAGCTGATCCCGCTGGGTGTGGTCGCCGACCGGATTTCCGAAGTCGCCCCCGACAAGTCGGGGCGCATCATTCTCCAATGCCGCTCAGGTGTCCGATCCGCCGATGCGGCCGTGGTCCTGGCCAAGCTGGGGTATGAGAACGCCGCCAACCTCGGTGGCGGAATCCTCGAATGGGAGGCCCAGGGCCTGCCGGTCGAGTCCAACGTCAACCTGACTCCGGCCCAGCGCGACCGCTACTCGCGCCACATCCTGCTGCCCGAGGTGGGTGTCGAGGGTCAGATCAAGATGCTTGAAGCCAGGGTGCTGCTGCTCGGAGCCGGCGGGCTAGGTGCCCCGACCGCGCTCTACCTCGCGGCCGCCGGGATCGGCACGATCGGCATCGTCGATGACGATGTGGTCGATGCCTCGAACCTCCAGCGCCAGGTGATCCACAACACCGCCCGGGTCGGCACACCGAAATCGAGTTCGGCCCGCCAGACGATCGAGGAACTCAATCCCGACATCGAAGTCATCGAGTACAACTTCCGGCTCGACGCCAACAACATCCTCGAGGTGATCGAGGACTACGACATCATCGTCGACGGCGCCGACAACTTCCCGACCCGGTACCTGCTGAACGACGCATCGGTGCGGCTGAAGAAGCCGGTTGTCTCCGCTTCGATCCTCTCCTTCGACGGCCAGATCTCGACTTTCGTTCCTTACGAGGGTCCCTGCTACCGCTGCCTCTACCCGACTCCGCCGCCGCCGGAGCTCGCCCCGAGCTGCTCGGCCAACGGAGTGCTGGGTGCGATGGCCGGCCAGATGGGCCTGCTCCAGGCCAACGAGGTCCTGAAGCTGGTCCTGGGCATCGGCGAGCCGCTGATCGGCCGCCTGTTGCTTTACGAAGCCCTCGGCACCCACTTCACCGAACTCAAGGTCCGGCGTGATCCGGAATGCCCGATCTGCGGTCCGAACGCACCCGAGGTGCCGGAATCAGAGATGGGCAGGTTCCCCGATTACGAAGCGTTCTGCGGAGGTCACACGGGTTCCTGAGCCCGGGTGACCGAAGCCGCATCCGACCGATAGGATCAGCCCATGCCGTCCGTGAAGATTCCGCCCGTTCTCCGCAAGCACACCGGTGACCAGAACACCATCGAAGTCGCCGGTTCGAACGTTGGCGAGGTGCTGAACGCCCTCGTGGCCGAGTACCCCGACACCAGTGACCAGCTCTTCGCCGGCGAAGGCGAGCTGAACCGTTTCGTCAACGTCTACCTGAACGATGAAGACGTCCGGGTCCTGGACGGCCTCGAGACCGCGGTCAGCGATAGCGACACGGTGATGATCCTCCCGGCGATGGCCGGTGGCCAATAACTGCACGTCGGGCGGGGTCCGACCCGCCCTCCAGGTAGAACCCGCCCCACCCACTCGCGAAAAGAATGGATGGGCGGGGCTCCGATCGAGAAGCTTCAAGATCCAGGAAGTGTGTCTTCGTCTGACTTCAGGTCGGCGAGGATCTCTTTTGCTCTCTCGGCGGCTGATGCCGGGACGAAGATGTCGCGGGCACCGGCGGCGAGGAAGTCGGGGACATCGAAACCCTTGTTGCGCTTGATCAGGCTGGGAATTCCTTCCTGACGAAGGATGTCGGCGATCAGGTCGGCCTCGGCGACGTTGCTGGCCCAGGCGATCTTGACCGGTTCCGGTGTTCGCTCGGACTTCTCAGATCGCCTGAATATCGACATCTTCGACCTGACCGTTCCTGATGTTGAATCCACGGACATACGGCTCATCCGGGGACTCGAGCGAGACGATGAAGTAGACGGCGTCGGGCCAGCCACCGGCCAGGTTGATGTCGGTCTGCGAAGGGTAGGCGGCGGTCCTGGTATGCGAGTGATAGATGCCGACCACGTCATGACCGGCCTCGAGGAATTGCTTGTAAACCTGAAGCTGCTCCTTCGAGTCCATCTCGTACCGGAGCGGGCTGTGGGCGGTGTTCTCCATCCGGTGAAGCGTGATCGCCTCGTCCCCGGACCCGCCGATCAGGCCGCAGCACTCGTTCGGATTGTCAGCCTTGCTGTGCTCGATCATCTCGTCGAGCAGCGCCTGCGGGACCTTCACCCCTACCACCAGTTGGTCGCGTCGATGTCGCCGAGTTCCTCGATCGACTTGGTGTAGACCCCGGAGGAGAGGTACTTCCAGCCTCCGTCGGGAATCAGGAAGACGATGTTGCCCGAGTCGATCTCGTTCGCGATCCGGACCGCGATCGCGGCGACCGCACCGGATGAAACGCCAGCAAAGATGCCTTCCTGGTCGAGCAGTTTCTTCGTCCAGACGATCGCGTCCATGTTCGAGACCATGATCTTCCGATCAAGGATCGAGAGGTCGATGATCGGCGGGATGAACCCGTCGTCGAGTGAACGCAGACCCTGGACCAGCTCGCCCTGCATCGGTTCGGCGGCGACCAGCTTGGTCTCCGGGTTCGCTTCCTTGAGCCGCCGGCCGTTGCCCATCAGCGTTCCACCGGTTCCGAGACCGGCCACGAAGGCGGTGACCTCGTCGAGTTCTTCGAGGATCTCGACCGCGGTGCCGTTGTAGTGGGCATTCGGGTTGGCTTCGTTGCCGTACTGGTACGGCATGTAGTACTGCGGGTCCTCGGCCAGCTCGAGGGCCAGCTCGACCGCGCCGTTCGATCCCTTGGCCCCTTCCGAGTAAACGATCTCGGCCCCGTACATCTCCAGCAACTGGGTTCGCTCGGCGGTCACGTTGTCGGGCATGACCACCTTCAGCGGGTAGCCCTTGCGACGGCAGATCATCGCCAGCGAGATGCCGGTGTTGCCGGAAGTGGGTTCGAGGATCGTCTGCCCGGGACCGATCGCCCCGGTTTCCTCGGCGACCTGCATCATTGACCGGGCGACCCGGTCCTTGACCGAGCCGGTCGGGTTGGCCGACTCGAGCTTGGCGAAGATCCGGACATCCTCTTTCGGCGACAGGGTCTTCAGTTCGACCAGGGGTGTGTGCCCGATCGAGTCGACGATGTCGTGGAAAGTCCCTCCGCAGGGTTTGTTCAGAAGGTCGTAGTAAGGAGTCATTGAGGTGGGCCGCTGGACTGCGGTACTTCATTAAGTGTAGTCACTTGGACGCGGGGCCGAATGGATTCCCGGAAATCGTGAAATACTGGCCGGGTTGCCCGTCCAGCACCAAATATTTCCTGGAGGAAATCAAGCATGAAGAAATCCCGTTTGATCGCGCTGCTTTCGGCGCTGATGATTCTCGCGGCGATGGTAGTTGTCGTCGGTTGTGGCAGTGATGACGACAGCAGCAGCAGCGGTAGCGGAGACTTCCAGTCCGAGCTGATCACCGAGGGCACCCTCACGGTCGGTTCCGACATCCCGTACGCCCCGTTCGAAATGGGCCAGGCGCCCGACTACACCGGCTTCGACATCGAGCTGGTCAACGACATCGCCGAGCGCCTCGACCTCGAGACCAAGATCGAGGACACCGCCTTCGACACCATCTTCACGGATGTTGCCCAGGGCAAGTTCGACATGGTTGCTTCGGCCGCCACGATCACCCCGGAACGCGAGCAGGCAGTCAACTTCTCGGATCCGTACTTCGAGTCCGAGCAGGCCCTCCTCGTACCCCCGGGTTCGGACATCACCTCGGTTGAGGACCTGTCCGGCGCGACTGTTGCCGCCCAGGACGGAACCACCGGTGAGGCCTACGCCAACGACGAGACCGACGCTGGCCAGGTCCGGGGCTTCCCGACCGGCGCCGCCGCGATCGCCGCTGTGGTGAACGGTCAGGCCGAGGCTGCAATCATCGATGCCCCCGTCGCCGAGGACGCTGCGTCCAAGGGTCAGTCGGGCTTCGAGATCGCAACCAACATCCCGACCGGCGAGTACTACGGCTTCGCGTTTGCCAAGGACACGCCGGAACTTCTGAGCGCTGT
Organism: Solirubrobacterales bacterium; assembly: GCA_020438425.1. GTDB lineage: Bacteria > Actinomycetota > Thermoleophilia > Solirubrobacterales > 70-9 > 67-14. The sequence continues at coordinate 10,156 of JAGQUQ010000072.1, forward strand.
CAACGGCGCCCTCTCCGATCTGATCGAGGACGGCACCTACGAGAAGCTGTTCAAGAAGTACTTCAACGCAACTCCGCCGGCCAGCATCACGGACGGCACCGCATCCGCGGACACCGGGACCACCGAAGAGTAGGTTCCGACCGTCAACAAAGAGGGCGCCCCGCGGGGCGCCCTCTTTGTTTTGTTTCCCCGTCACCCCGCGTGTCGGGTATGACTGAAAGAAGCCATGGACGTATTTTTCGACACCTTTTTTAACTTCCAGTTCATGGCGTACTACTTCCAGTACGTACTGGACGGGTTCTGGGTCACCATCAAACTTTCCGTCGTTGGCGGCATCGCCGCCCTGATCTGGGGTCTGATCCTCGCGGTTCTGCGCCAGACCCCCGGCAAATTCCTGGCGCCCGTGCGCTGGATCGTTATCGCCTACATCGACTGCCTGCGCGGCATCCCGCTGCTGCTGGTGATCTTGCTGCTCTCGAGCGGTATGGCGATCATGGCCACCGAGGGCGCCATTCCGAAGGAACTCGGCATCCCGCAATGGTTCGGTGAATCCGATCCCTTCTGGTACGGCGTCTTCGCCCTGACCCTGACCTACGGCGC
>JAGQUQ010000073.1 GCA_020438425.1 Solirubrobacterales bacterium
AGCGCTGCGGAGCGAATCGACCTGGCCGAAGTGAGCATCGGATTCGCTAACGGAACCCCGCTCGATCAACTCGAAGATGACTCGGCCAGGGTGATCGGCCAGATCGCCGCTTCCGACGCGGTGATTCTCGCCACCCCTGTCTACCGGGGTTCGATGACCGGGGCACTCAAGAACCTGCTCGACCTGACCCCGGTCGAGGCCCTTCGTGGCAAACCCGTCCTGATCGTCGCCATGGGTGCGACCGACCACCACTCGCTTGGCGTCGAGCGGCACCTCCGCGACCTGCTCAGCTTCTTCGGCGCACTCACGCTGCCGGTTGACGTCTACCTGACCTCGGCCGACTTCAAGGACGGCGTGCCGGGCGAAGATGCCGCCACGCGACTCGACCAGGGGATCGAAGGCCTTCTCGCCCTGACCCGGGCAACCGGCGGTCTCGGCGAGTTCGGTCCGGATCCGCTGATCTCCCGCCTGTCGAAACCGCGAAGCTAGCCCGGAACCACAGTCAACGGCTCGTCCGGGGAGACCTGGTCCGGCTCGTTGATCTCGACGCCCGGTGGGGGCGGAATCGGACCGAGACGAATCGGGTCGTTGGTTTCTTCCATCCAGCGGTCGAGGCGGGAGCGCATGTCAACCAGAACATCCGCGTTGTTCGGATCCCCGGCCAGGTTGTTCTCCTCGAGCGGATCGAGGTAGAGATCGAACAGCTGCTCGCGGGCGACTTCGCGCTCGCCCCACCCCATTGCGATCAACAGATCCTTGGTCAGGCTGTCGTCGCAGTTGGCCAGCACCGGGCGTTTGCGGTCATCGAACCTTCGGATGTACTTCCAGCGGTTGGTCCGCACCGCCCGTTGCGGCTCATAGGCCGCGTGGTAGGTGACCTCGGAAAAGAGCTCTTCGTGAAGCGAGGCCACTTTCCCCTCCACCAGCGGCATCAGTGAAGACCCCTGGAGGAAGTCCGGTGGCTGAATACCGGCCACATCGCAGATCGTCGGATAGAGGTCGAGGTGAGAGACCATCGAATCGATCACCTTGCCCCCTGAAAACCCGTTCGGCCCCCGCATCAGCAGCATCACCCCGATGCCACCGTCGAGCAGGGTGGCCTTCGCTTTCGGGAAAGCAAGTCCGTGATCGGTAGTGCAGATGACCAGGGTCCGGTCGGCAAGTCCGCTGGCATGCAGGCCGTTCAGCAGGGCCCCGATCCCCTGGTCCAGCGAGCGCACGCTTTCCTTGAATGCGGCCATGTCGCTGCGGGTCTCGACCGTGTCCGGCAGGTTCTCGGGCGGCAGCGAATAGAGCGAGTCCCGGACCGAGGTCGGGGCCGCGAAATCCCGGTGAGTCTCGAAGAACCCGACCGACATGAAGAACGGTTCGCTGGTCCGGCGAAGCGCGTCGAGCGCGCTGGGAGCGACCCGCTTGGCGTGATTGTCGCTCAGTTCGATCACCTCGTCGTAACCGATCACATGCGGGTCACGGGAGATGTGCTGCTCGCCGACCAGGATTGTGCGGTAGCCGGCCTCATTCAGAGGATGGACCAGGTGCCGCGAGTATTCGTTCAGCTTCCAGCCCCGATGAGCCAGGCCGGTCATGCCGTTGTTGTGGCAGTGCTGGCCGGTCAGGAGCGCCGCGCGGCTGCCGGAGCAGGTCGGGGCCGCACAAAAGGCCCGCCTGAAGGTGATGCCCTGGTCGGCCAGCAGCTGGATGTTCGGGGTCAGGACCTGATGGCCATAAGGCTGGACGTACCTTCCCGTGTCGTGGGAATGCACGTAGATGATGTTCGGGCGTTCCGCCATTCGTTCAGCCTACGGGCAACTCAGACAGCTTCGGGAACGGCGGGAACGAGATCGAACTCGGCGCCCAGCCGGATGTCGCTGTAACGACGGGCCCAGTCGTCGTTGATCCCGTCAGACTGGCTCTTCATCCTCGTCTCGAGGTGAAGGTCGTCGGGGGCTTCGATGCCAAGCTTCCCGAGCACGTTGCGGGTGCTGGTCTCGATATCGGAGGCGAAGTTCTCGTAGAGCACGAGGACCGGCTTGATCCGCGAATGCTCGAAGAACGCATCCCAGGCGGCTTCCTGCTGGAGCAGCTGGTTCAGCAGGTGCTTGATCGCGCCGTAGTGGAACCGGAGGGCCGGCCGGTGTTCGTTGGCGAAGCCCTTGTAGGACGCATCGATGTTTTCCGGCTGATCCCCGTTCGACGAACTCTCGTCCCGCCAGGTCGCCGTCTGGACCGCCTTCCACAACGAAACGGCCTGCCGGATCTTGTTGGCTCGTACCACCCGGACGAAGGTCAGGTCGGGAAAGACCTCGGAGAGGATCTCCGCCATCGGCACGTCCCGGTACTCGGGAATGTTGCGGAGCAGCGAGACGAAGTCCTCGATGTATCCCCACATCAACTTCGCCCCGAAGACACCGTTCGGGGTGGTCCCGGCCTCTAGGACCCAGTCCAGATAACGGTCGTAGGCCGTGCGGCTCCAGAGCGGCGAACGGGGATTTGGATTGAAGTCCTGGGAGCGCTCGGCAAGGTGATCGAAAATCGTGCGGTCACCCACCCCGTGGAAGTACTCCTCCGGACGCCGGGGAACGCCGCTGCTCCTGAGCGCCTCGAAGTACTCCTCGGGACGGCCCGCAACACCGGTCCGGATCAGGGTCTGGCAGACCAGGGTACTGCCGCTGCGGGGTGTGGCACAAACGAGATAGGAGCGATCGGGCGTACTCATAGTTGATTAGTTTACTCAACAATAGGTTGCGGTCAAGGTCTGACCCGGCAGGTACCCCATCCTCCTTCGCGGCAATAATGGTGATGCGAATCAGGTTCCATGGCAAACGTTGCGGCGAACATGACACCCCCCACTCCCGAGAGCGTGCTGGTCGGAGGAGTCGGCCTGGGAGCGATTCCCAAGCAGCAAAGGGGGATCGAGGTGCGCGATCGGCTCTATGAGGCCGCGCTCAAGGAAATCGACAGCAAGGGCATCGAGGAATCCCGGGTCGAGAACATCGTCGCCGAGGCGGGAACCAGCTGGGGCACCTTCTTCCGCTACTTCCCCCGCAAGGAAGACGTCTTCCTCCACGAGTCGGCGCGCAACTTTCGCGAGCACCTTCGTCCCGCCTGGGACGAAGCGATCTCCGACGGGTCCACGCCGATCAAGGAAAGCGCGCGCAAGGTCATCCTGCTCGTGATGGAACCCCGGATCAGCCCGCGGTTCCACGCCGAGATGCTGGCCGAGACGCTCGGTCACCCGGCCCGCTTCGCCGCAATACTCGGGGAAGGCGAGCTGCCCTTCGCGGTGCTGATCGCCGGGCTGCTTGCCGAAGGGCAAAGCCGCGGGGAGATAAAGCCCGACGCACCGATCCCGATTTGCGCGGCGGTCCTGCTCGCCGGCGTGATGTTCTCCGCCTCGGCGGTTCTCCAGGACGTCGCCGAAGGCAACCGGCCCGGCTCGGACATCGGGGAAGTCGCCAACCAGGCCTTCGACCTGGCCTGGTCCGGCGTCGGTGCCTGATCCGGCCCGGCGTGAAAAGATCGTCGGCGGCCGGCCTTCGGAACGGCCGGATGCGGACGTGGCGGAACTGGTAGACGCGTCAGGTTTAGGTCCTGGTGCCCGCGAGGGTGTGGAGGTTCGAGTCCTCTCGTCCGCATCGTTTTTTTCGTACAGACCGGCACCCGGGCTGCGGACATCCGGGATTGAATCTATGATCGCTTCATGGCGGTAGGAGAGGCAAGGCCCGGCTACGAGCTTTGGCGTCCGAATCGGGAGAAGGCCGATTCGCTGACGACGCGATTCATCGCGGTACTTCTGCTTGTCGTTTCGGCAGTGTTGATGCTGATCGTGACGATCGGCGGATGGGATGTGCTGGTCGGTGGCAGCACCTACGGATTCATCTCGATCGGGATCATCCTGATCTATCTGGGTCTGGCGATCATGACCTGGCGCTGGAGCCGAGGCGCACTTTCACTGACCCTCGCGCTATCGGTCCTGCTCGGGATCTTCTGCGCCGTCGGAGCGCCCTCCTGGTTTGCCCGAGACAAGGCCTACTTCGCCGAGGCATCTTTGCCATCGGACCTGATCGGGTTGCTCGTGCTGCTGTTGATTCCGGTGCAGATCGCGTTGCTGATCGCATGTGCGATCGGTTTCCGGCAGGAATGGCACGTCGAGGAAGAACGGCCGATCGGTTCCGGCAGCAGCGGGGACGGCGGTAACAAGGTCGAGACCGGTTCCCTGGCCGGCGCTTCCTGAGTCGAGCGGCATAAACTTGAGCGTCCCGGCGGCGGTGGCGGAACTGGTATACGCGACGGACTCAAAATCCGTTGCCCGCAAGGGCGTGTGGGTTCGATTCCCACCCGCCGCATTGGGAGACGATCGTGGAATCCGCTGACAAAAAAGAACCCGACGAGGGAACCGCCGGGCAGGACGACCGACCGGAGCGGACCGACGTTCTCTCCGGCGGACCGACCGGGGTCGCCGGAAGCGACCTCGAAAGACGGGCAGCCGCCCGCCTGGTCGAGGAGTTGGAGAGCAAGGGACGCGAGGCCAGGGTTCAGGAAGTGAAAATCCCGGCGCCCGAGTCATCGACGATCGCCCTTCACTCCCTGATCGTCGTTGCCGCCAGCCTGGTCGGACTGAAGTGGCCGGCGATCGGCGCTTCGATCTGCCTGCTCGCGGCCTTTTCCTTTTACTCGGAACGGGGTCTTGGCCTGAGACTGGTCGGACGCCTGATTCCCGGCCGCAAGACCGGCAACGTGCTCTCCCCTCCCCCTGGTCCGGCCTGGGAAGAGGTCGATGTCATCCTCGCCGCCGGCTATGACGTACCGGACTCCTATCCGGTCGGCGAGTGGCTCTCCCGCCGCTTCTCCGGCCAGGTCACGACCGATCGCATCCTTTTCTACGGTGGAATGATCGGTACCTTCGCCGCCCTGATGATGCGCGCCGTGGGCATCGAGGACGCGGCGCTGAACGTGTTCCAGACCGTCACCACCGGGATCCCGCTGGCGGTTATCGCGGCACAGGTTGACCGTCACCTCGCCGGCACGCCGGTTGCCACCCAGGAGGACCTGGCCCCGGCCCGTGACGCGATGGCCGCGGCAAAAGCCGCCGACGACGAGTCGGAAGGTGATTCGGGTGTGGCGATCTGCCTGTTCGGATCCGAGTACTCATCGGCCGGAGGGGCGGGAGCTTTCTTTGCGGATGGGCGGCTGAAACTGAAACCGGGTTGTGCCCTGGTGAACGTCGTGCGCGGCGCGAGGGCAGCCAAGCCGGAGGTCACCGGAAGCGAAGGGGACCTGATGCCGACCAGGATGAGCCCCGGCCTGGCCGCCGAAAGTCCGCTGAAGCCCAAGGTCGTTGCGCTGCGAACCCAGACCGCGGCCACGATGGCCCGGCGTCGCGGCCTTCGGGCCACCACCGTGGTCGGCAGGGGCGAGGCGGGTGTCGACGTGATCCTCGACTCCGTCGACGGGGCCCTCCCCGACCACGAGGAGAAAGCTTGAGCCCTGATCTGCTCTGGGAGCCCTCGCCCGAGTCAGTAGCGAACTCCGGACTGAGCCGCTACCAAGCCTGGTTGAAGGCCGAAGGCCGGGGGCCGGAAGGGCCTGGCTACGACCAACTGTGGAAATGGTCCACCGACGAACCGGAAGAGTTCTGGCTGTCGGTTTGGGAGTACTTCGACGTCCTTCATGACGGCGAGTTCGAGCGGGTTCTTTCGAGCCGGGAAATGCCCGGAGCCAGGTGGTTCGAGGGCACCAGTCTCAACTACGCCGAACACATCTTCCGCGACCGCGATCCGGAAGCGGCAGCCGTCTTTGCCGCGTCGGAGGTGCGGGCGCTCGAAACAGTGACCTGGGGTGAGTTGCGAAGCCGGGTGGCCGACTGCGCGGCGGGACTGAAGGCGCTGGGCGTCGGGCCCGGCGACCGGGTTGCCGGCTACCTTCCGAATTCGCACGAGACGATCGTTGCCTTCCTCGCCGTTGCCAGCCTGGGCGCGGTCTGGTCGAGCTGCTCCCCGGATTTCGGTGCCGGGGCCGTGACCGACCGTCTGGCCCAGATCGAGCCCAGAGTCCTGCTCGCGGTCGACGGCTACAACTACGGCGGCAAGGGTTTTGACCGTCGCGGCGTGGTTTCCGATCTGGTTGCCGGTATGCCCACGGTCGAGCAGATCGTGATCCTGCCCTACCTGGAGCCGAACCCTGACCTGACCTCGCTCCCTGGCGCAATCACCTGGAACGAGCTGCTTTCGAAGGATCCCGGGTCCGAGTTGACGTTTACCCGGGTGCCGTTCGACTCCCCCCTGTGGATCCTCTACTCCTCCGGCACCACCGGGCTGCCAAAGCCGATCGTCCAGAGCCAGGGCGGCATCCTGCTCGAGCACCTGAAGAAGATGCACCTCCACCTTGATGCCGGTGAGGGTGACCGGATCTTCTGGTTCACGACCACCGGCTGGATGATGTGGAACTTTCTCGTCTCCTGCCTGCTCACCGACGCGGCAATCGTGCTCTATGACGGCAACCCCGGTCACCCCGACATGTCAGCTCTCTGGCAGCTCGCTTCGGATGCCGGGGTGACCTGCTTCGGCACCTCCGCCTCCTACATCTCGGCCTGCATGAAGGACGGGGTCGAGCCCGGCGCTGACGGCCGTGACCTCTCAAAGCTCCGCTCGGTCGGCTCGACCGGCTCGCCGCTGGCCCCCGAGGGCTTCGACTGGGTGTACGAGCACATCGGCAAGGACACCTGGCTGTTTTCGACCTCGGGTGGTTCCGACCTCTGCACGGCCTTCGTCGGTGGCGTTCCCACCCTTCCGGTCTACCGGGGCGAGCTGCAGGCCCGGGCGCTCGGGGCGGCGATCGAGTCCTGGGACGAAGAGGGCAACCCGCATATCGGCGAGGTCGGGGAACTGGTCATCACCAAGCCGATGCCGTCGATGCCGCTGTTTCTCTGGGGCGACGAGGACGGATCCCGCTACCACGACAGCTACTTCGACACCTACCCGGGAATCTGGCGGCACGGCGACTGGATCGAGATCACCGAGCGGGGAACCGCGATCATCTACGGCCGCTCCGACTCGACCATCAACCGGGGTGGCATCCGCATGGGTACCTCGGAGATCTACCGGGCGGTACTGGCCGATGATGACATCGTCGATGCCCTCGTGGTCGACATCCCCCGCGAAGGAACCGAAGGCTGGATGCCCCTCTTCGTCGTCCTGGCCGAGGGGGCCGAACTGACCGACGAGTTGAAGAAGAAAGTCGCCGGCGAGATCCGCAGCCGCTGCTCCCCGCGACATGTTCCCAACGAGATGATCGAGATCAAAGCGGTCCCCCGCACCCTTTCGGGCAAAGTTCTCGAAGTTCCGGTCAAGCGAATCCTCACTGGCACCCCGGCCGGGAAGGCGGCCAGCCGCGACTCACTGGCCAACCCCGAAGCGCTCGATTTCTTCAGCGAGTACGCGAAGACTCTCTAGAGCGATCGGTTCGTTCAAGGCCGGCCTGGACCAGGGCGGCCATGGCGAGGCAGGCCCAGAAGCCGACCACCAGTGCCGCCCCGATCACGTCGCTGATGAAGTGCCAGCCGGCAATCACCACGCCGGCGGCCACAGCGAGCGCGTAGGTCGCCCCGAAGGCCGCAGCCCAGGCCCGCCAGCGTGGCGGCGTCACCAGCCAGAGGCCGAAAGCCGAGGCGAGCGCGGCGGTGGTGTGACCGCTCGGGTAGTGAATCTCGATCGGGTAGCTGACCCCGAGCGCCCCCTGGAGCCGGGGATGGGCCATCAGCGCCTTCATCACCTGGGTCGTCAGGTTGGCGGCGATGATCACCCCGCCGGCCGCGAGCAGGTGCCAGGGCCGGTTCCAGACGACGGCGAGAACGATCAAGCCAAATGCGATCAGGATCAGGGGAGCCGGCTCGGCCAGCCTCGCCCCGAAGTCGGCAACCTGGTCGAGCCGGGAGTCCGGCACGGCGAGGAAGTGGGAAGTGACCCGGGCATCGAACTCGCTGATCCGGGTTGAGCCATAAAACAGCAGCGCCAGAGCGGCGGTTCCACTGGCGCAGAGAAACGCGAGGAACAGATATCTCCAGACGGATCGCTCCATCCGGAAACCCTACGGAAACCTTCAGGCGGGGGTGATGGGAATGCGGCGTTCGGTGAAGGAGCGGTCACGGCCCTCGGCCAGGGCGAAGCGCTTGATGAGTTCCGTGCGGAGGTCTTCGGGCTGGATCACCGCGTCGATAACCATCTCGGAAGCGAGGTGGAGCAGGTCCACCCCTTCGGCGTATTCCTTGCGCTTCTCCTCGACGAACTTCTCTCGCTCGGCCTCGTCCTCGATCGCCTGGATCTGGTTGTAGAAGACCGCGTTGACGGCCGCCTGCGGCCCCATCACGGCGATCGAAGCGTTCGGCAGGGCGATGCAGGAATCGGGCTCGAAGGCCGGACCGGCCATCGCGTAGAGGCCGGCTCCGTAGGCCTTGCGAACGACGACCGAGATCTTCGGCACTGTCGCCTCGGACATCGCCGAGATCATCTTGGCACCGTGACGGATGATGCCCTGCTTCTCGACCGCGGTGCCGATCATGAAACCGGGAATGTCGGCCAGGAAGAGCAGGGGGATGTTGAAGGCGTTGCAGGTAGCGATGAAGCGAGCCGCCTTGTCGGCCGAGTCGACGAAGAGCACGCCGCCCTTCTGCTTCGGCTGGTTGGCGACTATCCCGACCGCCTTGCCGTCGAGCCGGCCGTAACCGACGATCAGCTCCTTGGCCCAGCGCTTGTGAACCTCGATGAAGCTGCCCTCGTCGAGGAGCGTGTCGAGCAGGAGGTTGATGTCAAAGGGGACGTTCTCGTCAAGCGGAATGATCTCTTCGAGCGGGGTGTCGGAGACCGGCTTCTTCGGCTCGACGTCAGGGACCTGCTCGCGCCAGCTGGTCGGCATGTACCGCATGTAGCTGCGACCGGTCTCGATCGCCTCTTCATCGGTCTTGACCAGGAAGTGGCCGCAACCCGACTTGGAGGTGTGCATGCGGGCCCCGCCCATCTCGTCGAGTGAAACCGTCTCGCCGATGACCATCTCGGCCATCCGGGGAGAACCGAGGTACATCGAGGCGTTTCCGTCCCGCATGATCACGACATCGCAGAAGGCGGGAATGTAGGCACCGCCGGCCGCGCTGGGACCGAACAGGATGCAGACCTGCGGCACCCGGCCGCTCATCTTCACTTCGTTGTAGAAGATCCGGCCCGCTCCGCGACGGCCGGGGAACATCTGGACCTGATCGGTGATCCGGGCCCCGGCCGAGTCGACCAGGTAGATCATCGGGATCTCCAGCTTCAGGGCCCGTTCCTGGATCCGGAGGATCTTCTCGACCGTCTTCGGGCCCCAGGAACCGGCCTTGACGGTCGGATCGTTGGCCATCAGGGCAACCGGCCGGCCACAGATCAGCCCGGTTCCGGTGACGACGCCATCGGCGCCGAAGCCCTCCTGGTCCCAGTCGGCCAGGAGCGCGTCCTCGACGAAAGAGTTTTCGTCAAGCAGTAGATCGACCCGTTCCCGGACCGGGAGCTTGCCCTGCTCCGCGGTCTTGGCGTGATGCCTTTCCGGACCGCCGCCGAGGGCGGCCCGGAGGGCGGGATCGAGATCGACCTTGGTCAACGGAAGCCCTACAGGCCCGGATTGACCGAGACCGGCTTTTCGCCGGAGTAATCGTAGAAACCGCGGCCCGACTTCTTGCCGTAGAAACCGGCGGCGACCATCTTGCGAAGGGTCGGCGGGGCGGCGAAACGACGCTCACGGAACTCGTCGAACATCACGTCGGAAATCGAGTGAAGGGTGTCGAGCCCGACGAAGTCGGCCAGGGTGAGCGGGCCCATCGGGTGACCGGCACCGGCCTTCATCGCCGCATCGATCTCGTCGATCGTGCCGATGCCCTCTTCGAGGCCGCGGATCGCGTCGAGCATGTACGGAACCAGCAGGCGGTTGACGATGAAGCCGGCCTTGTCCTTGGTTTCGACGGTGGTCTTCTTCAGCTTTTCGCCGTATGCGAGACCGATGCCCATCGCCTCGGGCGAGGTGGTCACCGACTGGATCACCTCGAGCAGGGGCATGACCTGGACCGGGTTGAAGAAGTGAAGGCCGAGGAAATTGGTCGGCCGCGTGGTGGCCGCGGCCTGGTTGATGACCGGCAGCGAGGAAGTGTTGGTCGCGAAGTAGGCCTCGTCCTTGACGATGCCGTCGAGCTGCTTCCAGATCTTGAGCTTGGTCTCGAGGTTCTCGGTCACGGCCTCGATCACGAGGTCACAATCGGCGAAGTCGTTCAGATCGGTTGTGGTGTTGATCCGGCCGAGGATCGCGTCGGCGTCAGCCTGTTCGATCTTGCCCTTCTCGACCGACTTGCCGAGCAGCTTGCTGATCTTGCCGAGGCCCTTGTCGAGCGCTTCCTGGTTGACATCGGCAACGATGACGTCGTATCCGGCCTGGGCGCTGACCTGGGTGATGCCGTGGCCCATCAGACCGCAGCCAACAACCCCAACCTTCTTGATCTCCATCTGGGGAGTTCCTCCTGTAGCGAAGTTCGTGAAAAGCCCCCGGGATGGCGGAGGCGACCGGCCACGCAGCCTATTCGATCAGGGGGTGTTCTGAGCCGCGGTCAGAGCTCGATCAGAGTGGTGACACCGAAACCGAGGTCGATGCAGGTCAGGCCGTACCGCGCGTACTTCTTCTGCATC
>JAGQUQ010000074.1 GCA_020438425.1 Solirubrobacterales bacterium
CACCCTGGCTGATCGGGGCCGTGCTCGCGGTCCTGACGGCCGGCGCCCTGGGCTGGGCGACGGGAGCCGGATCGGCCGACGGCAAGAGCGACGCGCAAGCTGCCCGGGAGCTGGGCTTCAAACGGGGGTACAGCCTCGTCTTCGACCAGACAAGGAAGGTCACGGCGCTGCGGGGGCTCAAGGCGGGCGCGGTCCGGGGAAGGCGGGCGGGGGCAAAGACCGGGGCGCGCGAAGGCAAGGTGATCGGGGCCGGGAACGCGGAGATCGAACAGGCGGTTGATTCCCAGAAGTCGGCCGAGTCGGCGGCAGCCGCGGCCGAGTCGGAGATCGCCGCCCGGGCGGCCAACTGCGGGATCCTGCCGGCCGCACCGTCCTGGTGTCCCACCGGGGACGAGCTGTCTTCCTACAAGGCAGCGGTCGCGGCCGCGAAGAAGGCCGCCGAGGAAGCCGAGAAGGAAGAGGAAGAACAGGAACAGGAGGGGCCGGGCAATGGCCGACCCTGATCCGAAACCGGAGGGCGAAGATTCCCCCGAGCTCACGGAGGGCAGGACCCGGCGCCCGTGGCTCAGGGTGGCCCTGGCCGGTCTGGCGCTGTTGCTGGTCGCCGGAGGTTTGGGATTCGGCGTCGGGTACCTGACTCGAAGCGACGATTCCGGCCCGGAGCTGACCGGGCAGGAAGCCTTTGTCCAGGCCAGCGACCGGACCGGCAGGGAGATCACCCGCGCGATGGCCGAACGCGGTTTCGTCGATGGCAAGCGTTCGGGCCGCAGTCATGGAATCATCGCCGGTGGCATGGCCGCGGAGTCGGCAGTGACCCTCGAGTTCCGGCAGCTGCGGGCAGCCGAGGCCCAGAACCAGGCGGCTGAAGCCCAGTCGGAACTGGCGGGAATGTCCGGGGGCGCTCCCCCGATCCCGGACTTCAGTTCGGGCGAAGACGGGGAATGAGTGCCGGGTCTTCTCCTAGACCTCTGACAACCAAACGCATTCCGGCTGTTCGATCTTGATCTTCATCTTGCCCCGGGCGTTGTAGGTGCTGGTGGTGAACCAGTCGCAGAGCAAGGTGTCGAGGTAGTAGCCGAAGTCGTCGTAGAAATCTTCCGATGCCCAGGTGTAGCAATAGACCTTGGAGCGGTTCAGGCGTCGGCACTTTCCGGTGCCGTACTGGTCAAAGTTGAACTCCGGGTCCAGGTATACCTGGTAGGCCGCGTACCGGGCGTTGTTTTTGGCTTTGAACATCGGCATGAATCTGGGCCGATTGCGCCGGCTTGCGTGGGCGCCGGTTTCGGGCTCGCCGAAGACCTTGGACGAGAGCGCGGCTTCGCTGTTCGCAAGGTCTCCGCCGACCGGGCTCGCCGAAGCGGGATGGGCAGAGAGCATGATGGCGACGCTGGCCGTCAGCAAGGTGAAAATCAGTGATTTGAAGGTCTTCACGGGGTCCTTCCGGTGGTTGTCAAAGCACGGGTCGCTTGCGCAGCCCGCTTTCTGACAACCCGGGGCGAACTGACCTTCGCCCGGGCGGCCCCTGGCGCGTCCCCAAGGGCAGTTTCAGCTCAGGGCTTCGATCCGGTCGGTGAAGGGCGGGTGGGTCGAGCCCAGCCGGGCCGGTGACCACGGCTTGTTCTTTTCCGGTTCGCCGTAGATCTCCCGCAGTTCGGCCAGGGCGTCGATCATCTCGACGCGGTAGCCGGTCTCGGCGCTGAAGAGATCGGCCTCGAACTCGGCCTTGCGGTCGAGCAGGCGGATCAGGAGCTGGGCGATCCCGAGCAGGAGGAAGAGCGCGATCGCCGGGACCGCGAGCATCAGGGCGAAGAGCAGGAAGAGCAGCGCCCAGCTGCAGCCCGAAAGCGAGCCGGCAATGCGGATCAGCCCGAAAACGAGAAACAGAAGAACGCCGTAGAGGATGCGGGCCGGAGCGCCGAACCAGACCGCGAGCGCGTTGACCTGGGTGTGGCGGCGGACGTGATGGCCGAGCTCGTGGGCCATGATCGCTTTCAGGTCGGCGTCGTCCATCTCGAGGATTCCCTGGTCAAGGGTGATCACGCCGTCGCCGACCGCGAAGGCGTTCTGCACCGGCTGGTCGCTCATCTTCAGGCGGTAGGCATCCGGGTGGATGCGGGCCCGCTGGAAGACTTCCTGCCAGAGAGGGTCGAGCCGGCCGGACTCGGATGGCGTAAGTTCACGGCATCCGAGTCGTCGCATCCAGACCAGCCGGTCGGCCGTGGAGGTCAAGAGCAGAGGGGCGACCAGTGTCCAGAGACCGACCGATCCGCCGAAGATGGCGACGAAGACCGGTTCCTTCATCAGGTTCAGCAGGTTCGAGTACTGCGTATCGCTGACCCAGTCGGTCAGGAGCAGGCTGACCGGAAAGAAGACGAAGGCAACCGAGACCAGCCAGATGCCGAAGACGACCGGCAGACTGGCCCAGGCCGATCCGGTCGCGTCCTTGCCCTGGTCTCCGATCTCTCCCCGGGTCATCCGGGCGATCATATGGCCGTATCAGGTGCCTCTGACCCTGTGCCGGTGGAAGAAGATCTTCGGCTTCCCCTTGAACTTGCCGGACTTGAACTTCTTCGACTTCACGGTCTGCCGGATGATCAACAGGCGCTTGCTGCTGGCGGTCATCTTCTGCACCTTTGCCCGGAACTTCGGCTTGATCAGGTAACTGACCTTCTTCCACTTGCCGGACTTGATCTTCGTCCGGATTGGCTTGGCCATCTGCTTCGCCTTCTTCCTGGCCTTGCGGCTGGCCTTCTTGCCGACCTGTTTGGTCACCGGAGCCGAGGTGCTCTTGCATGAGGGCTTGAATATGGCGGGGCAGTAGAGCCGGATGTGGAGCCGCTTGCCGTCGAACACGGCGGTGTGGCGGTCCGGTTCGATGGCCGGCGGGTCCGGATCGGGCGGACCATCGGGGCCACCTTCGAACTCCACCTTGCCGCCCAGCCAGAAGCCGCCGCTGCCACCGATCAGCCCGTCCAGCGTGTCGCCGCAGGTGGCCAGTGGCGCCATCGGCTCGGCCAGCGCGGTCGAGCCCGGCAGGTTGCTCCAGAGGCTGGTCACCGCTCCTTCTCCCGCAGAGTCGAACGCCTTCGCCGCCCAGGTCGCGGCCGGCCGGTCGCCGCCGTCGCCCGGATCGACCAGATCCCCGCCCGAGGTCGAAAGCTCGAGCGGGATCGGCGTCACATCGCATTTCAGGACCTGGCCCAGCGGAGCCGGGGCGTTGACGGTGATCAGGGCCCTGGCGTCGAAGTCGAGGGTCAGCACACCCGTGTCCGGATCGAAGCTGCCGCCGATCGGCCCGGTGGCCGCGAACTCGATCGTCACGTCGAGATCAAGCGGCAGCGGGTCGGTGATGCTGAGGCTGACCGTCTTCGCCGGAATGGTCAGATCGGTTGCCGGGGCCAGGATCTCGCCGCTTGCCTGATCCCAGTGGTTGGTGTCGAAGACCACCGGCGGGTCGGGCACCGTCGAGTCGACCACCTTCACTCCCGAAGTCGCCGGTCCGGCTTCCTGGTTCAGGTTGACCCGGCCTTCATCGAAAGTCGCCTTCAGGTCCTGCTTCTCCGGTCCGGGATCGGGCGGGTCGGGAGGGACGACCGGGTCATCCGCCTCGTTGACCGTGACGGTCACCGTCCCGGTATCGGTTCCGCCGAAGCCGTCGCTTACCTCGTACTCGAAGGTGTCGGTGCCGAAGAAGCCTTCCTCCGGGTGGTAAACCCGGTTCGGCCACTCCCCGGAGAGGAAGCCGTGGCCGGGCGCTTCGGTCAGGGTCCAGCTCAGGGGGTCATGTGAACCGTCGGCGTTGGTATCGGAAGCGATCAGCGGGGTCGGCACCGAGTTGTCCTGATCGGTCTCGACCGCCAGGTCGTCGGCAACCGGCGGCGTGTTGACCATGAACTGGCCGGTAGCGATGTTGGTGCGCCGGATGTCGTCGGCGCCGCCGAGGGCGCCGTTGTCTCCGACCCGGACCCGGACCGGGTGAAAGCCCGGAGCCATTTCCGAGCTGTCGATCAGGATCTGGTTCTGGCCCGGGCCCATGCCGGTCCGGCTGTCGCCGTAACGGACCACCTCGAAGCCGTTGCTCTCGTCGCCATCGAGATCCCACTCGATGGTCTGGGTCAGTCCGCCCGCAAGGTTCGGAACGTCGAACGGATCGGCCGAATCAACTGCGGCGGTGATCGTGCCGTCGGTTCCGGGCCGGGCCGGAAGGCTCAGCGTCGCGCCCGGGCTCTTGATTCCGGAGATCTCGGCCGGCGAGTTCACGTCCACGGCCCCGACCCAGTACCAGTAGTTCCCGGCCAGCGGGTTGACGCAACCCTGGTTGTCGAAGAGGTCATTGGCCATGTTCTGGAGGCGGGCTTCGACCACCCAGCGTCCCCGCCTGGGGAAGGTTGCCTCGATTGTCCGCAGCGCCCCGTCGAGGTTGGTGCCCGGGCAGACCGCGGTCGGATCGGTCGTCTCGCCGGTGTCGAGGTTGCGAAGCCGCCAGATGTAGCCGCCGAACTTCTGTTGGCTGGTCAGGCCCTCGTCGGTATCGAGCCCGCGGAAGCTGAAGGTGACATCGGACCCGGGGGTGATGCCGCCGGCCGGGTCCTGGGCTTCCCAGCCGTAGAGAAGCGGCGGGTCCAGCTTGGCGTTGCAGTCTTCCCTGGTCAGCTTGATCGGGGAGACCGATGATTCGGATTCGACGCCGTTGTCGAGTACGGCCCGCACGCTGATCTGCGAGGTCCGGCCCAGGGTCCCGTCCGGGTCGAAGAGGCCGGGGCAGTTCAGGCCCATGTTGGTGGTCGGCTCGTAGGTCAGGGTGACCTTCGAGTAGTTGAAACCGCCAGCGACTTCGGGTTGCTCGGCGGTGACCGGCTGGATCGCCGCTCCGTCGGAGTCATCGCCGGCATCCCAGTTGTCGTCGACCCGGATGCCGGTCACTTCGCGGCCCGGGTTGTGCTTGACCAGCAGGGTGATCCGGACCGTGTTTCCGTTGCGGCTGCTGGCCGACGACGCACCGAAGTTGTCCTGGATCCGGTCATTGGCGACCGTGAAGCTTTCCAGCCAGGACTTGAAGTTCACCCCGGTGTCCACCTCGACCGCGGTGTCGTTGACGATGGTCGGCGGGATGTTGCCGGGACCTTCCGGGTCGACCCAGTTCTCCGAATGCGGGGCCGGGTTGAACCGCATCGCCAGGGTGACCGTGTTCGAGCCGGATGGTGAGGGCAGGCCCATGGTCGAGTTGACGATCTGGTTCACGTCCTGACCGACGATGGTCGGGCAACCGCTGGCGGCCGGGATCGCGAGGATGTCGTCAACGATCGTGGTGGTGCCCGGGTACTCGTCGTAGGGCACTCCCTTGGCGGCGCCGCCGATCGCCGAGAACGGAATCGGGCTGGCGGGGGTCCCGACGTAGCAGTTGTTGCCGAGCGCGACGATCGCGTGGTTGCTGGTCAGCTGAATGGTCAGCGAAGTGGCCAGAGTCACCTCACCGGTGGTCGGATCGATCGTGCCGGTTACCGGGGAGGCGGCCCGGATCTGCACGAAGATGTCTACGGCGCCGACCGGGCTGTCGACCGCCAGGGTGAGCTGGGGAAAGACGAAGTCGGCAGCGGCCGCGGAGAAACTGCCGTCGGGATTCACGGTGATGTTGCGCAGCCGGGGCGAGGGGCTCATGGCGCCGACGTCGATCGGATCGAGGGAAGTGCCGATCTTGATCTCGCCGCCGGTGACCGTCGCGTTGAAGTTGCTTCCCGGGTTGACCACCGGGTCGGCGGCCCGGGCGGGGGCGCTGGCCAGCAACCAGACCCCGAAAGCAGCGATGACCATTGCCGCGAATCGGGTACCTCTCCTCAATCCCATACCTGAAACCCCCTGTAGTGCCTATCCCCTTACCGAACACATCACTCTATGTACTGGAACGTTCGTCCCTGTACTTGAGTGTTCGCAACCTAACAGCTACGAGGCCGTTTGTGGGATGGCTACTGAATTTCAGGTACTGCTCAGCGGCGTTTGCGCTTCTTTGCCTTCTTGCCGAGCAGCTTCACCGTCTTCGACTTGCTCAGGGCCTTGCCTCCGGTCGGGCTGTTGGTCACCTTGACCTTCACTTTGGCCTGGCCCTTCTTCTTCAGGGTCTTCTTCAGCGATGCCTTGGGCTTCAGGTTCAGGGTCACGGTCTGGTTTGCCTTGGTGACCTTCGCCTGGGCGGTGCTCAGTCCGGGGCCGGTCAGCTTGACCTTGCCGGGGCTCGCAACCTTGACCTTGAGCGTCGCGGTGCCCTTGCTCCGGTTGGCCTTGTAGGCACCGAAGCTGAAGGCGCTGGAAGGCTTCGGCGCCGCCTTCAACGTGAACCAGACCGGGGTCGAGTAGGCCTCGATCAGCTCGGCTCCGGCGGGGTTGCGGGTCAGCTTGAAGGAGTAGCGGCCGGTCTCGTCCACAGACAGGTTGTGATTGAAATCGTCACTGGTCACCTGAACGGAATCGATCGAGATCCCGTCCTGGAGCACTTCGAGCGTGTACGGACCGGGCCGGACAGCCGAGGTGCCGGCGCCAGTCACATGGAGCTGGATCACCATCGAGGGTCCGGTCACCGAGTCACCGGGAATCGAGTTGTACCCGGCCTTGCCCGGTTCGCCGGCAGTCATCTCGACGTTCGGGCCGGTCGTCCCGAAGGGCTTGGCGTAGGTGTGCCCGGCCTTTACCGCTTCGGTAATCGCGGCCTGGGAAAGCTGGTCGGCGTGCACGACCGTCGCCCCGGTCCCGACCTTGCCGTCCAGCGGTCCGTCTGCCTCGCCGCCCTGATGGTCGTCGCTGGAGCCGACCGCGGCAATGTGGAAGCCGGCCGCGAGCAGGCGTTCGTAGGTCTCGATCGCGCTGATGGTGAAGGTGTTCATCGAGGTCGGGTTGGCAATCGGCGCCCCGCCGGCCCCGTTGGCGATCTCGATCGCGCTGACCTTGTCCCAGCCGGTCCGGGCGTCGTCATAAGTCCAGGCGCAGCCGCGGCAAAGCTGCGGTGCGGCCTTCAGCGTCTCGGGGTGGTTGACCTGGGTGAAGCCACCGCCGTCGAGGATGTTCTGGAACTCCTGGGAGGGATTGATCGGCCCCCGGACCAGACTGAGTTCGGCGTCGGTCTGGACGTCGTCGCCGTCATCGTCCCAGCGGTAGATGTCACTGAACCGGAAGTCGGCGAAGTTGTTCGAGCCGTGGGCGTTGGCGTGGCCGTTGTAGGTCGTGACCTCGACGCCGGGGATGATCAGCTTGCCCGGCCTTGCGTCCTGGTAGCTGCCCAGCACGAGGCGGGAGTTGTCGTTGTTGTGCTCGACCAGGCTGATGAAGTCGAGTCCGCTGCCGCCTTCGCTGATCGGTTTGAAACCGAGGTTCAGGGTCTGGTTCATCGGGGCGTTGCCCGGCTCGCTTTCGCCGTGGACGTGAAGGTCGCCCTGGTACCAGCCCGGGTTCGGGTTGGCGACGTTGGGGGCGTAGGGGTCGGCGACGAAGGGGTCATCGGCCCAGCCGGCATTGGTGCTGGTCACCACCTCGACCCGCCAGTCGACCCCGGCACCGTCCGGGTCGATCCAGCCGGCACCGAGCTCGACTGCCCAGGTCCCCGCTTCGATCGGGCCCGGCTTGAAGGCCCGGCTGGTCCGGCCGGGCACATAGTTCTTCCGCGCCGCGTCGTAGGTCGCTTCGTCCGAGTAGCCGTTCTCGCCGATTCCGATCAGCCGCACCGAGCTGCCGCTCCAGCCGCGACGCTGGGCCTGGCTCCAGGTGTTGGATGACGGAGCCTTGGCGCCGTAGACGCCGAGGTCGAGGGTCGGGTTGTCGTCCCCGGGGGCCGACTTGGCGAAGCAGTAGCGGATCCGCATTCCCTTGACTCCGCTCTCGACCTCGAAGGGGAGCTGGATGAACTTTGCGTTCAGCTGGTTGCCGAAGTGCCCCTGGAAGGTCTGGGTGGTCCCGCCGGTCATCAGGTCATCGGAGAAGCCCCGATCGGTCGGCAGGGTGCAGTCGGCAGAAGCTGCGGCGGGCAGGATGGCGACGGCGCAGAGCGCGGCGACGCCGGCGATGGCGGTGCGGATTCTCCTCATGAGCTCAGAATATTCCTGTCTGGTCGAAGTTGGTTATCGGTTGGCGGCCCGGACCGAACATGAACTGGTCCTCGATCCCGGTCGCCAGGGTGAAGAATGCGCACAGAGACAGGCGGGACGGACGGAGGGCAACAGGACTCATGAGTATTTCCAGAACACTACGGCTGCGGCTAAGCTGCGGTCATGGCTCGTCTCAAGGGAGTTACCGCGGTCCTCGTCCTGGCTTGTCTCGGCCTGTTCGCCCACGGCTGCGGCAACGATGACAGCGTCACGCAGGAGGACATCGATGACGCGATCAACCGGGTCCAGGAAAAGGAACGGCTCCGGGACCTCCAGCAGCAGGTCAAGGAGCTCCGGAAGAAGGCAAAGCAGGGCAGCAAGAACGGAAACGCCGGCAACCGGAATACGGGCAACGCCGGTCAGGGTGACGGCTACTACGAGAACGGATCGGCAGGCGGACCGGTCTCCACCTGCGCGACCAGCGTCCAGGTCGGGCCGAACACTTCCTGTGACTTCGCGATGAACGTGGCCGGCGAGTACGGCAGCAATCCCGGTGCTTCGTCGATAACCGCCTACAGCCCGGTGACCGGCGAGTACTACACGATGAGTTGCGGCGCCTGGAGTGGCGGCGGCACCGTCTGCACGGGTGGTAACGGAGCTGCCGTCTACCTGCCGTGAGGTTTGGTCTGGCCCTGGCGCTGGGCACAACCTCGCTGGTTCTCCTGGCGGCCACCGGCTGCGGATCCGATGATCCGGCAACCGATCCGCGCGGCGACCGGAGCGGGGAGATCTCGCAACTCGAGCGTCAGAAGCAGCGCCTCGAGAAGCAGATCAGGGCCCAGGAGAAGATCGATGCGGCAGCGGCCGAAAAGAAGACGGTCGAGGTCGGCGGCGACACCGAAGTGAACTCGATTATCGCCCGGCTCCCCGGGCAGGCGGGCCTGGTCGCGGGGCCCCCGGGTTCCGGGGGCCCGGACTTTGGCGGCGGCTCGCTCAAGACCGGTGTCGCCTGGTCGACGATCAAGGTGCCGATCGCCGAGCGGGTACTCGAGGATGCCGGGGGGCCGAACCGGATCACCCCGGCCCAGGCGGACGAGATCACCCGGGCGATCACCCTCTCCGACAACGATGCCGCGGCCTCCCTCTTCGCCGGACTCGAGGCCGAGCACGGCGGGCTTCAGGGCGCAACCGGTGCCGTGAACGAGATGCTGCTTCATGCCGGCGACCGGGAAACCTCCGTCTCGGCCATCGGCCGCGACGGGTTCTCAACCTACGGCCAGACCGAGTGGTCGCTGGCCAACCAGTTCAAGTACATGGCCGCCCTGGCCGGGGGCTGCATTGGCGACGCGGCGAGCCGGTCCTACCTGCTGGGTCAAATGGCGTCGGTCGGCGGCAGTGACACCTTCGGCCTGGGAGCGGCCGGCTTCCCGGCGAAGTGGAAGGGCGGCTGGGGCCCCGGCACCGACGGCAGGTACCTCGTCCGCCAGATGGGGGTCATGGAGGTGAACGGGAAACCGGTCGTAGTGGCGATGGCGGCGATCCCCGACGACGGCACCTTCGAGACCGGGATGTCGATGCTCAGCGACCTCGCCCGCTCAACCGCTTCGCGGCTCGCCGACAGCATTTCCGGGCCGACCGGCTGCTGAGCTCTGCCGCTTTCGGGTTTCTGCCGTAATGTCCCTGTATGGACCGCGAGACCGTGATCCGCGAGTTGCGCCTTGTGCCCTTGCCGAAAGAGGGCGGCATGTACCGGCGCAAGTTCAAGGACGAGAACTCGACTTCGATCTACTTCCTGCTCGAACCGGATTCGCCGACCATGCTTCACCGGCTGCCCGGTCCCGAGATCTTCCACTTCTACGCCGGCGCACCCGCCCGGATCCACATCCTCGGACCGGAACCGGGAGAGGCCAGGCAGCCGGTGCTGGGCATCGGTCTCGAGGAAGGGGAGCGACCACAGATTTTCGTTCCGGGAGGCACCTGGCAGGCAGCGGAGACGACCGGTGCCTGGAGCCTGGTCGGCACCACGATGGCCCCCGGGTTCGAGTGGGACCGGTTTGAACTGGCCCGGCCTGAGCGGCTGCTTCGCAACTGGCCCGAGCAACAGGAAGTGATCGAGCGCCACACTCCCGCTTGACCGGCGGGTCGTCCTCCCCGGTGGCTAGCCTGCTGCCCGTGAATCGGGTTGCGACATGCTGAGGTTGCGGGCCGACGTTCTTCAGAGCAAGCGCGACCGGCTGATCGCGGACCTTGCCGCGATCGACGGTGTCCGAAGGCTCACTTCCGATCCCGAGTTGAGAAGCGGCCAGAACCTGATCTCGGCCGATGTCGAGCCGGCCGCCGCGGACGATGTGCTCGAGGCGCTGCACGCGCTGGATCTCCACCACGAAGACTTCGTCCTGGTTCGGGAAGAGGTTCTGACCCAGGGGCTC
>JAGQUQ010000075.1 GCA_020438425.1 Solirubrobacterales bacterium
CGCCACATCGGAAGAACCGCGGACGACCGAGATCGTGGCGACGGTCCGGTGCTCGAGGGTCGAGCGAAAGAAGCCCTCCGGGTCGGCGGCGAAGAAGGCCCGGTGATCACCCAGACCGGGCTGCCAGCCTTCGCTTTCTGCCCGGCCGAGGGCTGACTGAACTCCGGCCAGGTCCATCTGTGAAACGGGGAGCGTCACTTGGAGTCGAGGCTATAGGTTCCCGTCATGCGTTCATCCGCGGACCGGCCTCTAAACGTTCAACCCGCCACCGTGCGGGACTACCGCGAACTTGCCCGGCGTCGTCTGCCGCGCCAGCTCTTCGACTACGTCGATGGCGGCGCCTACGAAGAGGCGACCCTCAAGGCCAACGAGACCGATCTGGAGCGGGTGCTCCTGAGGCAGCGCGTGATGCGCGACGTCTCGGTCCGGGACCAGTCGGTCGAGCTGCTCGGCCAGCAGCTCTCGATGCCGCTGATCCTGGGGCCGGTCGGCATCGCCGGGATGTTTGCCCGGCGGGCCGAGGTGCAGGCCGCGAAGGCTGCGGAAGCCGCCGGCATTCCATTCACCGAGTCCACGGTCTCGATTTGCTCGATCGAGGAAGTTGCGAAGGAGACCGCGGTGCCCCCGTGGTTCCAGCTCTACGTGATGCGGGACCGGGGCTACGCCGAGAAGCTGATGGCAAGAGCCGAGGCGGTCGGTTCACCGGTCCTGATGCTGACCATCGACCTGGCCGTGGTGGGAGCCCGCCACCGTGACACCCGGAACGCGATGGTCGGCAGCCCCTCGACCTGGGCCAAGGTGAGGCGCGGCCTCGATCTCGTCTCCCACCCGGGCTGGCTGCGGAGAGTCGCGATTGGCGGCAAGCCGCTCACCTTCGGCAACCTGGCCGAGGTGGTTCCGGGCGCGAAGACGCCGGAAGATTTCAAGGAGTGGGTCGATGCCCAGTTCGATCCCTCTGTGACCTGGGAAGACATCGCCTGGGTGCGGGAGAATTGGAAGGGCAAGCTGGTGGTCAAGGGCATCCTCGACCCGGAGGACGCCCGCAAGGCGGTTGACGCCGGGGTCGACGGGCTGGTCGTCTCCAACCACGGCGGCCGCCAGCTCGATGCCGTCCCTTCGACGGCGGCGGCGCTGCCCGCGGTTGCCGAGGCGGTCGGTGACCAGACCGAGGTTCTGGCCGACGGCGGGGTCCGGAACGGGCTCGACATGGTGAAGATGCTCGCCCTCGGCGCCAGGGCCGTGATCATCGGACGGGCCTGGGCCTACGCGGTCGCGGCCGAAGGCGAGGCCGGGGTCGCGAAGACG
This sequence comes from Solirubrobacterales bacterium, assembly GCA_020438425.1. Classification (GTDB taxonomy): domain Bacteria; phylum Actinomycetota; class Thermoleophilia; order Solirubrobacterales; family 70-9; genus 67-14. The sequence goes on from JAGQUQ010000075.1 coordinate 1,306, forward strand.
CTGAACACCTTCCGCTCCGACACCGATGTCGCCCTCGCGCTTACGGGCAACAACTCGGTCGCCAACGTGGGCCCGGACTCACTGGCCTGAGACAGCCGCTCAGTCGATCAACACGAACCGGGCCGCCGGCAACACCACCGGCAGCGGAAGCGACTTGCCCGCGCGCCGGATCGAGTAGGTGCGGGCAGCAGTCCCGAAGTCCAGCCGTGCTGTGAAGATGCCCCGGCGGTTGAAACTGACCTGACGGGAGGTCGCCGGGCCGCCACAGAGCGGCCGGGTCCGCAGCGTGAGCCGGCCTTTCTTCTTCACCCCGGCCAGCTTCGCCTTGACCAGGTCGGCGTCCGGCAGCGGTTTGCGCGAGAGGATCCTGATCCCGGCACTCGCCTTCAGCGTTTGTGATCTCATTCCGTCGACCACGAGCCGGTAGCCGGCCGCCTTCTTTGCCCGCTTCGAGCGGGGAGCGTTGATGGTGGTCTGGATCAGGCCCTCCACCGCGACCGTTGAGGTCCCGGCCTGGCGGCCGTTCAGAAGCACCTTGACCCGCTCCCCGGCCCGTGATGGATCGGCTGCTCCGAGCAGGCGCACCTTCCGGCCGCGCGGCTCGGCCGAAGCCAGCGTGACTCCCTCGGCGATACAACCCGGCCCGACCTCGTAGGTGACCGTGTCGGTTGCGGTCAGCCCGAGCTCATTGGTCGCGGTCGCGGTCAGGGTGTGGGTGCCCGGCTGGTCGGTCGGCAGCTGGTCACCGGTCACGAGGTTGAGTTCACCGCCGGGGCCCTGGTCCGTGGCAAGGCAGGAGGCAAGCTCGGGCCCGGCCCCGACGCCGCAGGCGAGCTCGAGGGACTGCCCCGAGTTGAAGTCGAACGCGGACCCGTCCGCGGGGCTGGAAATCGAAACCGTCGGCAGGCTGCCCTGAATCGTGGCGATCGCCGCCGGGATGTTCGGCAGCGGGCCGATCTGGCCGAGCTCCGGGCTGGACTGCGCCGTGCCGGTGCTGCGGAGCAGCCCGACCAGCTGGTCTGCGTTCAGGGGTGGCTGGTCGGTCGCCTTCAGGTAGGAAAGCACCGCGGCAACCGCGCCCGCGACCACCGGTCCGGCCCCTGAAGTCCCGCCGAAGCTGCTGGTGTAGCGGGTGTCCTTGTCGCCCGGCCCCGGTCCCTGCAGGTCACCGTCGCTGCCGGTGGTGACGATGTTGTTGCCGTAGCCCTGCAGGTCGATCCTCGATCCATGCGAGGTGAACCAGAGCGGAGCCCGGGTTGCGGAGTCTCCGGCGCCGACCAGGATCGCATCGGAATCCCGGACCGAGCGATCGAAGCGGTTCAGCATCGCGGGGCCGTCGAGGTCATAGCCGCCGTTGCCGCCGGTTTCCACGACCACGACGCCGAGGTCGCTCAACTGCCGGATCGCGTCGAAACTCGCCTGGCCCCATTCCATCGGCACGAAGTCGGACGGGCCCGGACCGGGGCCGTCTGCCTGCTGCTCGATCAGTACGACGTCCCCGGGATCGAGCTTGTCGGCCAGATAGGTAAGGGCCCCGGCCGGGTTGTAGCCGAAACTCGGGGCCATGGTCGGCGAGATGCCCTTCATCGTCGCCTCGGGCACGATTCCTGTCACCCCGAACCCGTTGTCGTCGGCGTTCAGGATCCCGAAGACCGCGGTGCCGTGCTCGTCGTCGAAGGCCGTGTACTGGATGTACTCGCCGTCACCGAGGTCGCTCGATGCCGGCAACTGAAGGTCTTCGTGGGTCCGGGTCCAGTAGTACTCGAGGTCGACCACGGTTACGCCCGCCCCCCGGACCCGGGGCTCGGTCTGCCCGTACTCGGCGCCGACACCGGTGGGAGCCAGATCGAGATGAAGCTGGCTCGGACTGAAGTCGGGCGTGACCGGTGGCGGAAGGGCGACCGGGGCGCGGCCGGCATAAGCGACCTGGCCCGAGTCGCGAAGTTCCTCAAGGGCGCCGGCCTCGCTTCCCGCCGGAACTTCGATCCGGTACCAGTCGGCCATGTTTGTGGTCCTTGAACCGGAGAGCCTGGTTGCCTTCCGCGCGAGAACCGTCGACTCGGCCTGGCTCAGCCCGGCCACTAGCGGCACGGCGCCGATCGCGCCGATCTGTGCGAACAGCCGCTCGACCCGGTCGAGGGTCGGGCCGTTCGCCGCACGAAGGTTCGATTCGGCACCTCTCACGTTGGCGCTCTGGCTGAAGCGCACCTCGAGAGCGACGGTGCCCGGATCGGCCGGCGAGCCCGCCGGCGCAAGAAGCAGCAACAGAACCGCAAGTACTGCGCCGCCGAGAGCTCCCCGAAGTCTGCTGCCTCCCATTGATCCCATGCTCCCACACTCGGGCCGCCCTGCCAAGCGATGTCCCGGTGGAGGATGATCCGGGACGATGACCTCCGGCTCGCCCACCGTGATCCTGCATTGGCTGCCGCTCGGAGCGGGAGGGACCGTGGTCCGCATCTGCGGGGCGAGTTGGGAGCGGCTCGCTGCCCGGCGGGAAGACCGGCGCCCGGCGCCCCTCTTTCACTCGGCGCTCGAGGTTGTCTCCCGGGGAGGCGCGTCGGTCATCGAGATCGCCCCGGCGGTGAACTCCCTGCCGGCCGAACACGGGGTGGTCGGCACCGGTCCGGTCGGGGCTGCCTGGGCAGGGCGCTTGCGGGCCTTCCGTTACGAACTGCGTTGCTGGGAGCAGGGAGTGATCCCCGACCTCGAATTCGAGCAGGGCGAGCCGGCGGAGCTGACCGGTTCCGCCGAAGTTGCCGCCCGGGTGGTCGGTCTCACCCGCCGGGTCCCGATGCTGACCTGGGGTAGGGACGAACTAAGGCTCGGCGAGATGTGGAACTCGAACTCGGTGATCGCCTGGCTTCTCGCCGGAGCGGGAATCGACCTCGAAGGCGTCGATCCTCCCGGGGGTGGAATCGCGCCCGGCTGGCGGGCCGGGATCGAAGCCTGCCGGATGGTCCCGCCCGAATGAACACGGTTTTCGCATGAACCAGCTGGACTCGGGGTAGGGTCGGGCCATGGGGTGGCGGGACATTGCCGACAAGGCATTCGAGAAGCTCGACCAGTGGAACGAGAAGGACCAGCAGCGCCTCCTGGCCAAGCTGACCCCGGCCGAACGGGAACGCTACGAACTCTGGGAGCAACGGACCCGCACGTTCAACGAAGCCCTGGCCGCCGACCCGTCGGCGGACCCGCTCGAGCAGCTCGGAGACGGTCGCTTGACCGCCGAGGTGATGCAGGGCCCGGCTGGCGAGGCGCTGGCGGGGATCAAGAAGTTCCCGAAGGTAAAGGACCCGATCGAGGACCCGGCAGCCTGGGAAGAGCAGATGCTTGCCGAACGGGGTGAAAGGGACCAGGTCCGCGAGCCATACCTGGCCCCGGACCGTTCTCCGGTGAAGATCACCCGGATCGCAACCGGTGGCCGCAGCCAGGTGGAGGAGGTAGCCGACTACCTGGGTTCCAGCGGTCTTGCCGGCCGGCCAGACCTCGTATTCGGCGTCTACCGGGTGCCGGACCTGATCAGTCCGGGCAGACTTTTCGGGGAGAAGAACGGAGTCGTCGAGTGGGACATCATCCACGCCGCGAAATCGGAGCTTGCTCCGGTCGAGCCTCCGGCAACCGAGGTCGTCGCCGCGAGTGAAGTCTTCGTCCGACGGGCGCCCGGTGAGCCGGCTCCGCTGGATGAGCAGGTCGGGATTGACCTGCTGAAACGAGCCGGATTCGGCCCCGGCGAAACCTGCGGCGTCGCCCGGATCCTCTCGACCGGGAAGACCGGTGGAGATGACACGGGTGACCATTCCCGGATCTTCATGAGGGCCAGCGGTTTCTGCGCCTTCGCCGGTTCAACGGTCGACCAGTCACGGCTGGACGCCGCCCGAAGCGGTGCCCCGCATGGCCTGCCGCACGGGCCGCCGCAGGGCACCGTGATCGACGTTCTTCACTGGGAACAGGTCGCCCGTGCCGTGCATCCGGTCCGCCAGCAGCGGGCGCCCCTGCCGTCTCCCTTCCCGTACCTGCCGCTGACGCCGCAGGAACTGATCCGCTCCTACCTTGAAATCGTCGGGCTGGATCCGGCCGACTGCTGGTCGACCCAGGTGACCCACGGCCGGTACTTCGACCTGATGGGCAGGACCAGCATGAAGTGGGGGGTAGGGCGAACCGGTGGTGGCCCGGACCTGCCCTGCGCCGACGGCAAGCTCCGCAAGCGGATGGCCGGCGGGCACCACATCGTGATCGCCTACCAGGACTCGGAGAAGTACCGGGCCGGCCGGGAGCGGTTCGACGCCTGGATGCGATCAGAGCTCCAGGCCGAGCTTCGACGCACCCTGGGGATCATGGAGCCGGTGCCGAAGCCGGACGGGGCACTGGTCAGATCCATCGACCGGGCGGCGGATATCTACGAGTTCTTCACCATGAACCCGACCTCCGAGCACATCAAGAACCACCCCCGCTACTGCTGGCCCCCGACCGGTTGACCGGCCGGGGCGTTCGAGGTCCTCCGGATCAGCCGTTGATGTTGACGACCAGCTTGCCCTTGTTCTCGCCCTTGAAGAGCATGTTGAGGGCGTTCGGCAGGTTCTCGAAGCCTTCGACCACCGTCTGTTCGGACTTCAGCCTGCCCTCGGCCACCCAGCCGGAGAGCTCGCGGATCGCCTCGCCGAAGCGGGCGTAGTAGTCGAGGATGATGAAGCCCTGGAGCTTGACCCGGTTGACCAGCAGGCGGCCGAAGATACGCGGATCGAGCGGCCGGACGTCATCGTTGTAACCGGAGATCAGGCCGCAGAGCGCGACCCGTCCGTTGATGTTCATGCGGAGCAGCACCGCCTCCATGATCTCGCCGCCGACGTTCTCGAAGTTCACGTCGATGCCGTCCGGGGTGGCGTCTTTGAGCTGCTGCTTCCAGTCGTCGGCCTTGTAGTCGACCGCTTCGTCGAAGCCGAGCTCCTCCTTGATCCAGGTGCACTTCTCCGGGCCGCCGGCGATACCGACCACGCGGGCGCCCTTCAGCTTGGCGAGCTGGCCGGCGACGGTGCCGACCGCTCCGGCCGCGGCTGAAACCACCACCGTCTCGCCCTCCTTCGGCTCGCCGATCTCCAGCATCCCGAAGTAGGCGGTGCAGCCGGTCATGCCGAGCATGCCCAGCAGGGCGGCGGGGGGAGCGGACTTCGCCTCCTCCGGGACGACCATCAGGGGATTCGAATCGCTCACGACCGTGTAATCGTTCCAGCCGGTAAGTCCGGTCACTACCGAGCCCACCGGATAGTTGCCGTTGTTGGACTCGACCACTTCACCGAGGCCGAGCGCCCGCATCGTCTCGCCGATCTGGACCGGCGGCAGGTAGGTCGGTTCCTCGCCGATCCAGGTGCGGTTGGTCGGGTCGATCGAGATCCAGGTGACCTTGACCAGGGCTTCACCGTCCCCGATCTCCGGCACCGGACCGGTCTCCAGGGTGAAGGTGTTTCCGTCGATCAGCCCTTCGGGCCGCTCCGCCAATGCGTAACGCCGGTTCTCCTCGCTCATGGGGTGACTCTATATTGCTCATATGGGAGCGCGGAAAACGCGGAGGGATTTGCTGATTGACGGATCGAAGGTCGCGGCGGGCCTGGCGGCGGCGAATGCGCTGGCGCCGACCGGTCCGATCGGGCTGGGTCAGGCGTTGGCCGATCCGGAGAGCAAGCTGAGGCGGCCCGGTTTCAACCTTGCCTTCAAGTCGCTGGAAGAGGAGACCTTCCTGCCGCGGATCGCCCAGGACGGCAAGCTGCCGAAGTGGCTGACCGGCACCCTGCTTCGAAACGGTCCGGCCCTGTTCGAGATCGGCGAAGAGAAGTTCAACCACTGGTTCGACGGACTCGCCATGCTCCACGCCTTTTCGTTCGCGGGCGGCAAGGTCAGCTACCGCAACCGCTTCCTCCGTTCCAGCCAGTACTGGGCCTGGAAGAAGGAAGGCCGGATCAAGTTCTCGGAGCTGGCGACCGATCCGGCTCCGGATCCCTGCCGGCAGATCTTCTCCGGCGTCTCGACCCTGCCGGTGCTGGGGCGGGTGCCGAACGCGAACGTGACGATCGAGAAGCTGGCCGGCGAGTTCCGGGCCCACACCGAGATTCCGATTCCGGTCCGCTTCAATCCGAAGTTCCTCAACACGCTGGGGATCGAGGACGGGGCGGAGATGCAGGGCCGGCTCGGCACCGCCCACCCGCACTTCGACCCCGAGACCGGCGAGCGTTTCTCCTACGAAGTCGAGCTGGTTCCCCCCAGCGGCCTCAGGATCGTCTCCGAGAAGGGTGCCAAACGACGCGAGCTCGCCTTCATCCCGCAGTCCAGCCCGGGCTACCTTCACTCCTTCGGCCTGACCCGCCGCTTCGTGGTGATCGTCTCGCAGCCCTTCAATTTCAACCTGGCGAAGTTCCTCAGCCCGGACCGCGGACCGATCATCACCAATTACGAATGGCAGCCGGAAGAACCGACCCGGATCATTCTGGTCGACCGCCGGCGGGGCGGTGTGGTCCGGACCGTCGAGACCGACGCCTTCTTCGCCTTCCACCACATCAACGCCTACGAACAGGACGGCAAGGTGATCGTCGACGTCTGCGCCCACAAGGACGCCGGGGTGATCGACGCGCTCTACCTGAAGAAGATCCGGTCGGGAAGCAAGGTCCCCCAGGCAAAGTACCGACGATTCGAGATCAGGCTTTCGAACGGCAAGATGACCCAGCGGGATCTGATCGACGCCTACATCGAACTGCCTCAGAAGAATTACGACCGGGTCAACGGCAAGCATTACCGGTACGCGTACGGGGTCGGCCTGAAGAAGGGTTCGAGCGGTTTCATCGACCAGCTGGTCAAGGCCGACGTGAAGAAGGGCGAGTCGAGAGTCTGGCGGGAGCGGGGCGTCTACCCCGGCGAGCCGGTCTTCGTGCCGCGTCCCGGGGCGAAGACCGAAGACGACGGCGTGATCCTCTCGGTGGCGCTTGACGGGATCAGACGCCGGTCAGCCCTGCTGGTGCTGGACGCCCGCGACATGGAGGAGATCGCCCGGGCCTGGGTCCCGCATCACATTCCCTTCGGCTTTCACGGGCTGTATTCGCGCCGGACCTGAGCAGGTTTCACACGCTCTGCTGCCGGGTACTATGCTGTTTCCAGACTCCGGAAGAGTGATGGCAGGCGATCCGTCCACATCTCGATCAGGTAGTCGGAGCAGAGGCAGTTTGCCGCTGGTCCTGGCTCTTACTGCGCTGGTAGTGCTGGTTCCCTGCCTCGCCGCCCTCGGTTTGCGGGCCTCGGGTCTGGTCACTTCGCCGGTCTTGCTGATCCTGATTCCGGTCGTCGTCTCTGTCCTCTTCTCGCACGGAATCTCGGAGTTCTGGAAGCGCCGGCGGGCCGGTAGCCCGCTGCTCTTCGAAGACCTGATGCTCTGGGGCTGGCTGAGGCGACTCCGCTTCGAGCGGCTGCTGGCAAGGTCCGAGGAGTTCGTCGGTCCCGGTGCCGGCGCCGGTCTCACCCCCAAACAGCGCGCCAGGGAACTCGAACGGCTGGCCGGTGCGCTGGAAGCCCGGGATCCGCGAACCCACGGACACTCGCGGCGGGTCGCCCGCCACGCGACCACGATCGCCCGCGGCATGAAACTCGAAAGCCACGAGGTAGCCCGGATCCGCACCGCGGCGATGCTTCACGACGTCGGCAAGATCGAAGTCCCCTGGGCGATCCTCGAAAAGCCCGGAGCCCTGACCGACGAAGAGTTCGCCGAGATCAAGAAGCACCCGGCCGCCGGTGCCCGGCTGGTCGAGGGAATGGGCGATCCGGAACTTGCCGCAATCGTCAGGCACCATCACGAGAGAATCGACGGCGGCGGCTATCCCGACGGTCTTTCCCGGGAGGAGATCCCGGTCGGGGCCCGCATCATCGCGGTCGCCGACACCTTCGATGCCCTGACCTCGTCAAGGTCCTACCGGCAGCCGCGCTCGCATGAGGAAGCCCTGGGTGTGCTCCGGGAAGAGGCCGGTGCCCAGCTCGACGAACGGGCCGTCCGGGCCTTCGATGGCCGGTACTCGAGCCGGCGACCGGTGGCGCTCGTCGCCGCGGTGCTGGGTGTCGGACGGCAGGCCGGTCAGTCGATGATCAGTTTCGGGACCGGCGCCTCGCAGGTCGCGGCGGTCGGAGCGGCCGCGGCCGTGATCGGCGCGGCCCCGGCGATCGAGAAAGACATCCAGAAGTCGCCGGATCAGCCGGCGATTGTCCGCCAGTCGGAAGCGGCGCCCGGCGAGGTCGCCTCGCAGGGCGGGGCCGCGGATCCCGGCGGCTCCCCGCAAGCGGCTTCGAAGGATCAGAAGCCGGGTGGAAATGCGGAGGGAGGGGCCAGGGAGGACGGGCAAAAGGGTGACGGCTCCGGCAACGACGCCAACTCCTCCGGCGGCGGAGGTGACGGCGATGGCACCGGCGGCAGCTCGGGCGGCGGCGGCACCGACGGTGGACCATCCGGCGTTACGGGTGTTTCCACCGGCGGCGACACCGGTGGCTCTTCCGGTGCCGGCAACACAGCCGCCAACGTGAACGAGGCGGTAAAGACAGTCACCGAGACGGTTCAGAAGCCGGTTCAGCAGGTGACCCAGCAGGTCACCGATTCGATCCCGACCCTGCCCGGCAACGATCCGGTTTCCCAGGGTGTGAACGACACCGTTGCCGGGGTCAAGGACACGATCGGCAAGCTGACCGGCAAGCCCTGAGCATCACCGCTCCCGGTCCGGTTCACCAGCGGTGGCCGACGAAGACCGGTTCCGGTGAAAGCGACACGCCGAACACCGACTCGACCTGTTCAGCGATGCCGTGCGCGAAGGCGACCAGCTCGGCCGTCGTACCGCCGCCCCGGTTGACGATCGCCAGGGTGTGATTGCGGGAGAGGCCGATCGGTCCTTCCCCGAAACCCCGGGTGAACGCCGCCCTTTCAATAAGCCAGGCGGCCGAAGTCTTGGCCAGGCCCTCCGGTGCCGGATAGCTGGGCGGTTGGTCATCGGGCCCGAGGGTCTCCTCGGCCCGGGCCGTCAGGTCGGCCATGTCAGTCAGGTCGAGCAGGGGATTGGTGAAGAAGGAACCGGCACT
>JAGQUQ010000076.1 GCA_020438425.1 Solirubrobacterales bacterium
CCACGGCCAGGCGATGCGCTTCGTGATCATTCCCCAGGCCGTACGCAAGGTGATCCCGCCGCTGCTCAACGATTACATCGCCCTGATGAAGGACACCGCGCTGGTCAGCGTGATCGGTCTGGTCGAAGCGGTTCAGGCCGGGCGAGATCTCTATTCGGAGTTCTACAACCCGTCCGGCTACACGCTGGGAGCGTTCATGTTCCTGATCGTGACCATCCCGCTGGCCCGGTTCGTCGACCGGTTGATCAAGAAACAGAACGAAAAGTTCCAGAGGGGAATGCCGTGAGCGAGACCGTGACCGAACCGATGAAGGAAGTAGCTCGCGGTGAGACGATCATGCATGTCCACAACCTCAAGAAGAGCTACGGCAAGCTCGAGGTGCTCCGCGACATCGATCTGGAGATCAAGAAGGGCGAAGTGATCTGTGTGCTGGGTCCGAGCGGCTCCGGCAAGAGCACGATGCTGCGCTGCCTCAACCTGCTGGAACTGCCGACCGGCGGCACGATCGACCTCAAGGGAGAAACCGTATTCGATGGTGGCAAGCCCAAGAACCTCGATGAGCTGAGGCGTGAGACCGGAATGGTCTTCCAGTCCTTCAACCTTTTTCCGAACATGTCGGCGAAGGGCAACGTCTCGATCGCCCAGGTCAGGGTGCGGGGCCGCAAGAAGGAGGAGGCCGACAGGCGTTCGATCGAGCAGCTCGGCAAGGTCGGGCTCGCCGACAAGGTGGACGAGTACCCGGACCGGCTTTCCGGTGGTCAGCAGCAGCGGGTGGCGATCGCCCGGGCGCTGGCGATGGACCCCGAGATCATGCTCTTCGACGAGGTCACCAGCGCACTCGACCCCGAGCTCGTCAAGGGCGTGCTCGACGTGATGCGCGAACTGGCCGATTCCGGCATGACGATGATCTGCGTGACCCACGAGATCGGTTTCGCCAGAGAAGTCGCCGACCGGGTGATCTTCATGGACGGCGGCTACATCGTCGAGCAGGGACCACCCGACCAGGTGATCGGAAACCCGCGGGAAGAGCGCACCCAGAAGTTCCTCGGGCTCGTTCTCGAACACTGAGAGGAGTCCCGGCCATGGCCAACCAAGCCGGCACGGTTCAACTTGGCGGTCGCGCCTACGAGTTTGGTCACATGGAGACCTTCATTGCCGGGGCATCGATCCGGATCAGGGAGTTCCCCGACCTCCGGGCGGTGACCGACGATTTCGGCGACTACCGGATCACCGTTCCCGACCGGGCAAGGGTCACTCCCTACATCGAAACCGGGGGAGGTACCGTAATCCGCCGGCCCCGTGACGGAGATCCCTTCGAGGTCGAAAGCCACTGGAACGAGATCGACCTTCAGACCTTCTTCACTTCCGGGAAGGACCTGGTGAACGTCAACTTCCAGACTCCGCCCGACGCCGAGTTCGAAGCGCTAAAGGCCTTGCTCGGGGTTGCCTCGGGCGAAGACGGCCGGCCGCTGGCCTCGGTGATCGTCACCACGGCCTGCGCACGAAACGTGCGGGGAGTCGATTACGACACCCTCTGGCGGAACACCCCGCATGGGGTGGCAGCAGCGACCGCGGTCACCGAGCCGGCCCTGCCCGACCCCGTGTATTTCAACGACCTGGTGATTCCCGACTCGAGTCTGGACCAGACCTCGATCGATGGCGGCATCATCTGGCCGGAGGTGCCGGCCGGGACCTACCGGGTCGAAACCACTTCGGCCGGGAACCGATTCGCCGGATTCGTTGCCACCTGCGCACCGGGGCGCGTGATCAACGCGAATCCGCCCTGGGGGGCCTATCAGCTCGATCCCGGCGAGGCCCCCGACCCGGCCGCCGATCTCCCGTCCTGACGTCTCGCAGGCCTGCGTAATTTGCCGCAAGTTTGACCTGCACCGCAACTAGTCACAGGTCCAACCTGTTTATTGTGCGATCGGCAAATGATTCCCGCGTCCGCGGGGCAGAAAGGAACTGAGCAGTGAAAAAGAGAGTTTTCGGAGCGATGGTCTTGATCGGAGCGAGCCTGGCGATGCTGGTTGGAGTACAGACGGCATCGGCGGCCAAGACCGTTGAGATCAGCGGCAGGGCCTTCGTGTTCAACCACATGGACACCGGGATTTCCAACGCCACGGTCAAAGTCCGCGAGTTCCCGAAGCTCTCGGCGACGACCAACGAACTGGGTGATTACACCCTGGAAGTCCCGAACGACGCCAACGTCACTCCCTACATCCTTTCCGGCGGGCCGGCAGACCTCACCCGGAGGAACATCGACGGCGAAGTGACCGGCACCAGAACCAATGTCCACTGGAACGAGATCGACATCCAGACTTTCCACACCCGCGGCGAGGACATCGAGAACGCCAATCTCCAGACCCCCGCTGATGCCGAGTACATCGGCTTGAAGGCACTGCTCGGAATTCCGTCCGAACCGGGAATTGGCCGCCCGAACGAGTGCGTCATCGTGACCACCTCATCGGCCCGCAACGTACGCGACGTCGATTACCGCACCTACTGGCTCAACACTCCGCACGGGATCGAGGGAGCGACTTCCTTCGGGATTCCGAGTATCGGCGATCCGATCTACTTCAACGACAGCGTCCTTCCGGATCCGAATCAGCCCCACTCGTCCGAAGACGGCGGGATCATCTGGCCGGTTGTGCCGACCGGGGCCTACCGGATCATCACCGAACACCCCGACACCCGTTTCGCCAGCTTCCTGGCGACCTGTGCGCCGGGTCGCGTGATCAACGCGAATCCGCCGATGGGCGCCTACCAGCTGGACCCGGGCGAGAAGCCCCGGACCTTCAGCAACGTCGCCGCCAAGCTCGTCTCGGCCAAGGTGGTCAAGAAGGGCAAGGCCAAGCGGACCGCGACCATCGTCCTCAACTCCGGTGAGAACATCACCGGCAAGGTCAGCGTCGCGACCGGAAGCTCGGGAGCCGGCCGGAACATTTCGCTCAAGCCCGGCAACAAGACCCTCACCTTCCCGATCGGCCCCAGGGTGAAGGCCAAGCAGGCGAAGGTCACCGTCAAGCTGACCGATGCCTCCGGAGTTTCGTTCACCACCGTCAAGAAGGTGAACGTTCCGAAGATCATCAAGAAGAAGAAGGGGAAGCGCGGCTAGCGCTTTCCTCAGGGCTTTGGCTGGGTCGGGCCGAGCAGCTCTTCCGGTGAAGGAAGGGTGGTCAGCTCGGCCTGAGGCCTGGCCAGGTCCCTGAGGTAGTCGCGCCACATCTCCTCGACCTCCCGGATGCGGAGGTCGAAGGCGACCTCGAGGTTGGCGATCGGTCCGTCGCGGCGCAGGCGGCCGATCAGCAGTTCGCAGGCACCGCCGCCGCGGTAGTCCTCGAGCAGGTCGAAGATCGTGCCGCCGAGTACCACCGCGTCGCGGCGGGAGGGTGGGAAGCTCGGGCGCGAACCCTCACGAAGTCGGCGGATCACCGCTGGCCGGAAGAAATCGACCTGGCGGGCGAAGTGCTGGGCGCTGCCTTCAACCAGCCAGGCCCAGCTCAGGTATCGGAGGAAACGCGTCGGAGTCCAGGGTGGCGGAATTCGCTCGTTGTTGGCGGCCAGCACGATCTGCGTGTAGAGCCGCTCGGCGGTGCCGCGCAGGGCTTCGAAGGAGGCTTCGCCGGCGGCCCGCTTCTCCATCGCCTTCTCGCCGAGCACGTGGACCTCGGTTGCCATCGGCCAGCCGGCCAGGTAGCGGCGTCCGGCGGGAGCGGCCGCAAAGCGGACGAAGGGCAGGAAGGGGTGGGCTGCGGTGAGCCAGATCGGCGAGGGGTGGATCACGATCGAGATGTCACCCGGAACCACCTCGAACCGGTCCTCCAGCTTGAGGCTCAGGTCCTCGAGCCGGTCGAGCAGGTCCTCGGCATAGGAGCGGTCACCGTCCTCGTGCCGGGCGGTGAAGGTGAGCGAAGTCGTTTCAATCCACGTCACCGGCGCAGCCTACGGCCTCGACCGGCGAGCGAGAGTGATCGAGGCACGCGCTGCAACGAAAAAGGCCCGCCGTAGCGGACCTTTCTCTGGCGGAGCCCGCCCAACCATTCCTGGATCGAATGGGCGGGCGGGTTCCTGTTGTCATCCGGCGGAGACCGGATGACGTGAAGCTAAACCAGCGCGGGTTCGCGGTCGCCCTGACAGATCGAACGGATCTCGTTGGTGGCGAACTCGAACTCCTCGTCCGACATGACCGGGGTGCCCTCGAAGGGCAAGTCGCGGTCGATCTCGACCCAGGAGCGGCAGCCGTGGTACTCCTCGCGGACCCGGACGGTTACCGGACGCGGAATGCGGTGAACCCGCAGCAGAACCAGATGCAGCGGATGACGCGGCTTCCAGCTCAGACGCTTGTGGGCGTAATCGTTGGTCCAGATGTAGAACGGAGACAGAGCGTCGACGATCCGGGGATCCTCGATCGTGATGTCTTCGGCAACCTCTGCCCAGGCGCGGATACGCACACGGTCGGGCTGAGGGACCCCGCCGTCCTGGAGGAGCGCCCGGGCCGGAGGCTCTTCGTCGGGCCAGACTCCCTCTTCGAGGGCGCGGCCGAGCTCCGGGTGATGCGAAGCACGAACCAGGTCGTTCTGCTGATGGTCAAAAGTGGGGTAGAGGAAGAAGCGGTCGTGCTCGAGCTCGAAGTGCTTGTTCTCCTCGCGGATTCCGCCTTTGCGGAGTGTGAGAAGCTGTTCGCCTTCGGCGAGGGCTCGCACGGTAACGGCCCATTCCTTGAACGCAATTGGCATAGGTATTCAGTCAGGGGTTGAGGTTGCTACGGACAGGTACTACTGCAGACACCTGTACGGGGCGTGGGGAGGCATGACTGGCTGCCGCGGGCCCCGTAAGGGTCTGCCACTTTACATAGCCAATCGGCGAAAATCAAGTCATTGTGCCGAGAATCACGTAGTTACCCGAAATGTGTACTCATTGTTCACGAACCATGCGGAGCAGCCCGCCGGGCTCGCCGCGCACTTTCCAGCCGGCCGGGACGTGAAGAGTCGCCTCGCCGAGATCGAGCTTGACCGGTCCCTGACCGGAAGTTTCCGGAGCGCCTGACGGGTCGAAGCCGGGCCCGGACCGGAGGAACCTTCTCCGGACGGTGACCAGCTCGATCGGGGCCGAGGGGTCGGCGTAGCCGTATCGGTCCCGGTGGGCGCGTTCGAATATTTCCCGCAGCCTGGACTTCTCGATCGGCCGGTCCCCGGTCCCGTCTTCGGAAACGGTGAGCTCGAAGGACTGCCCGCGGTAGCGGAGGTCCCAGTCGACCTGATCGGCCTCCCCGGCGAGCCCGGCCAGGGTTGCCGGGTCGAGCTCGTCCTCTCCGGCCAGAACGGTCTGGACCTCGTCGCGGCGGCGGTCGGCAGCGGCCAGGCCGAGCGCGCTGAAGACCCCGCCGGCGACCGGGACCAGCACGTCGGTGATTCCCAACTCGTCCGCCACGCCGGCCGCATGGAGGGGCCCTGCTCCGCCGAAGGCGAGCAGGGTGAAATGGCGCGGGTCCAGCCCCCGCTGGACCGTTACGACCCGCAGCGCCCGGATCATCTCGGCGTTGGCGACCCGGATTATTCCCTCGGCACAATCCCCGGTCGGGATTCCCAGTTCCCGGGCCAGCCCGCCGATCGCTTCCAGGGCGATGTCGAGGTCGAGGAAGATCCCTCCGGCCAGCTCATCTCCGGCGTTGAGCCGACCCAGGACGAGGTTGGCGTCGGTCACCGTCGGTCGGGTTCCGCCCAATCCGTAACAGGCCGGACCGGGCCGGGCCCCGGCCGATTCGGGACCGACCCTGAGCGCGCCGCCGCTGTCGCGCCAGGCGATCGAGCCACCACCGGCCCCGACCGTGTCGATGTCGACCATCGGCAGGGCGATCGGCCGGCCGGCGATCTTTTTCGAGGCTGTTTCGTGGACCCGGCCCCGCTCGACCACGCAGACGTCGCAGGAGGTTCCGCCCATGTCGAAGCAGAGGAGATTCTCCTCGCCGGAATGCCGGGCGATCATTCCCGCTGCCGCAGCCCCTCCGGCGGGTCCGGAAAGCACCGCGACCGCGGCGTGAGCTGCCACCTCTTCCAGAGCCGCCAGACCACCACTCGACTGCATGATTTCCGGTTCCGGCAGTCCGGCATCGGATGCGCGACGGGCCAGCCGGTCAAGATAGCCGGCCATAAGAGGGGAGAGGGCCGCGTCGATCTCGGTCGTGGCGGCCCGTTCGAATTCCCGGAAGGTGCCGACCACGTCATGTGAAAGTGAAACGTGGACATCCGGTCCGAGCCGGTCGCGGATCGCGGCCCCGATCGCCTGCTCGTGTTCGGGGTAGCGGTATGAGTGGAGCAGGCAGACCGCGACCGAATCGACTTCCAGCGAGGCAACCTGATCGGCCACACGCCCCGCTTCCTCTTCGGTGAGGCCGGTGATCACTCCGTCCGGTCCGTGACGCTCCTCGACGGCCACCCTTCGCTCCGGCGGCACCAGGGGCGGCGGGTGGGCCGCCTGGAGCCGGTAGAGCGAAGCCCGGTCCTGACGGCCTATCTCGACCAGGTCGGTGAATCCACGGGTGGCCACGAAGGCCGTTTCGGCTCCCTTCGACTCGAGCAGGGCGTTGGTGGCCACGGTCATGCCATGAGCGAAGTGAGTGACCTCTCCGGCTGCGGCGCCGGCCTTGGCCAGAACCTGGGTGGTTGCCTCAAGTACCCCGATCGAATGGTCCTCGGGGGTGGTCGGCGACTTGCCGGTGAAGATCCCCGAATCCGTGATCAGCACCGCGTCGGTGAAGGTACCGCCGACATCAACGCCGAGGATTGCCCCGGCTTCAGGCTCGGCCATGACCGCCGCCGCCCGGGGTCTCGATTCGCAGGCGGTCGCCGGGCTCGAGGGCTCCGGCCGCCTTCGGCTCGAGCTCTTCCCGGGATCCGTCCCGCCGGAGCAGCAGGTTGCGCCCGCTGCGGCCGGATCCACCACCGTCAGCCCCGGCCGGCGAGTGCCGCCGCCGCTCGGTCAGGAGCGCGAAGCTCATCGGCCCGGTAGCGACGATTTCCCGGACAAGCCCGTCTCCGCCCCGGTGCCTGCCGGTGCCGCCGCTGCCCCGCCGGATCGAGTACTCGCCGGCCAGCAGGGGGAACTCGGCCTCCATCGCCTCGATCGGGGTGTTCAGCGTGTTTGACATCGCGACGTGGACGGCAGAGGGGCCGTCGGCCTCCCCTGAGGCTGCCTGACCGCCACCGAGGGTCTCGTAGTAGGTGAAGGACTCGTTTCCCAGAGTCAGGTTGTTCATCGTTCCCTGGCCCTGGGCGAGACCGAAAGCGGTCAGGCAGAGATCGGCCACCCGGGATGACGTCTCCACGTTGCCGGCGACGACCGCGCTCGGCGACTTTGCGTTCAGCAGGCAGTGATCGGGCACCACGACCTCGACCGGACGCCAGGCCCCCGAACTGGCCGGAATGTCCGGATCTGTGAGCACCCTGATCGCGAAGAGGCAGGCAGACTCGGTCACTGCCCGGGGGCAGTTCAGGTTGCCGGCATCCGGACCCGTGGTTCCCGAGAAGTCGAACCGGATGCCGCTGCCCGAGACGGTCGCTTCAATCCTGAGCTCGAGGTCCCGTCCGTCCCGGGCCTCGAGCACGTCGGCGGCGCGGTAGGTTCCGTCGGGGATCCGGCTGATCTCGGCCCGGGTCCTTTTTTCGGCGTACTCGATGACATCGTTCATCGCCGCGGCCAGCCGCACGGCACCACGACTCGCGGCCATCGCTTCGAGCCGTTGGACACCCACTCTGTTTGCCGCCAGCTGGGCCCGGAGGTCGGCCCGCCGCTGCTCGGGCTGACGCATCAGGGTGACCACCTCGAGGATCGACTCCTCGTCGAGGATGCGGGGCGGGATCACCACTCCCTCTTCGAAGAGAGAAGCCGAATCGGCCGGCATCGACCCCGGCACGTCGCCGCCGACGTCGGCGTGGTGGGCCCGGTTGGCGGCGAATCCGATCAACTGGCCGTCAGCGAAAGCCGGCGTCACGACGGTTATGTCGGGAAGGTGGGTTCCGCCGGAGTACGGGTCGTTGAGGAACCACGAGATGCCCGGGATGTGTGGCTTGCCGGCCACCGCCCGGACCGAAGCGGGCATCGAACCGAGGTGGACCGGGATGTGCTCTGCCTGCATCACCATTTCACCGTCGGGGCCGAAGACCGCGGCCGAACAGTCGCGACGCTCCTTGATGTTGGCCGAGTGAGCGGAGCGGATCAATACCGCGCCCATCTCTTCGCAGGCCGAGGCCAGCGCACCGGCCATGACCTGGACTTCAATCGGGTCCGGTGCCGATCCGGAAACCGCGGTCACGGCTTCGTCCGGTCCTCAGTCCCAGCGACGGAGTTCGATCTCTCCGTCGGGAAGGTAGATCAGGTGGGTGAAGTCGAGGTCCGGATCGGTGTCCTGAAAGTCGGTGCGACGGTGGCCGCCGCGCGATTCCCTGCGGTTGAGGGCGGTGGCGCCGATCGCCCGGGCAAGGGGGTAGGGGTCTCCCGCCAGCCGGGCGAGGTCGGCGGCGTTTCGCAGCGGTCCGGCGAACTCCCAGACCGCCTCGCGGGTGGGCGGCTGGGGCGGGTCGAACTCCCAGTCCGGCAGCGCCGGGGCGGCCGATGCTTCTTCCTGAAGCCCGGCGATGGCCGCCCTCCTTCCGAACACGAAGCACTCGGTCAGCGAGTTCGAGGCCAGGCGGTTGGCGCCGTGAAGCCCGGTGCAGGCGCATTCGCCGGCCGCATAGAGGCCCGCCACCGAGGTGCGGCCGTCGAGGTCGACCGAGATTCCACCCATCATGTAATGGGCTCCGGGCGAGATCGGAACCGGCTCGCTGGTGCCGTCGAAACCGGCCGACTCAAGCAACTGGAAGACGCTCGGGAACCGGGCGGGATCGATCGAAGTCAGGTCGATCCTGACCGGCTGGCCATCCTGCTTCTGGCTCTGGGCGATGATCGCCGCCGTCACGTCGTCGCGCGGCGCCAGTTCGTCGGTGAAGCGGTTGCCGTCGGAATCGAGGAGGGTCGCTCCCTCTCCGCGAATCGCCTCGGTGATCAGGGCGCCATCGAACGCGGTACCTGGCGCCGAGAGGCAGGTCGGGTGAAACTGGCAGAACTCGAGGTCGGCCAGCTCCGCACCGGCGAGGCTGGCCAGCACCGGTCCGGCACCGATCGCTCCCCAGGGGTTGGAGGTGCGGCGCCAGAGGGCGGCGGCACCACCGCTGGCCATCAGGGTCGCGGGGCTGAAGATCACTCCGCTCTCGGTCACCACTCCGTGGCAGCGTTCACCGTCACCGACCAGGGCCACGGCGGAGGTCTCCTCGAGCACCTCGATCCGGTCCATGTCGGCCACCATCTGGGCCAGGGCGGAGGTGATCTCCCGGCCGGTCTGGCTGCCCCCGGCGTGAATGATTCGACGGTGCCCGTGGCCGCCCTCAAGGGCAAGCGAAAGCGACCCGTCGGGTTCGCGGTCGAAGTTCATTCCCCGACGGATCAGGTCGTCGACGATCCCCGGCCCCTCTGCGGTGAGTATTTCGACCGCGGATGCGCGGCAAAGGTTGCGGCCGGCGGCCATCGTGTCCTCGAAATGCTGAGCGGGCGAGTCGGAAGGGTCGAGCGCCGCGGCCAGTCCTCCCTGCGCGTGAAAACTCGAGCTCTCGGCCAGGGGCTTGCGGGAGACCAGGCAGACCCTGCCGCCCTCTTCAGCGGCAACGAGAGCCGACCAGAGTCCGGCGGCTCCACCGCCGATCACCGTCAAGTCAAAGGCACCGAGGTCCCGCGCTTCTGCTCTGGCGGGCAATTCAGTTCCGGGTTCGCATCTACCGGGAGCCGGCTCCGCCGTCCCCGCGGGCCAGGTCTTCCAGTTCCTGCAGGGTGAGGCCTTCTTCGAGCCCCCTCGCGATCAGGTCGGCTTCGCGGTCTATCTTCACGACCTCGGCCGCCTGCTGGGAAAGCCGGCTTCGATCGAACCGGCCCTGGGCCGCCATCTCGACCGTCATCTGTCCGAGGTCGCTGAGGTTGCTGCGACGCATGTCGTCGAGTTCGCGGAGGTGGTCCTGCATGGCGCGGCGTTCCCGGCCGGTCTGACCGCCTTTGCTGAAGAGTGCCATCAGCTTCCTTCCGATCCCTGATCGGTTTCCTTGCCCTTGGCGATCTCCTGCCGGAGAGCCGAAATCTGACCTCTCAGCCAGTTGACCGCTGCTTCCCGGGCCTCGGCTT
>JAGQUQ010000077.1 GCA_020438425.1 Solirubrobacterales bacterium
CTCGACCAGTTTCGAGTGGAAGAAGACCGCTTCGTCGATCGGCTCGCCCTGGGGGCCGCAGATGATCAGGAAGCAGGTGCGGTCGTCAGCCAGCAACGAGCTGACCCGGTGGGCCCGGTCCTGGAAGCCGTCGATCATGCCACTGAAGGCGGTGAAGAACTCGGAAAGGTCGGCCAGCAGGTCGAAGCCGACGATCCGCTTCAGAACCGAGAGAGCGACGCCGGTGCCGCGGCTCGCGACCCGGGCGGCGAAACCGGTCGGTTTGATGAAGATCTGGAGTGACTTGCCCTCGATGAACTGGGTCAGGCGCTGCGGGGCATCGAGAAAGTCGAGGGCGTTCCGGCTCGGCGGAGTGTCGAGCACCAGCAGGTCGAAACGGCCTTCCGAGTGAAGCTCGAAGAGCTTCTCCATCGCCATGTACTCCTGCGAGCCGGCCAGGGCCCCGGAGATCTGCTGGTAGATCCGGTTGTTCAGAACCCGGTCGCGGGCTTCGGCGTCCTCGGCGTGGCGGGCAACCAGGGCATCGAAGGTCTCTTTGGCGTCAAGCATCATCGCCCAGAGCTCGCCGCCGGAATCCGGGTCGACGCCCTGCTCTTTCAACAGTTTCGGATCCACCTTGCTCGCCTCGTTACCGAGTTCCTTCAGTCCCAGCGAATCGGCCAGCCGCTTGGCCGGGTCGATCGTCAGCACGCAGACCTTCTGGCCGCGGGCAGCCATGCCCAGGGCAATCGCGGCAGAGGTGGTGGTCTTGCCGACCCCGCCCGATCCGGCGCAGATCACGATTTCCCGGCCCTCGATTATCTGCTCGACCGAAGCCACTAATTGATCTCCTCGGCAAGCTGACGGGCCGCTTTGAGGTCCAGTTCGGGCTTGAAGATGAAGGGGAGGGTTGTGACTTCCGTCTTGACCAGTTGCTCGAGCCGGGCCAGCTGTTCCCGCTGCGCGGCGGCCCGGGTGGCCTGGGAAGCCGCAGCCCGACCTGCGGCGCGAACCTCGTCGTCACCGCTCTTCTTGAGCTTGCCAATCGCCTTCACGTCGGCCCTGGAGAAAGTCTCCGGATAGAGGGCGTTCATGATCACCCGGTCGATCGCGATGCCGATGTCGCCGGAAAGCTCGGCTTCGAGATTGGCCGTCTCGTTGACCGGCATCTCTTCCGGCAGGGAGACCAGCACGGTGCCGGTCTGATCCCGGTCAGTGATCAGTTCCTCGAGCTGCAGAGCCTGACTGTGGATCGGGCCGACCCGGGCGATCGAGGCGAAGGTGCGCGGCGTCTGCAGGAAGCTGATGCCGTGGCCGGTGGCCGGGGCGTCGACGATCACCAGGTCGTACTTGCGGCCGTGCTTGACCTTGCGGTCGAGCTGGGCGAGCTCCCAGATCTTTCCGATCGTGACCAGTTCGTTCAGGCCGGGGGTGGCGGCGGCGAGATAGGTGAACATGCGGCTGCGGAAGAGCAGGTCCCGCATCGCCTTGACCTTGAGCTGGAGCAGGACGTACTCCCGCATCGACTCGTCGGGATCGATCGAGATCGCCCAGAGGTCGTTGGCGAGCTCCACTTCCCGGAACCCGACCTCCGACTGGGCGAAGAGGCGCGAGGCGTTTTCGGTCGAGGAAACCTCGCAGACGATCGTCCGTTTGCCTTCCATCGCGGCCCTGATTCCGAGCGCCATGGCCACGGTTGTCTTGCCCACTCCGCCCTTGCCGGTGACGAAGAGCAGGCGCTTGTCGAGGAAATCGGGAATGAAGGCATTCAACCGGATCGGGGTGGCGGGGAGGAAACCGCCTCCCGTATGCGAATAACGGCCCAAATGCGAATCTTGAGCCGCAAGAACCACGACCGCGAGAAGCAGGCCCACGAAAGCGAAGCCGAACAGGTGGCTTTCGAGCCGACCCCGGCCCCGGTGGAGCCTGCTCCGGCACCGGTCGAACCCGCTGCGTCCGAACCGGAAGTGCGGGCCGAATCCGCCCCGGCCGAAGCGGCGCCGGCCGCTGAACCAGCCCCCGCGCCGGTCCCGGTCGAAGACGAACTGGCCGAGGTCGAAGAGGAGGCGGCTGCCGAAGAGACGGAGATTCGCCTCAAGGCCGCCGACCTGCTCGGGCCCAGCAAGCGGGATTTCCAGACTCTGCCGACCCACCAGTCGCCCGAGACCCCGGTCGACATGGCCGAAGTGATCAGTTTCGCGAACCAGAAGGGTGGCGTCGCCAAGACCACTTCCACCCTGAACCTCGCCGTTGCCCTTTCCGAGATGGGCAACCGGGTTCTTTGCGTCGACCTCGATCCCCAGGGCAACCTGACCATGAGCCAGGGCATCGATCCGGACAAGTGCGAGAAGAGCATGTATGACGTGCTGGTCAACGACCTGCCGATTTCCGAGGTGATCGCCCACCGCGAGATCGACATCGCGGTCGCCTCGATCGACCTGGCCGGAGCCGAGATCGCGATGAGCACGAAGATCGGTCGTGAACGCTCGCTGGAGAACGCTCTGAAGGAGATCCACTCCGAGTACGACTACATCTGCATCGACACGCCGCCGAGCCTTGGTCTCCTCACCATCAACGCGCTGACCGCTTCCAGCAAGGTGATCGTCCCGGTCCAGTGCGAGTACCTCTCGATGCGTGGACTGGTCCAGCTGCAGAGCACCCTGAAGATGATCCAGGACAACCTCAACCCGAACGTCCACATCGAGGGCATCCTGCCGACCATGTTCGACTCCCGCACCCTGCATGCCAGGGAGGCGGTCTCGATCCTCGAAGAGAACTTCGGAGACCTCGTTTTCAAGTCCCGCATCCGCAAGGCCGTCAAATTCGCCGAAGCGCCGGTACGAGGCGCTAGTGTCCTGAAGTACGATCCCGAGAGTCGTGCGGCGTCGTACTACCGGAATCTGGCGAAGGAGGTCTTGAGTGATGGCTCGTCGTAAGCGAGCGAGTATGCGTGAAGGTCCGCTGGCGGACCTGTTCCGCTCTACCTCCGACGAACCTTCGCAGGAGCCCCCCGAGTTCGAGCCGCGGCGCGCCGACGAGACCGGCGGACCGCAGGGCGACCCGATCGATTCCGATGCCGCCGCCTCGACTCCGGCCCCGGCCGATGACGTTCACGAGGAATCCGATGCCGCCTCAAGGGCCGACGCTCTGACCGGCCCCGATCCCGAAGCGGCCGGCCGGTTCGGCCGCCAGGATCCGCTCGCTTCCCGGGATCCGGAGCCTGAGCCCGCCCGGCCCGAGGCCGCGCCGAGGGCCCAGGATCCGGGCCCTCTTTCGGCCCCTGACCCCGCGGCTGACACCAGCAGCCTGCCCGACGCGCAGGACCGGCTCAAGCGGATCTTTTCCGAGACGCCTCCCGACCGGGACGATGGGCCGCGCTACGGCCGTCAGGAACCTTCGTCGAGTCCCGGTGCCGGTGTGCCACACAACCCGGTGATTCGGGTGATCGGTGTCGGTGGCGGAGGAGTCAACGCGATCAACCGGATGATCGAGGCCCAGATCCCGGGCGTCGAGTTCATGGCGGTCAACACCGATCTTCAGTCACTCCAGCTCTGCATGGCGGATCTGACCGTCCACATTGGCGGCGACGAGACACGCGGCCTCGGAGCCGGCGCCGATCCCTCGCTCGGTTTCCGCGCCGCCTTCGACGAGCAGGACCGGATCAAGCGGCTGCTCAAGGGCTCTGACATGGTCTTCATTGCCGCCGGTGCCGGCGGTGGTACCGGAACCGGCGCCGCGCCGGTGATTGCCCGGCTCGCTCGCGACATCGGCGCACTTACCGTCGGCATCGTCACCAAGCCGTTCACCTTCGAGGGAAGCCGGCGCCAGAAACAGGCCGAGCAGGGAATTGAGGCGCTGGCCGGTGAGGTCGACACCCTAATCGTGATCCCGAACGACCGGCTGCTCGAAGTGCTCGATCAGTCGACCCCGATGGTCGATGCCTTCCAGGTCGCCGACGACGTCCTCCGTCAGGGTGTCCAGGGGATCTCCGATCTGGTCACGCTTCCCTCCGTGATCAACCTTGACTTTGCCGACGTGCGGTCGATCATGTCCGACGCCGGCCGGGCGCTGCTCGGCATCGGCATGGGCAGTGGCCCCGACCGGGCGCTGATCGCGGCCGAGAAGGCGACCAGCTCGCCGCTGCTTGAAACCCCGATGGACGGCGCCAAGTCGATCCTGCTTTCGGTCACCGGTGGTCCCGACCTGTCGCTGATCGAGGTTTCCGAGGCGGCCCGCGCGGTCGGGGAAGCAGCTCATCCGGATGCGAACATCATCTTCGGGGCGAACATCGACGACGATCTCGACGATCAGGTCTGGATCACTGTCGTCGCAACCCGGTTCGACAGCCGTGGAACTCCGGCCCGACGGGTGGAGCGCAGCGAAGGCAGCAGGGGGGAACGTGAATCCCGTCCCCGCCGCAGCGAGTCGCTGCCGGCCGTTGGTGGCGGTGACATCCCCGAATTCCTGTCGTAGGTCGTGACTCCCCGTGGTGTAGTCGCCGCGGGGCATCCCCTGTCAGCCGAGGCCGGTGCGAGCATCCTGCGCGACGGCGGTAACGCGGTCGATGCGGCGATCGCCGCCACCCTGGCTTCGTTCTCGCTCGAAAGCGCCCTGACCGGTCTTGGTGCAGGTGGATTCATGATCGTCGGCGGCCCCGGCGTCAAGCCGGCGGTGATCGACTTCTTCGTCGCCGCGCCCGGTCTCGGCGGGCATTCCGTGACCGAGGATCTGGTACCGGTGCCGGTCCACTTCGACGAGCAGACCAGCCAGGTCTTCAACGTCGGCGCGTCATCCTGCGGGGTGCCAGGCACCGCGGCCGGGCTCGCCCTTGCCCTCGACCGCTATGGCTCGGTGCCGCTGGCCGACCTGGCCGGGCCCGCCGCCCGGCTGGCCCGCGAGGGGGCGCCGCTCAATCCGCAGCAGGCCTACGTGCTGCGGATCCTCGAACCGATCTACACCGCGACACCCGAGGCCCGCCGGATCTACGCCCCGGAGGGAAGGATCCTCGGCGAGGGCGACGTGTTCCGCTACCCGGACCTCGGTGACGCGCTCGAGCGATACGGAGTCGAAGGTGCCGACGCGCTTTGTGCCGGGGAGGTACCGGCCTTGGTCGAGGAGTACATCGTCACTCGTGGGGGGACCCTTTCGGTCGCCGATTTCGAGGCGTATGAGCCGAAAGTCCGCGCTCCGGTCGGGGCCCGGTACCGGGGCCGGGAGCTGCTCACGAATCCGCCGCCCTCGGCCGGTGGAATCCTGATCTCCTACAGCCTTGCCTTGCTCGACCGGATGACAGGCAGCGGGCCGGAGGAAATCACCAGGGTCATGGCCGCCGCCAACGAAGCCCGCGATGACGAGTTCGCGGCCAGTCTCGGCCTTGAAGGGTTCGCCCGCCGCTTTCTCGACGACCGGCTTGGCTCGACCACGCACCTCGCCGCAATGGACTCGAACGGGCTCTGCGCGTCGGTGACCTGTTCGAACGGCACCGGTTCCGGCATGGTCGTTCCGGGAACCGGCATCCACCTGAACAACATGCTGGGCGAGGAGGATCTGAATCCGCGGGGCTACCACCAGTCCGATCCCGGTGTCAGGATCAGTTCGATGATGTCGCCGAGCCTGATCCTCGAAGACGACCAGGTGCTGGCCGGACTCGGCAGCGCCGGTTCGAACCGCATCCGCTCCGCTGTGCTCCAGACCACGCTGAACCTGCTGGCCGGGGTTGATCCCCAGTCTGCCGTCGACGCACCCCGCATTCACCTCGAAGGTGGTCTGCTTCAAGCCGAGCCCGGAGTCGATGATGAAGCCCTGGCCCGGATCGAGGCCACTGGCCAGGAAGTCTTCCGCTGGAACGAACGCAACCTTTTCTTCGGCGGAGTCCAGATCGTGACCCGGGACCCTGACAGCGGCAAACTCGACGGGGCCGGCGATCCTCGACGTGGCGGAGCGGTGGCCTATGCATGAGGCGGCTTGTCCATGAGTCCCGATTACCCGGATCCAGACGACTATCCGTCGCCCGATCTGCGGCCCCACATGGCCGCCGATGTGGCAACCCGGGCGTTGCCGGATTTCGAAGCGGAAGGGTTGCTTGAGGATCTCGACCCAAAGCAGCGGGCCGCCCGGATCAAACTGCTGACCGAGCTCTACATGGAAGACGGGGTCGATCTCGACACGCTCAAGGCGGAGGTCGAGGCCAACCGCCTGGCCTTGCTGCCTGCCGAGCTGGTGCTGGGTCGATCCGCCGACAAGTACACCCCGAACGAGATCGCCGAACTGACCGGCATGACGGTCACCGACTTCCAGAACCTGATCGCCGCGGTGGGGCTGCCGCGACCGTCGGCGGACCAGCGCACCTTCGACGAGGCCGATCTTGGTGCCGCCCGCCGGTTGCGCCGGTTCCAGGAAGCCGGCATCTCGACCGAGGTCCTGGTTGCTGCCAGCCGTCAGGTTGGCAGCGCCGCGGCAAGGATCGCCCAGACCCACCGCGACCTGGTTGCCTCGGACATCATCAAGCCGGACGCCGACGAGTACGAAGCCGCCGTTCAGCTTCGCCAGGCCTCGCTGCAGCTCCTGCCGCTGGCCGAGGAAGCGGTCGACTACGCCTTGCGCTCCCATTTCCTGGACCAGCTCCGCAACCAGGCCATGACGGTTGCGAATCCGGGCCTGATGGGAGTTGCCGACAGCACCGAGATCTCGGTCTGCTTCGCCGACCTGGTTGGTTTCACCCGGCTCGGCGAACGGTCCGAACTGGAGAAGATCGGAACGGTCGCCAAGATGCTCGAATCGGTAGCGATCGAGGTCACCAATCCGGAAGTGCGGCTGGTCAAGACGATCGGTGACGCGGCGATGCTGGTTTCCGAAGACGGGGCGGCCCTCTTTGACGCGGCGATCAGGTTCATCGAGGTTGGAAACGAAGCCGGTGAGGATCTGCCGGCGCTAAGGGTTGGCGTCGCGCGGGGCGAGGCGATCAAGCAGGTTGGCGACTGGTTCGGGCCGCCGGTCAACCTGGCCAGCCGGATCACGGAAACCGCCCGCCCCGACAGCGTCCTGGCCGACGAGAAGGCGGTCGAGGCCGCCGGTGAAGAGGGCTTCCGGTACTCCTGGGTCGGCCAGCACAAATTCAAGGGCGTAGACCGCCCGATCAAGCTCTACCGGGTCAGGCGGGCTTCCGGGCGCTGAGCAGGAGGTTGTAGAAGAGTTCGGCGGGGAGGTGGGGTTCGAGGACCTTGTCGTCGACCTTCTGGAATGCGATGTAGCTCTTGAAGGCGAAGTTCCTCCAGCGGAGCGGGATCGTCTCCGGGGTGGCGGTCGACTCCATCGAGCGCATGCCCCAACCCCAGACGTTGGCGACCAGTTCCTCGCCGCTCACCCTCGTGTCCTCGAAACCGGAGCGGGGCGGGATCGCGCGCAGATCGGCGGCGACGAAGGCATGTACATCCACTTCGGGCTCGAGGCTGTACTCGTCGTCGGCCAGCTCCTCCTCGGTGTGCTCGAGTGTGTCGGCACCGACCAGCCGACGCCAGACCGGGGCGACGAAGTTGCCGGTTCGCTTCGGCACCGCCGCGAGCCGGTCACCGTAGCGGGAGGGCTCGCCGCAGAAGACAATCCGGCCGCCGGGACGGAGCACGCGGAAGAATTCGGAGAAGGCCTTGTCAAGGTCGGGGATGTGATGGAGCACGGCGTGGCCGATCACGGTGTCGAAAGACTCGTCCTCGAAGGGCAGGACCTCCGCCTCGGTGACGACCGTCTTCACCGGGAAGTCCAGCGCCTTCGCCGTGCTCGAAAGTGACTTGAGCATGCCGGGGGAGATGTCGGTCGCGGTGAGGGAACCGATCAGACCCTGGGTGGCAAGGTTGAGCGAGAAGTAGCCGGTGCCCGCCCCGATCTCGAGGGTGTCGCCGAGCGTCTCGGGCATCTCCCCGAGAGCCTTCTTCAACTTCAGGGCGACCTGATGCTGGCCGATGTCGCCGAAGTCGATTCCCCATTTGGCGTCGTAGGAGTCGGCCGCTGCGTCGTGGTAGCGGGTGTTTACGTCCTTGATGTGATCCGGCGTTGCCGTCGGGGAAGCGGGCATGGCGGAGAAAGATAGGGAAGAATCGCTTTCCTTGACTGACTCGTACATCCAGAGCAACCAGCCAGAAGGGGTGCCGGCCCTCGAATTGACCGGTGAAAGAACCTTGCCGGACGTGCCGGAGGAGAACTACTGGTACCGCCGTCACCTGGTCGTTTACGAGTGGATTGCGGA
Source organism: Solirubrobacterales bacterium (assembly GCA_020438425.1). Classification (GTDB taxonomy): domain Bacteria; phylum Actinomycetota; class Thermoleophilia; order Solirubrobacterales; family 70-9; genus 67-14. The sequence continues at coordinate 8,219 of JAGQUQ010000077.1, forward strand.
GCGGGTCAAGGGCCTGAAAGTGGTCGATCTGGCCTGCGGCGAGGGATACGGGTCAGGGGTCCTCGGACGCTCGGCCGCCGAGGTGATCGGGGTCGATGCGAATCCCGAAGCCTTCGAACACGCGAGCGCCAGGTACACGACCGGCAACGTGAGTTTCCGCCGGGAACTGGTCGAAAGTTTCAGTGAACCTCGGGACGCAGTCGTCTTCCTTCAGACCATCGAGCACGTCCAGGATCCCGACGGGCTGGTCGCCGGATTCGCGGAGATCGCCCCGGTCTCGTACATCTCGACACCGAACCTGCTCACTCTGGCTCCCGAGGGAGCCGAGAAGTCGGACAACCCGTGGCACATCAAGGAGTACCGGCTCGAGGAGTACCGGGCCCTGCTCGAGCCCCACTTCTCCCGGGTCGAGATCCTCGGTCTTCGCCACGCCCGCAAGCTGAAAGTCCACGAGCTGGCGCTTTCGCTTGGCTGGGACCGGGTCCACAAGTCGCTCAACCTGAGCAAGCCTTTCTACGACAGGTTCACCCCGGCGATCGACGCCTCGGATTTCCGACTCTCCAACCACGACCTCGAAAGCTCACTGGACTTCCTCGCCGTCTGCCATGTCTGAGGATCAGACACCGGCGGGGGCGGGCGATCTGGCGATCGTCCTGCATTCGCACATGCCCTACGTCGAGGGCTTCGGCACCTATCCGTTCGGCGAGGAATGGCTGCTCGACGCGGTGGTGCGATCCCACCTGCCGGTTCTCGACGTCGCCCGCGACCTGACCATGACCGTGACCCCGGTTCTGGCTGACCAGCTGGAAAGCAGCGGGATCGGGGAGAAGCTCGCAGCATTCCTCCGGGATCACCGCCTGGGAGCAGCTCGACGGGACGTTGAAAGTGCGGATGCCGGGCACAAACAGGCCGCCGAGGCCGAGGCGGCGCGATATGAGCGGGCAACCGCCCTGCTCGAAGCAGTCGACGGCGATCCGCTGGCGGCATTCCGGGCGGCCCGGGGCCGAAACGTTTCGCTGATTCCATCGAGCGCCACCCATGCGGTTCTGCCACTGCTGGCGACCCGGGCCGGGATCGACGTCCAGATCAAGGCCGGACTCGCGTCCCATCGGCGCCGCTTCGGGCCGTCCTCCGGCTTCTGGCTGCCCGAATGTGCATACCGGCCCGGCCTTGAAGATGATCTGAACCGCCACGGGATCGAGTGGTTCTGCCTCGATCAGAGCCGGCACGAAAGCGGCGACGAATCCCTGGCCCCGGTCCGGACCGAAGCCGGTCCGATCGCCTTCACGATCGACTGGACGGCGATTTCCTGGCTCTGGGACATGTCCGGCTACCCCTCCTGGCCGGGGTATCTCGACTTTCACCGCCTCTCGATGAACGGGGTGAGGATCTTCCGGATCGATGGTGGTCCCTACGACGCGGAGGCCGCGGCCCGGCGGGCCTCGGAACAGGCGACGGCATTTCTGGATTCGGTCCGGGACCGGCTCGACGATTACCGGGAACAGACCGGAAAGCGGGGACTGGTCACGTTTGCGGTCGACTGCGAGCTCCTTGGCCACTGGTGGTCCGAAGGCCCGGAATGGCTGGCCGGTGTGCTCGACCGGGCGGAAGGTTCCGGTGTGAACCTGGTGACCCTGGACCGTGCCGCCGAACTTCACGGCGATCGGGCAAGGAGAATCG
>JAGQUQ010000078.1 GCA_020438425.1 Solirubrobacterales bacterium
GAGTTCGCCCTCATCTTCGACGTCTTCCTCGGCGCCCTCGTCGTCAAGGTCCCCGGCTTCCGGCTCGGCTTCGAGCGGTGCGTCGCCTTCTTCCTCGAGTACCTCGAGCGTCTCGATGTCGTCCACCGCGCTCACCTGTTGCTCGGCAAGCAGCTCGGTCAGGGTGCCGGAGAGGGCGTCGATCTGATGCGGGTTGAGTTCGGCCCCGTCCTTCAGGGTCGGAGGCTCTTCACCGATCAGGCGTTCGAGCCCGAGCAGCAGCGAGAAGTTCCGGCGCCACTCGACCGAAGGTTCGGTCAGGCCGGCATCGAGTTCGGCGATCGCCTGGTCGAAGGCGCGGCGGCGGGCGGTGCCCGGAACCAGCGTTTCGGGGCCGTCGCCATTCAGCAGCAACGGTTCACACGCAAATTCGGAAGCGCGCTCGATGTCTTTCTTTGAGGGAGCCGCAGTAGCTGCGGGTGCTGCAGTAGTCGGGGCCAACTTAGCCTTCGCAAGTGTTCCGAACCCGGAAAATCGACCCGGCCCGGATGAGTAGGTGATTGGAGATTCCGACGACGACGCTGGACGGACAGACGCCGGATTCCTCCGTGATCCGCAGGTACGGCGGATCGGACTCCTGTATTTAATCACTACTTGCATGAAATTGGCTGTTCACCGATACCTGTTGGTTTTCACCGTGCTCACTGCCCTTTTCGGAGCGGCGGTCCTGAGTGGCTGCGGAAGCGAAGGCGAAGAGCCTTCCCCGGCGCCTGACTACGCGAAGAAACTGGCCGGGGCACCAGCCCCGCTGGCCTCGCTCTACAAGCAGGGCAACGAACTCCTGTCCGGAGGCCAGAGCGCTTTCGATGACCGGATAGCCAGCCTCCAGGGGTATCCCGTGGTGGTCAATATCTGGGCCTCATGGTGCGGTCCCTGCCGGGCCGAGTTCCCGGTCTTCCAGCAAACCGCCGCCGCGATGGGCAAGGAAGTCGCCTTTCTCGGTGTGAATTCCGAGGACAATGACGACGCGGCCGAGACCTTCCTCTCGACCCATCAGGTCCCGTACCCGAGCTACATCGACCCTGACGGGTCGATCGCCGGCGACCTGAAAGCGACCCACGGGTATCCGGCCACCGCCTTCTTTGATCGCGATGGAATTCTTTCCTACACCCACTCCGGTCCGTTCGAAAGTCAGGAAGAACTCGAGGAAGCGATCAGGACCTACGCGTACGGCGGGCCCGATTCAGACTGAACGAATTCCGCCGGGGTGGCAGGAACGATACGCTCGCCGTGATGGAGATCAGCGATCCGACACTGGTTTACCTCCTGGTCATTCTCGGCTTGACCGGGATCGGGATCGAGGCTTTGACGCCCGGGGGCTTCGTCCCGGCGATCCTCGGACTGGTCGCTCTGATCTTCGGGGTGATCGGAATGGTCGACCTGGGGCCGACCGCGGTCGGACTCGGGCTGCTGTTGCTGGCGATTGCGCTCTTCATCGGTGCCGCGGCCTTCCGCCTGTATCGCCCCCTCTCGATCCTCGGCATCGTCTGCCTGGTCGGCTCGGGCATCTGGATGTTCGACCGCGACGTCGACCCGACCTCGATCCTGGCCGTCACCGCTGGCTCGGTCGTGCTGGGCCTGTTCATGCTCTTCGTCGAGGAACGGGCAGCCCGCACCCTCAAGTCGCCGGTCCGGTACGGACCCGAGGACCTGGCCGGCATGGAAGGTGACGTACGGGTACCACTGCGCCCCGACGGTCAGGTCTGGGTCGATGGCGGTCTCTGGCAGGCCCGCCTGGTGGATCCCGATGACCGCCTCGGCATCGGCGAGAAGGTGACCGTGATCGAGGTGAAGGGGCTGACCTTGATCGTCGGCCGGCAGACGGAAAACAACCAAGGAGCGAATTAGCGATGGCAGTTGTAGGAACCCTGCTTGTAGTCCTGGCGATCTTCTTCCTGATCATCCTGTTCTCGGCGATCAAGATCCTGCGCGAGTACGAGCGTGGCGTGATCTTCCGGCTCGGCCGGCTGATCAACCAGAAGGGGCCTGGTCTGATCCTGCTGATTCCGTTCATCGACCGGATGGTCAAGATCGACCTTCGTACGGTCACCCTGAACATCCCGCCGCAGGAAGTGATCACCCGCGACAACGTGCCCACCTCCGTGAATGCGGTCTGTTACTTCCGGGTGATCGACCCGAACCGGGCGATCACCGACGTCGAGAACTACCTGATCGCCACCTCGCAGATTTCCCAGACCTCGCTGCGGGCGGTGCTCGGCAAGGCCGAGCTGGACGAGATCCTCTCCGAGCGCGAGCGCCTCAACGAGTCGCTGCAGAAGATCATCGACGAGCAGACCGAGCCCTGGGGCGTCAAGGTCACAACGGTCGAGATCAAGGACGTCGAGATCCCCGAGGCGATGCAGCGGGCGATGGCCCGGCAGGCGGAAGCCGAGCGTGAACGGCGGGCCAAGATCATCAACTCCGAAGGCGAGTACCAGGCGGCCGAGAAGCTCACCGACGCGGCCGACATCATCAGCCGCAACCCGGCCTCGCTGCAGCTGCGATACCTGCAGACCCTGCTCGAGATCAGCGGCAACCAGAACTCGACAGTGATCTTCCCGCTGCCGATGGATCTGATCTCCGCTTTCCAGCAGACACTCGGAAGCATTGGGAACGCAGAAGCCGGTTCGGGTGGCGGCGTCCAGCAGACGATCGGCAAACCTCCCGAAGACTCGTCGCCCGGAGCCTGAGTCAGCAGCTTGAGCTCGCCCGAAGTTCGGATCGACCAGCTGACCGGCGGCCGGGTGCTGGTCGCGCCCGGCCGGGCCGAGCGTCCCGACGACTTTCAGACCAGCACCTGGCATCCCGGAAATCACGAGGGTTGCCCGTTTTGCGAGGGCAGGGAAGCCGCAACGCCTCCGGAGGTTGAGGCGGTCCGGCCCGATGGTGGCGAAGCCGACTCGCCAGGCTGGCTGACCCGCACGGTCCCCAATCTCTACCCGGCGGTTCTCCCGCGTGAGCAGGGTGAAGCGGAGAGTTCCCGCAGGGTTCCCGACCGGGCCGGCACCGAATCCAGCGCTTTCTCCAGCCCGGCCGACCCGTTGCTCGCTTCGGGCCGGGGTTCCGAACCGGACATGTTTGCCTCGCGGCCCGCTCACGGCAGCCACGAGGTGATCGTCAATTCACCCTTCCATCTCGCTTCGCTGGCCGAGATGGAAGCGGAGTCACTGGCGGCTGCGGTCGCCACCTGGCGCAGCCGGATGCGGGCCCACGAGGACGCGGCCTATGTCCAGCTGATCCTCAACCAGGGTCCGGATTCCGGTGCTTCGCTGGAGCACAGCCACGCCCAGCTGGGCGCGATGGAGTTCGTACCGCCCTCGGTGGCCCGTGAACGGGAGAGAGTCGGGGCCTACCGCGAACGGACCGCCGGAGCCAGCCTGCTCGGCGAGATCCTCCGCGAGGAGATCCGCAGGGGCGAGCGACTGGTCGCGATCGACGACGAGGTCGCCCTGATCTGCCCCTGGGCTTCCCGTCACCCCTACGAGATGCGCCTGATTCCCCGGCGTCCCGTCTCCCGGTTCGAAGAGGACGAGGGCGGCGCCGCGATGCTCGGGCGGGCGGTCCGCGCCCTGACCAGCCTGTTCGGCAACCCCTGCCAGCTCAACCTCTGGGTCAGGACCGCTCCGCGCGGGGTCGAGCATTTTCACTGGCATCTCGACCTGATCCCGAGGCTGGAGCCGGCTTCGGCCTTCGAGATGGCGACCGGGGTCGACATCAACATCGTCACTCCCGAATCCGCGGCAGAAGCCCTGCGCGACGCGATCTGAAATATCGAGAAGGCTGAAGGGAGCGCTATATGGCCACTTCAGCCGTTTCGATCCAGACGGGGTCGCTGCGTCCACCCGGATAGGCTGCTTCGATGCCGATCGACAATCGACCCTTCCCCCGTTTCGTTGCTGATGCTTCCCGACACGGGATTCCTCACGGCCGCTTCGCCGAGCGCCTCGCCACCGCCTTCAAGGCCGCCTGCGAAGAGATCGAGGACCTGCCCGAAGGGACCGCGATCCCGGACGAGCTCACCTGGTTTCCGGAGCGCGCCTGGAGCGGCCGGGTCTGGGTTCCCGTTTCGGCCGACGGCGAAGCGGTGATCGAGGAAGGCGGCGAACCGGAGCCGGTCGAGTTCTACGGTTTCGTCAGCTTCGTCCAGCCCGATGGTGGCGATCCGGCCGACTTCCGCGCCTCGGCCGACTTCACCGACGTGGTCGCCGCCGACAACCCGGACTGGACGATCGACGTCTCCGACGAGGTGATCGGCACCTGGCACGGCGAACAGGGCCGCGAAGCGGCGATGACCCTGGTCTGGGGTCGCTCCCTGGTCCGCGACGCCTTCGCCGTGACCGCCGAGCTGGAAGGAGTGACAGTCGATCAGGATCCGCTTTTCGGTGGCCAGGGAAAGGCTTCCGACCGCTTTACCCTGATCGCCCCCGACGCCCTCAGGAACTACGGCGACGACGCCTACCTGGAGATCAGGCTCTGGAACTCCCGCGGCAAACAGGTCGCCCGCGAATCGCTCTACGAAATCGAAGAACCCGAGGAAGAACCCGTCGAGGAATAGCCCGGCGGAGTCCGGCCATCCATTTATGGATTCTGTGGCCGGACGGGTTTTCAGTGGCATTCCGGCGTAGACCGGAATGCACATGGGTATTTTTGGTTCCATGAGGAACCAAAAAAGGGTTGAGGAGCTTCGGGAACTGATCGACCAGGAATCCGAGGGCCCGGTGCTTTCGGTCTTCTGCCGGACCGATCCGAGGGATCCGGCCAACAGCAGCGAGTCCCCGGCCTGGGCGATTTCCCTCAAGAACGGTCTCGCCCATGTGGCCGGTTTTCACGAGGGCGATCACGGCAAGGAACAGACCGTGAAGAAGCTCTGCGCGGAAGCCGAGAAACGGATCACAGGGGCCTCCGCAGCGTTGCGGGGACGCAGCGTCGCTCTCTTCATCGGTGGTGGAGGCACGGTCGATTCGTTCACCACGTTTCAGATCCCGGTCCGTGAGGACTACGTGACGCTGGATTCCGGCCCCGTGGTCTGGCCGATGCTGGACGTGATCGACCGCGGGCAGCGCACCGGGCTGGTTCTGCTGAGTCAGGATCGCATCCGCCTGCTCGAGTGGTCCGATGGCCACACCAGCGACCTCGAGGAGTCAACCTTCGACCTCGAACTTGGCGACTGGCATCAGTATCGCGGCCCGGCCCGGCCCCAGGGCACAGTCGGCGGTGGTGGAGTTTCGAACGTCTCGGCCTATGACGATCGGGTCGACGTGTGGCGAACCCGCTTCCTCAAGGCGGCGGCAAAGGCGATTTCCGAAAGCGCCAGCGAGCTGGGTTTCGAGCGGCTCGTAGCGGCAGCGGAAGGTGAACTCGGCGCCGGTTTCAACGAGGCCCTGTCCGCCGAGATGCGCAGCAAACTCGCGACGACAGTCCATCTGAACCTGATCGATCTGCCGGCCGCGGAGACAGGCGCAGCGCTCGACCCGCATCTCCGGCAGGCCTGGCGGGACGGAGTATCCGGTGACGGAGCCCGGGCACTCGACAGTGCGAGGGCCGGGGGTCGGGGTGCCTCCGGCGCCGACCAGGTGCTGTTGGCCCTGAGCGAAGGCCGGGTCGAGCACCTGATTCTCGATCCCTACCTGGAGACCGATCGGGAGATCCTGAGTGACGACAGCCGCCAGGCCCTGGACGATGCCGGCGAGTCGAGCGTGCAGGAGGCGCTGGTCGAGCTTGCCCTGAGGTCGGGAGCCCGGGTCAGCTCGGCTTCGGTCGAGGAGGTTCCGGCGCTCTCCGAGGCTGGCGGCGTTCTCGCCAGGCTGCGCTACTGAATAGCATCCGCCTCCGGCCCCGATAGCTCAGCTGGATAGAGCGTCCGCCTCCTAAGCGGAAGGCCGCTGGTTCGAATCCAGCTCGGGGCGTCATGGCCCGGGTAGTAACACCGGGAGATGGCAGGATGAGGAAAGCAACCAGGAGGATTCGCGATGGCGAAAATGCAGCGAAAACCACTCTCCACCCGCAAGCCACCCGTGCCGTCGGAAGATTCCGCCGAGGTCGACGACTGGGCCTCCCAGGTGATGCCGGGTCTGCAGCCGATCGTTGCCTCTCTGGACAGGCAGATTCGAGACGCGATCCCGGGCCTCCAGTTCGCGGTCAAGTGGAAGAAGGCCTACTACGGACTGCCGGATCAGGGCTGGATCATCGAGATGGTCGCCTATGACGTTTCGGTGAACATGGTCTTCTTCGGTGGCGCCGATTTCGATTCACCGCCGCCACTCGGTGATACCGACCGCAGCCGCTACATCAAGATCCGGTCTCTCGAGGAAGCGGAGACGGCGGAGGTGAGCGCCTGGATCGAGGCCTCGGCGAAGGTTCCCGGGTGGGAGTAGCGGCCCCGACCGGCGGAGCAGACGGGCCTGGGCATGGCTGACTGGGCCGATCGGTTCTTCGTCCAGTGGCAGGCGGCCTGGGGGACCGGGACCGAAGCGGTGCTCGAGTACGTGACCGATGACATCGAGTACTGGGACCCGACCCTGCCCGAACCGATCCACGGCCGGGACGCATACGCCGCCCATTGCGACAATTTATTCACCGCGTTCACCGAATGCGAGTGGTCGATGCGTGAGCCGGTGATCTGCGAGGGCGACCGGGTGACCGAGCCCTGGGCCTTCACCGGGGTCAATTCCGGGCCGATCTGGATCGGCCTGCCGGCGACCGGCCGGCGCCTCGAATCAAAAGGCACCGACATCTTCGAATTCAGGGATGGCAAGGTCTGCCGCGAGCACTCCTTCTATGACGTGGTCGGCAACCTGCGGGCGCTCGGGCTCTGGCCGGGGATAGGCAGCGGGGTCGAAGGAGCGGCGATGACCGCGGCCGGGCTGGCAATCCGAGGGACCGGTCTGGTCCGGAACCTCCGCCCCTGAGCCCCGGTCAGCCCAACTTCACCTTCCGGACGACCACCTTCGAAACGTTGCCGGCCGTGTCGGTCGCCTTGACCCGGAAGGTGTAGGCACCGGGCTTCCAGGATTTCGGGATCCTGAAGCTCCAGGCATTGGCCTTGAGCTTCGCCCTGTTGAAGGCGGAAGCGGCAGCCTTGGCGCTCTGCCCCTTCCTGAACTTGCCGGACTTCAGAACGTCGAACTTCCTGCCGGACTTGCGGGCGACCGCGACTTCGACCCTGGCCAGCCCGACGTTGTCGGAGGCGTTGCCCCTGAGGTTGCGCCAGGCAGCCCGCTTCTTCAGGAATGCCTTGCAGGCCTTGCCTTTCTTCTTCCCGCAGGGAGGTTTCTTCAGGGTCACGGTCGGCTTGACCGTGTCGGGCACGACGACCGGATCGACCTGGATGGTTCTCACCGCCTGGCGGGCATTGCCGCGCGAATCGGTCGCGGTGATCGTGACGTCGTAGGACCCGGCGGCAGGCCAGCCGTAGCTGACCGACTCCCCGGTTGCCGAGCCGCCGTCGCCGAAGTTCCAGGAGATGGCTCCCATCGTCGACCAGCGGTCGGCAAAGGAGGCGCTCATGTTGACCGTCTCGCCAGCCGTCGCGCCAGCCGGAACCGTCACCGACTTCTCGACCGGCGGCGAACTGTCGAAAGCCACGGTCTTGGTCTGACGGCCATCGATCGTGATCGAGTCCGCCATGCCAAACACGCCGCCCTGCAAATCGGAGCCGAGCGCGGTCAGTGATGCCCCGCTGGAGGGGGAAAAGATCTCCCTGAAGGCGTCGGGTTCCGCCTGGGAATTCTGCCAGCGGACCGCGTAGGAGACGCCCGGCCCGGATGGCAGGATGCCCGCGCTGGATCCGAAGAAGGCATCGTTGCCGGCGAAGGCGAAAGATCCGTCGCCTCGATTCAGGTTGGCCGGACCGATCAGCTTGGGGGCGGACCAGAGTTCGCCGACCGGGCGACGGAACATTTCCACCCGGACCGGGGAGGTCTGGTTCCAGGCGGTCGCGTAGATGGTGCCGTTCGGTGCGACGCCGACCGATCCCGTCGAACTGCTCGCACCGCCGGTGGTGATCTGTTGGGGCGTCTCGAAGGAGGCGGTCCCGGTCTCCCTGATCGTCGCCCAGGCCTGGGCGCCCTGTTGCCAGCCGATCACCGTCCGGCCACTGGCTCCCATCGCCATGGTCGGGGCGAAGGTGTTCTTGAGCGGCTGCCCCTCGGCGCCGGCGATGTCCCCGGTCAGGCCGAAGAATCCGGTCGAGGCGAGGCGCGACTTCACCTTCACCGTGTTGTAGTCGTCGGCGGTGGTGGCGGTGTCGTTACCGGACCATCGCTCGTTCCAGATCACCATCAGGTTGCCGGAGCCGTCCATCGCCGCATCGACGACGTTGAGGCTGCGGTTGGGATCGGAGAGGACCTCGGCCGCGGTCCACGAGCCCCCGACCGGTAGGACGCGGGCGACCACCTGGTTTCGACGCGGTTCCGCATCGACGGTTGTCCTGGTCGCAACCACCGCTGCGGTTCCGTTGGCGGCGATCACCGGCCGGCACACGTTCGAGGTGCTGGCCACCGGGGAATCGACGACGACGACCGGCGCCGACCAGGTGCTTGAACCCGCGGCACGATACATCGCCCGGAAGCCGATCACGAGATTGGCGGGGTTGCCACCGAGCAGGTCGGTGATGCAGATCACCGCCGCGCCGCTCGGAGCGACGGCAATCTCCGAACTGATCGGGGCCCGGTCCAGGGTGGAAGCGATCGTGCTTTCGCTTGTCAGGGCATCGCCGGGCAAGCGGCTGCCGATGCTGGAAGTCGAAGACACGGTCGGGGAAATGGAGGCGAGTTCGATTTGAGCCACCGTCTCGCGGCCATTGGACTGGAACCCGATCTGCTGCTGCCCGGTTGCTGGCGGTGAATCGAGAATCGGAGCCAGCGGCACCCAGTCCGGTTCGGCCGCTGCCTCGGAGGCCACCACCCCGAACGTCGCGGCGATCAACAGGAACGTCGTAAATGCCTTGCTCCCCCGCATGTTCCTATTCATAACCGACGGGTACCCCGGTGTCGAACATGTCAAGCGACGGGCGGCTGTAGATTGGCCGGATGGCCGAGAGCAGCCAGTTTCCTTATCCGCCCTTCGAGCTGGCGAACCGGGTGCTCGCGCTGCCGGAAGAAGGGGAAGGAGCTTTCCGCGCATATGAGGAACAGGGCCGTGAAACCCGCGAGCGGCTGCTCGAGCTCCTGCCCGAGGGGACCAGCCTCGACGGTGCGCGGATCCTCGATTTCGGCTGCGGGGCCGGGCGGACCCTGCGCCAGTTCATCCCCGACGCCGGATCCTGCGAGGTCTGGGGAGTTGACATCGACGGTCGCAGCGTCGACTGGATCAATCGCAACCTGAACCCTCCGCTCCGGGCGAAGAAGTGCGAAGTCGATCCCCCACTCGACTTCGAGGACGGAAGCTTCGACCTGATCTGGGCGGTCTCGGTCTTCACCCACCTTTCTGGCAACTCGGCCGAGTGGCTGCTCGAGCTCCACCGGCTGCTGAAGCCGGGCGGTCTGCTGATGGCCACTTACATGGGGGAGTGGAACTCGGAAGAGATCGCCGGCGAACCCTGGGAGCCGGACCGGATCGGGATGAACCGGCTCTTCCACGACCGGGCCTGGGACGAGGGCGGGCC
>JAGQUQ010000079.1 GCA_020438425.1 Solirubrobacterales bacterium
TCCTCCTCCGGAAGGGGTTATGGAAAGCTAGTTCGCCCCTTCGGACGGAAAACCTGCCACGAAACCCGCAAATTGCGGGTTTCGTGGCAGGGCCCGGGCCAGGCACCCGCTCACGGTTTGTGGAGTCGCGGGAGCCATCGGTCCGCTCAGAGCTGATGGCACCTTGTTCCCTGAACCCGGTTGGTGTTACGGATCCGCGGCTGCTTACCCCCACGGCGTAAGCACGGGCCCCGCGTGTACAAACGCGACAGGTCGGCCATCTTCGGGAGGGCCACCCGACCCCATGGCGTAGCCACCAGACCCGTGGCGTGACCAGAGAAGTCGGAGACTTGACCTCTTCTCTAGAATGGGATCTATGAAGGCAGATATCCATCCCGAATACACGCTCGCGAACGTCCATTGTTCGTGCGGCAATCAGTTCTACACGCGGTCGACCAAAGAAGACCTGCATGTCGAGCTTTGCTCTGCCTGCCACCCCTTCTACACCGGCAAGCAGAAGCTGGTCGACACCGGCGGTCGAGTCGAGCGTTTCCAGCGCCGCGCTGCCAAGCGCGCGAAGGCCACCGCAGGCCAGAACTAGGTTCCGTTCGAGTCGCCAGGCGGCTCGCGAGACCAGATGAAGTCGAACGGCGCCTCACCGCAACGGTCTGGCGCCGTTTCGCCTGCTCCGCTCGAAGCGAAGCGCGACGCCCCGGTGGGCGGTCAGGCCGTCCTCGAAGGGGTGATGATGCGCGGGGTCGCCACCTGGGCCGTGTCAGTGCGCAAACCGGACGGCGAGATCGAAACGACCGTCGAGAAGATCGAGCCCTGGGCCCGCCGGAACCGGCTGCTGCGCTGGCCGATCATCCGCGGGGTCGTCGCCCTGGCCGAATCGCTGAAGATCGGTTTCCGGGCGCTCGGCATGTCGGCCAACGCCCAACTCGAGGAGGGGGAGGAGGTAGAGGAATTGGGCGGAATGGCCTGGGGCATGACCATCTTCGTCTCGCTGGCCTTCGCCATCCTGCTCTTCTTCGTGATCCCGGTCGGGCTGACCAGCCTGATCAAGGACTCGCTGAACTCGTCCTTCCTCTTCTGGCTAGTCGAGGGGATCGTCCGGACGGCAATCTTCATCGGCTACATCGTGATGATCTCCAGGCTTGAGGATCTCCGACGGGTTTTCGAATACCACGGGGCCGAGCACAAGACGATCTCCTGTTATGAGGCCGAGGACGATCTGGTCCCCTCCAGGGCGACCCTGTACTCCCGTCTTCATCCGCGTTGCGGCACCAGCTTTCTGCTGATCGTCATGGTCGTGGCGATCTTCGTTTTCGCACCGCTGGGTCTCCCCGCCTGGTACTGGCTGGTGCTTTCCCGGATCGTCGGGGTGCCACTGATCGCCGGAATTGCCTACGAGGTGATCAAGTGGGCTGGTCGCAGTCGCGACAAGTCATGGGTGCGGGCGATCATGTGGCCGGGACTGATGCTTCAGAACCTGACCACCCGGGAGCCGGACGAAGAGCAGCTTGAAGTCGCGATCGCCGCCCTGAACGCGGTCCTCGAGGTGGAGGAGCCGGAAGAAAACGCTTATCTGGAGCCGATCGAGATAGTTGCCTGAGCCCCGGGCGAAGCGGGTTCCTGCCGGTGGCGGGCGAAACTCAGCGACTGGCTTTGATGAGGTCAGCAGCCTTTTCGGCGACCATGATCGTGGGCGCGTTGGTGTTTCCGCCGGGGATCAGGGGCATCACCGAAGCGTCGACCACCCTCAGCCCGTCGACGCCCCTGACCCTGAGCTCCGGGTCAAGCACCGATTGTCCATCCGAACCCATCCGGCAGGTGCCTACCGGGTGGTAGAGCAGTTCGGTCCGGTCACGGATGTCATCCTCGATCGCTTCCTCGCTGAAGATATCGGTACCGGGGTAGATCTCCCGGCTGACCCTGGACGCCAGGGGCTCGGTCGCGGCGATCTGCCGGGCCAGTTTCACGCCCTGGACCATGGCCTCGAGGTCCTCGGTATCGGAAAGCGAGTTGGTCAGGATCGACGGTTTCTCCGCGGGGTCGGCGCTCTTCAAAGTGACTTCGCCGCGTGACCTCGGCGAGACCAGAACCGGACCCATGGTGACCGCGTCGCCTTCGAACTTGTCGTCGCCATGTTCACTGAAGAATCCGGGAACCAGGTGAAACTGGAGGTCGGCGGCCGGCAGTCCGGGCCGGCTGCGGGTGAACAGGAAAGCCTCTGCCACAGTCGAAGTAAGCGGACCGGTTCGCCTCAGGGCCCATTCCGCGAGTGCCCTCGGTTTCTCGGCCGCATATAGCGAATCACCTCCGGGGGCCTCCCAGATGCACACCAGGTAGGGATGATCCTGGAGGTTCTGCCCGACCCCCGGCGAGTCGAGTTTGACCTCGATGCCGTGCTCGCGCAAGTGTTCGGCCGGGCCGATTCCGGAGAGCATCAGGAGCTGCGGCGAGCCGAGCGCGCCGGCTGAAAGGATCACCTCGCGGTTGGCAGCAGCGGTGGTTTCGGTGGCGCCCTTGCCGGCCAGGTAGGTGACCCCGGTGGCACGACCTTCGGCGGTCTCGATCCTCACCACGGTGGCGCCGGTCACGACTTCGAGGTTCTTCCGCTTTCGTGCTGGTTTCAGATAGGCCTCGTTGCAGCCCCAGCGGCGCCCCTTGCGCTGGGTTCCCTGCGCCCAGGCGACCCCGTCCTGTTCGGGGCCGTTGTAATCGTCGATGAAGGGATAGCCGAGAGCTTCCACCGATTCGATCAGGGTCCTGGTCAACTTGCGGGGAGAGCGCGGATCTTCGACCCTGAGCGGACCACCGGTCGAATGGTCGTCCGACTCGCCGCGGGAATTGTCTTCGGCTTTCAGGAAATAGGGCTTTACGTCCTTCCAGCCCCAGCCCGGACATCCGCCTTCTTCCCAGAGGTCGTAATCGAGGGGTCTGCCCCGCACATAGAGCATCGCGTTCATCGCACTGGAACCACCGAGACCTTTGCCCCGGGGCACATAGAGCGAGCGGTCATGCAGTGCCGGTTCGGGGGCGGTCGCCAAATCCCAGTCCCGGCCGGTGTGGAATTGCTCGGCGAAGGCGGCCGGAATTATCACGCTCGGGTGACGATTGGAACCACCGGCCTCCAGCAGGAGCACGCTGATGTCCGGGTCTTCGCTCAGCCGGTTGGCGAGAACGCAACCGGCAGAACCCGCTCCGACGACCACATAGTCATAACCCATGGCCGGAGAATATCCCCGAGGCCGCGGCGCTTGTGGAGGCTCGTCAGAATGGGAGGCGTGATCGAGAAGCTGGCCGAACAGATCGAGGCAAGATTCGCCGAGCTCGAACAGCAGATGAGCGACCCCGAGGTAATCGGGGACCGCGAGCGCTACGCCGAGGTCGGTCGCGAGTACCGCCAGATGGAGCCGGCCAATGCCCTCGTCACCGAGTACCGCACCCTCAGTGACGACCTCGAAGGTGCGCGCGAGTTGCTTGAGGAGGGTGAGGACGAGGAGCTGGAAAAGGTCGTTCGCGAGGCTCCCGCCCGGCTGGAAGAACTCGAAGAGGAGATCCGCCTGGCGATGGTCGAACCCGATCCCAACGACGGCAAGAACGTGATCGTCGAGATCCGGGCGGGAACTGGCGGAGACGAGGCGGCGCTGTTTGCCGGCGACCTCTACAAGATGCTGACCCGCTACGCGGCCGAGCGCGGCTACTCGACCGAGGTTCTTTCCCAGTCGGCGGCCGAACAGGGCGGATTCAAGGACGTCACCTTTGAGGTTCGTGGCGCCGGCGCCTACTCGGTCTACAAGTACGAGGGCGGAACCCACCGGGTCCAGCGCGTCCCCGAAACCGAATCCCAGGGGCGGATCCATACCTCCACGGCGACCGTGGCGGTGCTGCCCGAAGCCGAGGAGGTCGAGGTCGACATTGACCAGAACGACCTGCAGATCGACGTGTATCGCTCATCCGGGCCAGGCGGTCAGTCGGTCAACACGACCGACTCCGCGGTGCGGATCACCCATCAGCCGACCGGCATCGTCGTCTCGATGCAGGACGAGAAGTCGCAGCTTCAGAACCGGGAGAAGGCGATGCGGGTTCTGCGGGCCAGGCTTTACGAACGGCAGCTTGCCCAACAGCAGGCCGCCGTGGCCGCCGAGCGCAAGGCCCAGGTCGGAACCGGTGAGCGCTCGGAAAAGATCCGCACCTACAACTTTCCCCAGGGACGGGTGACCGACCACCGGATCAAGCTCACGGCCCATGATCTGGACGGGATCATGAACGGTGGCCTGAGCCAGTTCACGGACGCCCTGGCGGCCGAGGAGAAGCGCCAGCGCCTCGAAGCCCAGGCCGTCTGAATATGGCCGCCTCCGGGGCGAGCGCCGCCGACGCCCTTTCGGCGGCGACAGATGCCTTCGCCGCGGCAGGGGTGGATACCCCGCGCCTCGATGCTGAAGTCTTGCTCTCGGAGCTGGCCGGGATCGATCGGGCCACCCTCGTCACAGACCGGGAGCTGGCTCTCGAGCCCGCTGCGGCACGGGCCTTCTCGGAAGCCGTACGGCGGCGTATCAGGAGGGAACCGGTCGCCTACATCCTCGGCAACAGGGGTTTCCGCCACATCGACCTGACGGTTGACCGCAGGGTCCTGATTCCCCGGCCGGAGACGGAAATGCTGGTAGAACTCGCCCTCGAGGTGGATCCGGGGACCGTGCTGGAGATCGGAACCGGATCGGGCGCGATCGCTCTGGCCGTGGCGGATGAGCTTCCAGGTAGCCGGGTCACCGCCACCGAAGTCTCCGACGGGGCGATCGAGGTGGCGGTGGCGAACGCGGCCCGGCTCGGACTTGGCGACCGGGTCGGCTTCGAGCTCGGTTCCCTGCCGGATGGGCCGGGCGAATTCGATCTGATCCTCGCCAACCTTCCCTACGTGCCCGACTCGGACGGTCTGCCGCCCGAAGTCGGGCAATGGGAGCCGGAAGGGGCGCTGTTCGGCGGCCCGGACGGGACGGATGTGATCGCGGAGGTGCTGACCGGGTTCGGGCGGGCGGGGATCGAGGCTCCCGTGATCGGTCTGGAAATTGGCCAGGGCCAGGGGGAGAAGGTGGCGGAGATGGTCCGTCAGGCCGGCTGGCCGGAGGCCGAAATCCGGCTTGACCTGGCTGGTATCGACCGGGTCGTGATCGGCCGTCGATGACCCCGGCCTGAAATGATCGGGTTGTGAAGGTCGTCGCCACAAACGTCAACGCCGGGGATGCCGCCCGGCAGGCCCTCGAGTCCTGCATCAGCAAGGGCGGCGTGGCCCTGTTTCCGGCCGACGGGCTTTACGGACTGGCCTGTGACCCCCTGAACGAGAAGGCGATCCGCCGCATCCACGAAATCAAGGGACGCGACGACGGAAAGCCCTCCGCGGTCATGTACCTCTCGCCGCTGGCGATGAGGGAGCTGATCCGAGACCTCGGTCAGCGGGTCAGTGAAGCCGCCGCCAGGCTGCTGCCGGGCCCGGTGACCCTGGTCGTCCCCAATCCCCGCCACCGGTACCCGCTGGCCTGTCGCGACGATCAATCGCGGCTCGGCATCCGGGTTATCGACGGACCACTCTCCGGAGTCCGTTTCCCGCTCTTCCAGACCAGCGCCAACCTGAGCGGGGAGCCCGCCCCGTCGGTCTTCGAAGGGGTCGTACCCGAAGTGCGCGAAATGGTCGACCTGGCGATCGACGGCGGCCGCCTGACCGGTTTGCCTTCGACCGTGGTCGACCTGACCGACTTCGACGAACTCGGTGAATGGGAGATCCTCCGCGAAGGCGGCATGAGCCGGGGAGACCTGATCGCCGCCCTCGGCCGCTAGGGATCTCGCGGCCGCGGAGAGCCGTGTCAGCAGCCGCGGCGTGCGTACCCGCTCCAGGGGAGGCGGATGGTGCGCTGGGAGTAGTTGTTCTTCTTGTTCAGCTCGAAGAGCACATTGCCCGGATCGAGATGGAGCACGTAGGCGAAGCAGCCCCGCAGGCCGGTGACGTTGATCCACTGTTCGTCATAGGTCGAGGGGTAGATGTCGGACCAGCCGACCGAGGTTCCGAGCGTGACATTGCGGACTCGCGGATTCTGGTTGCAGGCCGGATAAACCGCCGATCCGGGTGACCTGGTGGAGGCCGGGTTGGTCTGCACGAGGTCCCGGAAGCAATAGAACTGTTTCGGCCCGGTCCGGACCAGCTCGGTCTTCTTTCCGGTCGAATTCACCCGCCAGAGTTCGAAACGGAGCGGGTTTCTGACCTTCCAGTAGGCGCCGCCCCACTGGTAGCCAACGAAGTGGTAGCGCAGGCGGGCCTGGGTCGGGAAGAGCGCATATCCGCCGGCCCGTCGTTTGATCGCCTGGGTCACGTTCATGGTGCGAGGCCGGTCGCGGTGACCGCGAAGCTCCATCGGCCCGAGACCCCGGCTGCGGATGTCGTTGGTCGACCGGAGCAGGGCCTGACCCGGGGCCAGGTCCCGGTCGAGATACATCTCCGAGGGCTTGCCGATCCTGAGGTCGGGACAGAGCAGATTCTTTGCGGACTTCGGGGTCCGGCAGGGATCCTTCACGCCGCTCGGCCGGTTCGGGGGGAAATCGCCCCGGGCAGGCGAACCCGCCCCGCCGATCACCGCAAGTGAAACCGCCAGGAGCGCCCCGGTGACCGCGATCGATGCTTTCCTCCCCATGCCGCTCATCGTAGTGAAGCTTCGCGGCGGTTTTCGATCGGAGGCGATCCCGGAATCGATCATCTAGTCTCGCCGCATGAAAATTTCGATGGGATCGGATCACGCCGGTTTTGAACTGAAGGAAGCGGTTAAGTCACAGCTGGAAGCCGCAGGGCACGAGGTTGAAGACGTCGGCACCCATTCCGCCGAATCGACCGACTATCCGCCCTTCGCCGCGAAGGCGGCCGAACTCGTCGCCGACGGCAGCGCCGAGAAGGGAGTGATCGTTTGCGGCTCCGGGGTCGGCGTCTCGATCGTCGCCAACAAGGTTGACGGGATCCGGGCCGTGAACGCCCACGACCCTTCCGAGGCGGAAATGAGCCGTCGGCACAATGACGCGAACGTGGTCACTCTCTCCGGGGCGAGGCTGAGTCCGGATCAGGCGAAGCCGATCGTCGAGACTTTCCTGACAACCGGTTTCGACGGAGGCAGGCACGCCCGACGGGTGGGGGAGATCACGGAAGTTGAGCGGGGCGAGCTCTAGCCGGGAAGGGCCGGTCTCGTTGGTACCCTCGTTGTTCCCCGTCCACGAAAGGTTTTCCCCAGAAAGATGGTTGCCGTTTCATGAGCACCGTTTCCGAAGAATTGCTTGACGCGAGCCTGGCCGAAGTCGATCCCGCCGTTGCGGAGGCGATCGGTGGCGAGCTGGACCGGCAGCGGGGCACACTCGAGATGATCGCCTCGGAAAACTTCGTCCCCAGGGCAGTGCTCGAGGCGGCCGGCTCGGTCTTGACCAACAAGTACGCGGAGGGTTATCCGGGTCGCCGCTACTACGGCGGTTGCGAGCAGGTCGATGTCGTCGAGCAGCTGGCGATCGACCGGGCGATGGAACTTTTCGGAGCGGGCCACGCGAACGTGCAGCCCCATTCGGGAGCCCAGGCGAACAACGCGGCCTACATGGCGCTGATCCAGCCGGGCGACACGATCATGGGCCTTGCCCTCGACCACGGTGGCCACCTCAGTCACGGCATGAAGCTCAATGTATCGGGCAAGCTCTACAACGTGGTCCCCTACCACGTTTCCCGCGACGATCTTCGGGTCGACATGGACGAGGTCGCGAGGCTGGCCGAGGAAAACAAGCCGGACCTGATCGTCGCCGGCTGGTCCGCCTATCCGCGTCAACTCGACTTTGCCGCCTTCCGCGAGATCGCCGATTCGGTCGGGGCGAAGCTGATGGTCGACATGGCCCATTTTGCCGGTCTGGTCGCGGCCGGCGAGCATCCGAATCCGGTGCCGCATGCCGATGTGGTCACCACCACCATCCACAAGACCCTCGGCGGACCCCGCAGCGGCATGATCCTCTGCACCGAGGAGTTGAAGGCGGACGTAAACCGGGCAGTCTTCCCCGGTCAGCAGGGCGGCCCGCTGATGCACGTGATCGCTGCCAAGGCGGTTGCTCTCGGCATCGCCTCGACCGACGTCTTTGCCGAACGGCAACGCCGCACCGTCGAGAACGCGCAGGCACTCGCCGCAGGGCTCATCGACGGCGGCATCGACGTGCTGACCGACGGCACCGACGTCCACCTGGTGCTGGTCGACCTGACTTCGACCGGACTCGACGGACAGACCGGGGAGGACCGGCTCGATCAGGTCGGGATCACGGTCAATCGCAACGCGATTCCTTTCGACGAGCGACCGCCGATGAATCCGTCCGGGCTCAGGATCGGTACCCCGGCCCTTTCGACCCGCGGCTTCCAGCCGGAAGACATGACCGAGATCGCCTCGATCATCAGCACCGCGCTCGGATCCGGCTTCGAATCGCAGCGTGATTCCCTGGCCGCCCGTTCGCAGGCGCTGATGGACAAGTACCCACTTTACCCCGGCCTCGGGTGAAAATCTGGTTCGACTGCACTGCCGCAGCGCACCCGGTGGTGCTCCGGCCGGTGATCGAGCGTTTCCGCGAGCGCGGTGACGAGATCCTCGTCACCGCCCGCGAGAACGGCGAGACGGTCGGCAACCTCGAGCGGCTCGGCATCCCGCACCTGGTTATCGGCAGGCATGGCGGGGCCGGCAAGGCCGGCAAGGCCCTGGCCCTCGGCACCCGGTCCTCGAAGCTCGCCCGACCGGTCTGGAAGTTCCGCCCCGACCTCGCGGTCGCGCACGGTTCGGTCGACCTTGCTGTCCTCTCGCGGGCTTTCTTCATCCCCTCCGCCCAGATGCAGGACTATGAGTTCGCCGGCCTGCAGCGGAAAATCGCTTGGCGGGTGGCCAGACGGGTGCTGGTTCCCGATTCGATCCCGGTCGATCGGCTGGTCAAAGCCGGGGCCAGGGAGTCAAAGCTCATCCGCTTTCCGGGCCTCAAGGAGGACTACTACCTCGCGGGCTTCAGGCCCGACCCGGTGGTGCCGGCGGAACTCGGAGTCGAACTCGAGCGAGTCCTGGTGATCGTCCGTCCGCCGCCGGAGACTGCCGCCTACCACGCCGACAATCCCCTCTACGAGCAGGTGATCGATCGCCTGGCCTTGGCTGAAGGTGTCACGGCTGTGATCATTCCCCGGACCGAAGGCCAGCGTGAGAGGGCCCGGGCTAGGGACTCGGCAAACCTGATCGTTCCCGACGTGGCGGTGGATGCCCAGAGCCTGATCGCCTACGCCGACCTGGTCGTCAGTGCCGGCGGCACCATGAATCGTGAAGCGGTGGCGCTCGGCACCCCGGTTTACACGACCTTCGCCGGAAAGATGGGTGGGGTTGACGAGGCCCTGATCGCCGACGGCAGCCTGAAGCTGCTTGAGAGCGCCGATCAGCTCGAACTTCTCAAGAGGAGCGAGCCGACCGGTCCGAGAAACCCCCGCGACCCCGAATTCCTCGTCGAAGGAATCCTCTCCGCCCTCTAACCTTGCGGCATGGTTGACGGGATCGATGCCGTCTGGGCCTTCCTCACGGCGGCTCTGGTCACTCTCCTTGTGGTGCGTCCGGCCGAATGG
>JAGQUQ010000007.1:0-39236 GCA_020438425.1 Solirubrobacterales bacterium
ATCCGCGAAAGATGGGTGAGGCAGATCGAACCGGCCGAGAGGTAGTCGAGGACCATGTCCCGGTTCGAGGTCGAATCGAGCGAGTTGACCGTGACCGAGTCGAAGCCAAGGTCGGCGGCAACCGCGCGCCGGTCGATCTCCCAGTTGACCCCGGCCAGGGCTCCCGCCCCGAGGGGCATCACGGCAGCGGCCTTGCGGGCCGCAGCGAACCGGTCGAAGTCCCGCGAGAGCATCCAGAACCAGGAGAGCAGATGGTGCCCCAGATAGACAGGCTGGGCCCGCTGAAGGTGGGTGTATCCGGGCATGGTCCAGTCGCGATGGGTTTCGGCCAGCTTCAGCAGTTCCCGCATCGCGCCGGCGATCCGTTCGCCGGCTCGATCGGACGCGTCCATCACCGCCATGCAGATGTCGGTGGCAACCTGGTCGTTGCGGGAGCGGCCGGTGTGAAGCTTTCCGGCGAGCTCGCCGATCAAGGCACCGAGCCGGCGCTCGACCGCCATGTGGATGTCCTCATCCCCGGCCTCGAACTCGAAGCCGCCCGCCTCGAGCTCGCCGGCGATCGCGGCCAGACCCTCGTCGATCACCTTGATCTCGTCATCGGCGATCACACCGATCCGGTTGAGCGCCCGGGCATGGGCCCGCGACTGGGCGACGTCGTAGGGCGCCAGGTGCCGGTCGAAATCGATCGACCGGTTGAGTCGCCAGAACCGGGGGTCCGGCGGCTCGCGAAAGCGCGAAGTCGACTTGTCGGTGTGTCTTGCCACGGCGCTGATTATTACCCGGCACCAAGGGCGGCGGCGAGTGCCGTACCAACCCGGTCGATGTCTCCCTCGTCCAGTCCGGCGTGAAACGGCAGCGCCATCGAGCGCGCAGCGACCGATTCGGCGACCGGAAACTGCCCTTCGCGGTAGCCGAAGTCCGCGAGGTGCGGGAAGAGGTGAATCGAAGGCAGATAGGCCTTGGCCGGCACCCCCTGCTCCCCGAGCTGCCGGATCACTCCGTCACGATCGACTCCTTCCGGCAGCCTGACCGGGAAGACGAACCAGCTGCGACGGGCCGGGGCCTGATCGGGGGCCGGCAGTTCCAGCCCGGGGATCGCTGCCAGGCGGTCGAGGTAGAGCCGGGCAACTTCTTCCCGGCCGGCGAGAAGCTGGTCGAGCCGTGCCACCTGGGCTACCCCGATCGCCGCGGTCACGTCAGACATCCGGTAGTTGAACCCGAGCCGGTCGTGGTCGAGCCAGTCCATGTCGATCGCCCGGCCCTGATTCCTTTCGCTGCGCATCACCTCGGCCATTCCCGAGTCGGCCGGGATCACCATGCCGCCCTCGCCGGTCGACATCTGCTTGTTCGCATAGAAGGCGAAGGTCGAAACATTGCCCCTGCTGCCGACCTTGCGGCCCTCGGAGTCGATCGCCCCCAGGGCCTGGCAGGAGTCCTCGAGGATCGCGAGTCCGTGGTCCGAAGCGATCCGCTCGAAGGCCGGCAGGTCGGCCGGCTGACCGAAGATGTCGATCGGCAACAGGCCCACCGTCTTCTCCCCGACCGCGGCCTCGGCGGCGGCGGGATCGAGATTCAGCGAGACCGGATCGATGTCGGCGAAGACAGGCTTCACGCCCTCGTAGAGCAGGCAGTTGGCGCTGGCCACGAAGGTGAAAGGACTGAGCACCACTTCGTCACCGGGCCCCCAGCCCAGCGCCCTCACCCCGAGATGGAGCCCGGCGGTTCCGCTCGAAACGGCGATCGCGTCTTCGACCCCGAGCCAGGCGGCAAAGTCACGCTCGAACTTCTCCAGTACCGGACCGAGCGAGAGCCGGCCCGACCTCAAAACCTCGACGACCAGCCGCTCTTCTTCGGGCCCGATTTCCGGCCGGGCAAGATCGAGCGGCGGGTTCTCCTCAGTCACCGGAGGCTCCGGCATTCCCGTTCTGGAAGGCGTAGGCGAGCGAATCGACCAGCGCCTCCCAGGAGGCTTCGATGATGTTCTCCGAAACTCCGATCGATCCCCAGGAGTCGCCGCCGTCCTCGCGTCGCGAATCGAGCAGAACCCTGGTGCCGGCCCCGGTGCCGTGGGCAGTGTCGAGGATCCGGACCCGGTAGCCGGTCAGCTCGATCTTGCTGAGTTCCGGGTAATGGAGGGTTATCGCCTGTCGCAGCGCCCGGTCGAGGGCATTGACCGGGCCGTTGCCTTCGGCCACTTCGACGTAGCGCTCGTCCCCGACCTTGATCTTCACTATCGCTTCGGTCTCGACCGGCGCACCGGCCCGCTTCTCGGTCTGGACCTTGAAGGACTCGAAAGTGAAAAGCGGCTTGAACTCTCCCGCCTCCTGGCGGAGCAGCAAGTCGAACGAGGCCTCGGCCGCCTCGTAGTGGTAGCCGTCATGCTCCTTCTGCTTCAGGGTCTCGACCGCGTCGCGGGCCGCGGCGTCATCCAACTCGAGCCCGATCTCCTCGGCCCGGGCAAGCACGGTCGCCTTGCCCGACAGTTCCGATGCCAGGACCTTGCGGGCGTTGCCGACCGCCTCGGGATCCATGTGCTCGAAGGTGCGGGCGTCGGCGGCGATACCGGCGACATGCATGCCTCCCTTGTGAGCGAAGGCGTTCTTTCCCACGTAGGCCTGATCGGGATCGACGGCCACGTTCAGCAGGTCGGCCACGAAATGCGAGACCGAAGAGAGCTCTTTCATGTTCTCCGGCGGAACCACCTCGTAACCCATCTTCAGCTGAAGCGAGGGCAGGATCGAGATCAGGTTCGAGTTGCCGCAGCGTTCCCCGTAACCGTTGACAGTTCCCTGAACCTGCCTCGCTCCGGCATCGACCGCGGCCAGGGCGTTGGCGACGCCACACTCGGCGTCGTTGTGACAGTGGATGCCAAGCTCCGATTCGGGCAGCGCCGAACGGACCTCGCCAACCGCCGCGGCGATCTGATCCGGAAGGTGGGCGCCGTTGGTGTCGCAGAGCACGAGGACTTCGGCGCCGGCCTCGTGAGCGGCCTTCAGACACTCCAGCGAGTAGTCCCGGTCATCGCCCCAGGCATCGAAGAAGTGCTCCGCGTCGTACATGATCCGCTTGCCTTCGCCGCGCAGGAAGGCAACCGACTCGCCGATCATCGCCAGGTTCTCCTCCCGGGTCACCTTGGTCACCTTCTCGAGGTGAAGCGACCAGGTCTTGCCGACCAGGGTCACGACCGGAGCGAAGGTGGAGGCGAGCAGCATGAGGGCCTCGTCCTGATCGGCCTCCACCCCGCGACGGCGGGTCATGCCGAAGGCGCAGATCGCCGCCTGCTCGAGCTTCTCTTCGGCCAGGAGTTCGAACAGTTCCGCTTCCTTGGGGTTCGAAGCGGGAAATCCCGCCTCGATGAACTGGACGCCGAGGGCGTCGAGGGCGTGAACCACCCGCACCTTCTCCGCCGCGGAAAGGGACATGCCCTGCCCCTGCATGCCGTCGCGGAGGGTCGTGTCGTAGAGCTTCACCGATGTCATTCGTTACTGCCTTTCAGGAAAATCAGGGGCCGGCAGCGGGACTGCCGGCAGGACCAAACACGGCACCTGGCCGCGCTGCCGCGGGATTTCAGCCCGCAGCCCCGGTAATTCGGGAGATCCTAATTTCACTTGCAGCGTGAAGCATCTTCCTCAGACTGTACTCGGTTCCGATTTGGCTGCCGGCTCACCGACCAGATCGAGCCACTCCGAGTACTGCGGCGCACGACCGTAGATCGCGTCCTCGTAGGAGCGCTGGACCAGGCGGGAAACCTCGCCGGGCTCGCCAGTGCCGACCGGGTGATCATCGACCTCGCGGACCGGGACGATCTCGGCCGCGGTTCCGCACATAACGATCTCGTCGGCCAGGTAGAGCTCCGAGCGGGCGATGTCCCTCTCGACCACCGGGTAGCCGTTGTCCTCGAGGATCTGGATCACCGACTTGCGGGTGATCCCGTCGAGGATCGAAGCCACCTGCGGCGGGGTGAAGACCTTGCCATCCTTGACCATGAAGATGTTCTCGCCCGAGCCCTCGCAGACGTATCCACGCTCGTCGAGCAGGATCGCCTCCTCGTAGCCGGCCTTGGCCGACTCGGTCTTGGCGAGGATCGAGTTCAGGTACTGACCGGATGCCTTGGCATGCGGGATCAGGCTGGCCGACGAAACCCGGCGCCAGGAAGAGACCTTGGCCCGGATTCCGTGGTTCTTGCCGTCCTCGCCGAGGTAGGCACCCCAGGGCCAGACCGCGATGATCACCTCGACCGGAGCCGACTTCGCGTAGAGACCCATCTCGCCATAGCCCCGGAAGGCCAGCGGACGGATGTAGCAGTCGCGCAGCCCGTTCTTGCGGATCAGCTCGCGGGTCGCCTCGCCGATCTCCTCCTTCGAGAAGGGGATGTCGAGGAAGTACATGCGGGCCGAATCCTCGAAGCGCTGAAGGTGCTCGGCGTGACGAAAGATCGCCGGGCCCTGCTCGCCGTCGTAGCAACGGATGCCCTCGAAGACGCCGGTGCCGTAGTGGAGACCGTGGCTCAGTACGTGCACCTGCGCCTCGTCCCAGGGGACGAACTTGCCGCTGTGCCAGATGTACTCAGCCTTTTCCACCTAATTCTCCTTCGGATCGATGATCCAGTTGATGGTACGCCAGATCGTTCCGGCGTACCCGAGTCAGTCTAGCCCTGACCCAGTTCGGCCAGGACCGCTTCCGTCACTTCTTCCGTTCCCACGCGGGTTTCGCCTTCTCCGCCTTCGTAGATGTCCGGCGTGCGAAGCCCCCTGGCCAGCACCGCGTCGACCGCGTTGTCGATCCGGTCGGCGGCTTCGCCGTCACCGAGGCCGTAGCGCAGCATCATCGAGGCCGAAAGCATTGTGGCGAGCGGATTGGCGACTCCCTGACCGGCGATGTCGGGGGCGGAACCATGGACCGGTTCGAAAAGACCGGGTTCTCCTTCGGCCCCGATCGAGGCCGAGGGCAGCATGCCGAGCGAACCGGTCAGCATCGCCGCTTCGTCGCTGAGGATGTCGCCGAACAGGTTCTCGGTCACGAGAACATCGATCTCGGCCGGCGCGGAGACCAGCTTCATCGCGGCGAAGTCAACCAGCAGGTGGTCGAGCTGAACGTCCGGATAGTCCTCAGCCACCTTCTTGACCGTCTCCCGCCAGAGCCGCGAGCTCTCGAGCACGTTCGCCTTGTCGACCGAGAGCACGCGGGGGCTGTCGGAACGCTGGCGGGCGGCTTCGAAGGCGGCCCGGGTGATCCGTTCGATCTCGGCGACCGAGTAGGCGCACTCGTCGTAGGCCACGGTCCCCTCATCGCGACGACCCGAATCACCGAAGTAGATCCCTCCGGTGAGTTCGCGGACGACCAGCAGGTCGGTGCCGTCGATCAGTTCCCTCTTGAGCGGGCTGGCGTCGATCAGGGCCGGCGAAGGCTTGACCGGACGCAGGTTCGCGTAAAGACCGAGCGCCTTGCGAATACCGAGCAGACCCTGCTCCGGCCGGGGAGCGGTCGGATCCTTGGCCACAGCTTCATCCCACTTCGGTCCACCCACGGCTCCAAGCAGCACGGCGTCGGAAGCCTTGCAGGCTTCGATCACCTCGTCGGTCAGGGCCACTCCGTGCTCGTCAATGGAAGCGCCGCCGATCAGGTGTTCGGTGTACTCGAAATCACCGACCGCATCGAGAACCTGCCGGGTCGCGCCGACGATCTCGGGGCCGATCCCGTCTCCGGCGAGGACGACAATTTTCCGGGTTTCACTCATTCTCGTACTTCCTTTTCGCGGTCATGTTCAGGCGAACATAGTTGAAGGTGGTCGGCTCGCCCAGCTCGGCCATCAGCCGGTCGGCGTAGGCGGTGAACTGTTCGTCGTCCAGGACTTCCCGGGCCGGAGCCAGGAACGAAGCCTCGAAGAAGCCTCGTGGATCTTCCGGGTGGGCAACCCGTTCCTCGAGCCAGCACTCGACATCCTCGTATCCGGCCGCAACCAGCCGGATCTCGGTCTCTTCCGGCCCGGCGAAGTTCCAGGGCTCTTCGAACTCCCCGAAGACCCCGGCGAAGGGTTGCTCGGCGTTGACCACGGCCAGGGCGGCCGTGACCTCCGCGACGTTGCCCCTGCCGCCGCACTGGGCAACCAGCTGGCCGCCTGGCCTGGTCGCCGCGGCCAGCGAACCGAACAGCTTTTCGTGATCGCCGATCCAGTGGAAGGTCGCATTCGAGAAGATCGCGTCGACCTGCTCTTCGAGTTCGAGCCCGGTCAGATCCTGGCATTGGAAGCTGGTCCTCGGGTCATCGCCGAGTCTTGAAGTTGCCTCCTCGACCATGCTTGGTGACCCGTCGATGCCGATCACCCGGCCATTCGGCAGCTTTGCCAGGAGGTCCTCGGTCACGTTTCCGGATCCGCAGCCCGCATCAACCACGGTTTCGTCCCCGTTCAGGACCAGACGGCCGAGCACCGCCTCCGACCACTCCCTTTGCGGGGTTGCCGTTCGGGAATACTTGTCTGCTTCCCAGTCCGCCGGACGGGATTCCGGTTCACTGCTCATTTTCTCTCCTGATTACAGGCTGGTCGTAACCGGCCCGTAGGTTCCGCCGGGCCCGGCCTCGAAGGCCTCGATCGCATCCTCGGACTGCAGGGTGAGGGCGATGTCGTCGAGCCCGCCGAGCAGCCGGCGCTTGATCTCTGCGTCGATCTCGAAGGAGGCCTCTCCCCCGTCCCAGCTCACGGTCTGGTTCTCGAGGTCGACTCTGGCCTGGCCGGCCGTCGCGATCTCCCGGCAGGTCTCCTCCGGCAGCACCACGGGCAGGAACCCGTTCTTGGTGCTGTTGGAATAGAAGATGTCCGAGAAGGACGGCGCGATCACGGTCTGGAAGCCGAACTGATGGAGAGCCCAGACGGCATGCTCGCGCGAAGATCCGGAGCCGAAGTTCCGGCCCGAGACCAGGATCGGATGCGGCTCGAGTTCGACCTCGCCGTCACGGATCCAGTCGTAGAACAGGAACTCGCCGTAGCCGGTCCGCTCGACCCGCTTGAGGAACTGCTTGGGGATGATCTGGTCGGTATCGACGTCGCTGCGGTCCAGGACCGAGACTTCGCCTTCGATTACGTTGATCGCTTCCATTTCTAGCTCCAGTTCCTGATGTCGACGAAGTGGCCTTCGATGGCGGCAGCAGTCGCCATGGTCGGGCTGACGAGGTGGGTCCGGCCGCCCTTGCCCTGGCGGCCTTCGAAATTGCGGTTCGAGGTCGAAGCGCAGCGCTCCCCCTCGAAGAGGGTGTCCGGGTTCATGCCGAGGCACATCGAGCAGCCGGCACCGCGCCACTCGAAACCTGCCTCTTCGAAGATCTTGTCGAGACCTTCTTCTTCGGCCTGGGTCTTGACCAGGGCCGAGCCCGGAACGACCATCGCCCGAACGCTGTCGGCCACCTTCCGGCCCTTGATCGCGCCGGCGGCTTCACGCAGATCCGAGATCCGCGAGTTGGTGCAGGAGCCGATGAAGACCCGCTCGGGGCGGATCTCCTCCATCGGGGTGCCGGCCTCGAGGCCCATGTACTGCAGGGCCCGCTCGGCGGCCTCCTTGTCGGCCGGGGAGTCCATCTTCTCCGGATCCGGCACGGTTGCCGTGACCTGGGTGACCATGCCCGGGGTCGTGCCCCAGGTGACCATCGGCGAGATCGCCGAGGCGTCGATCTCGACCTCGGTGTCGAAGCTCGCGCCCTCGTCGGTCGGCAGCTGCTTCCAGCGCTCAACTGCGGCCTCGAAATCCTCCGGCACGCCGGCCTTGCCGCGCATGTACTCGAAAGTGATCTCGTCGGGGGCGATCATGCCGGCCTTGCCGCCGCCTTCGATGGTCATGTTGCAGACGGTCATCCGCTGCTCCATGGTCAGTGCTTCGATCGCCTCGCCGGCGTACTCGACCACGTATCCGGTCATGCCGGAGGTGCCGAGCTTGCCGATCGTGGCCAGGATCAGGTCCTTGGAGGTGACGCCCTCGCCGAGCCTGCCGGTGTAGTTGATCCGCATGGTCTTCGGGTGGGGCTGATTCAGGGTCTGGGTCGCCATCACGTGCTCGACCTCGGAGGTGCCGATGCCGAAGGCCAGGGCCCCGAAGGCGCCGTGGGTCGAAGTGTGCGAGTCACCGCAGACGATGGTCATGCCGGGCTGGGTCAGCCCCAGTTCCGGGCCGATCACGTGAACGATTCCCTGGGTCTCGGAACCGAGGCTGTAGACCGGCACGCCGAAGTCGGCGGCGTTCTTCTCCAGGGTCTCGACCTGCTTGCGCGAGAGCGCGTCCTTGATCAGGGCGGCGGTCGGGGTGCCGTCGGTCGGCACGTTGTGGTCGGCGGTGGCGACCGTCTTGTCCGGGCGGCGCAGCTTGCGTCCGCTCATCCTCAGGCCCTCGAAGGCCTGCGGCGAGGTCACCTCATGCACGAGGTGGAGATCGATGTAGAGCAGGTTCTCCTTGACCTCGTGGGCTTCCCAGATCTTGTCGAACATCGTCTTTGGCATCTGATCTCCTTCCTATCCGCGGCGGAGTCCCGCCGCGATCACAGCGATGAACTCAACCGGTTCGTCGCTTACGTTCTCGAAATGGTGTGGCAGGTCGGCGTCGAAGGTGACGCTGTCGCCGGCCGCCAGCTGGTGCCGCTCGCCTTCGAAGACGAGAACGAGCTCGCCTTCCAGCACGACCGCGGTTTCCCGGCTGCCCGGCTCGTGCATCGGGGCGTCATCCGACCCACCGGTGCTCGCACCCGGCTCGAGCCGGTGCGAGGACACGTCGGCCCTCTGCCCCGGCAGGGGCGGCGTCATCTCCTCGATCCGGTGACCCTTGCGGTTCCGGACCAGGTGATCGGTCGAGCGACTGATCACCACATGCTGGACTTCGTCCAGGCGCAGCAGTTGCGACAGGGTCAGGTCCAGCCCGCCGGCGATCTTCTCCGCCACCGCCAGGGTCGGACTGGTCCCTCCCCTCTCCACCTGCGAGAGCATGGTCGGACTGACCCCGCTCCGCTCGGAGAGGTCACGCAACGAGAGGCCCATCGCCTCGCGCAAGGCCTTGACCCGGGCACCGACGGCATTGTCGGTCTCGGCAACCCTGGTATCGGGCTTGGTGGCTGTTGCGCTCGAAGACACACTTGTACGTTATCACGCACAACCGTCCTGTCAACTCTCCGCCCGGCCTGGCGCCTGCCCGAGCAGGCCGGACCAAGCTTCACCTGAGCCCTGCAATATGAAAGCCCCGCCTTGCGACGGGGCTTTCGAAGCGTTCGGGATCCTGGATCCCTTTGCGCCTACCGGTCGTCCCGGGGCTGCTTCGGCTTGTTGTGGTCGGCCGGAGCGTTGGCGCTGAGCAGGCTGAAGATAGCTTTGCCCATCATGGGTATCACGTCTCACTTATGTTGCGGTTCATGTGGCAGGAAAACCCTGCAAAGCCAAGGTACAGAGGCAAAGACTCCAAGTCTGTGACCGCGCTCACTCGTTAGG
Organism: Solirubrobacterales bacterium; assembly: GCA_020438425.1. GTDB lineage: Bacteria > Actinomycetota > Thermoleophilia > Solirubrobacterales > 70-9 > 67-14. The sequence continues at coordinate 9,458 of JAGQUQ010000007.1, forward strand.
GAACATTTACGCACGGCGGTTGCTGGTGAGGGGCCCGGCACGGGCATGCCGGAAAAAGACCGTCGCTTCGCTCCCCATAAGGTCTTTTTCCGGCATACCCGCACCGAACCCGACCAGAATCTCCGGGCAGTCCAAGTGCCGCAGGTTTTGACCTGTTAGCCGCAAGAAACCTGCGGCACCACGGTCCCTGCCACGGTTCGGGCAGCCGTGGGCCGGTGGCCCTCCCAAAGTGGCTTCCCGATTACTGCTCCGGTCAGCGAGTCTTTGGGGACAAGCGCGACGGTAGCGCCATCTTTGGGAGGGTCACCGGCCCCGCGGCGTTGGCCGCTCAGCTGCGGCTACGGGGCGTTCTCTTTGACTGCTTCCGAGGTGGCTTCTTCGGCCTGGCGGATTGCGCTTCCATCCAGCAGATTGCCGAGCGCCCGGACATAGGCCCGGGCCGATGCCTCGATGATGTCGGTGGAAACGCCCTGCCCCGAAGTGGTGCCGTTCTCGTTCTTGAGGACCACGGTCACCTGACCGAGTGCGTCTTCGCCTCCGGTCACCGCGCCGACGTGGTACTCGCGCAGTTCGGCTTCCGCCCCGGTCGCGGCGAGAATCGCCGCGAACACGGCCTCGACCGGTCCGTCGCCGGTGCTCTCGCCGGAAGTCACTTCGCCGGATGGATGCTTGATTCGCACCCGGCCGACCGGCTTCCGCTCACTGCCGGCTTCCGCCTCGAACCATTCCAGTTCGTGTGACTGGGGCCGCTCGCGCATTTCGTCGGAGACGATCGCCTCCAGGTCCAGAGCTGTCACCTGCTTCTTCTTGTCGGCCACGTCCTTGAAACGCTTGAAGGCCTGATTCAGCGCTTCGCCGTCGACCACGAAACCGAGCTGCTCCAGCGCATCCTTCAGCGCATGACGGCCGGAGTGCTTGCCCAACACCAGCTGGTTCGAATCGAGGCCGACTTCTGTCGCGTCCATGATCTCGAAGGTCTCGCGCTCCTTCAGGACTCCGTCTTGGTGGATGCCGGACTCGTGGGCGAAGGCGTTCCTGCCGACCACCGCCTTGTTCGGCTGGACCACATACCCGGTCAACCGGGAGACCATGCGGCTTGCCCGGGCCAGTTCCCTGGTGTTGATGTTGGTGTGGAGGCCGTGAACGTCCTCCCGGACCTTGATCAGCATCGCGATCTCTTCCAGCGAGCAGTTGCCTGCTCGCTCGCCGATCCCGTTGATGGCGCACTCGACCTGCCGGGCCCCGGCCAGCACACCGGCATAGGAGTTGGCGACGGCCATTCCCAGGTCATCGTGGCAGTGGACGGAGAGGCGCACATCCTTCAGCGACGGCGCGAACCGGTACAGATCCTCGAAGAACTTCGCGTACTCGGCCGGGGTCGTGTACCCGACGGTGTCGGGGATGTTGACCACGGTCGCGCCCTCCTCGACCGCAATCGCGCAGACTTCCGCCGTGAACTCGACTTCGCTGCGAGTCGCGTCCATCGGCGAGAACTCGACGTCCTCGCAGTAGGACTTCGCCTGGGCGACGGCCGCGCGGGCACCCTTCTTCACGTCCTCGCGGCTGTTTCGCATCTGATGCTGGATGTGGATGTCCGAGGTCGAGATGAAGGTGTGGATGCGGGGCTGCTCGGAATCCTTGATCGCGTTCCAGGCCGCGTCGATGTCCGGGGCCTGGGCCCGGGCCAGACCACAGATCGTCGGACCCTCGACCTCGCGGGCGATCTTCTGGACCGCCTCGAAATCACCGGGCGAGGCGATCGGGAAGCCGGCCTCGATCACGTCTACGCCGAGCCGCGCGAGCTGCTGGGCGATCTCGATCTTCTCCGCTGCGTTGAGCGAGATACCGGGCGACTGCTCGCCGTCTCGCAGTGTGGTGTCGAAAATGTGGACGCGGTTTGCGTCGGTGCTGTCCTGTGTGGACATCTGCTTCTCCTTCTGAATCAAATCCTGGTGAATCTTGCTTTCAGCTCGCGGCTATCGCGCCGCCCGGCGATCAATCCCCCCAGAGGGGGAGAAGGAGAAGAAGGGCCGGGCTGTTGAAACGGTGATTCATTCCGAGTGCCTAGCGTAGCGCAGTGACCGGAGACAGTTCAAGGGGTGAGCAGGACCTTGCCGACGTTCTGACGCGAGGAAATGAAGCGGTGGGCATCGCCGGCCTCCTCAAAGGCGAACGAGCGGTCAACAACCGGATCGAAGGCATTTCGCTCGAGTCGGGCCTCAAGCATGGCCCCGAGGCGGGTGAGACCTTCCTGTTTCCACCAATCAAGCAGGTTGAGACCGAACACACCCTTGTTCTCGTTCATCACACCGAAGCTCTTCCACCAGGGCGTTCCGGCGAGCGGCATCCGGACCAGCGCCGATAACGACTGCCGGCTGATCATGCCCCGGCCCGAGGTGACCTCCGATGCCCCGTACATCACCATCTTTCCGCCTGGTCTCAGCAGCCGGTAGTCCTTGCGGAAATTGGTCGGCCCGGTCGCATCGATGATCAGATCGACCCCCTCCCCGCCGGTGAGGCGTCTGACCTCATCCTCGAAGTCGAGTGTGCGGTAGTCGATCGGGTGTTCGACCCCCTGGGCCCTGATCACTTCATGTTTGGAGGCAGAGGCAGTTCCGAAGATCTCGGCTCCGGCCTCCCTGGCGATCTGGGTCGCGGCGATTCCGACCCCGCCGGCGGCCGCATGGATCAGCACTCGCTGCCCCTCGCTCAACCCGCCCATGACGACCAGCGCGGCGAGGGCGGTCGCGTAATTGACCGGCAAGGCAGCGGCTTGCTCGATCGAGAAGCCTTCGGGAACCGGGTAGATATCGGTCGCCGGCACGGTGACCAGTTCCGAGTATCCACCGAACATGGTCATGCCGAAGACCTGGTCCCCGGTCGAGACGCCCTCGACTTCTGGTCCGAATGACTCGACTGTCCCTGCGAACTCGTACCCGATCACGCAGGGCGGTTTGGGCGCGTCCGGATAAAGACCCCGGGTTGCCATCACATCGGCGAAGTTGATTCCGGCCGCCTCGACGGCTACGCGGACCTCGCGAGGTCCAACCGGAGGATCCGGTTGTTCCTCGACTTTCAGGTCATCCGGCCCGCCATGCCCGGTCAGCACCACGGCTCTCATGTCCGCAGCCTATCCGGCCGGGCGCCCGGCTCAGAGTTCGATCGCGTGGCCGGTGGAGAACCCGTCGACGGCCTTGATCGTCTCGATCGTCCCGGCCGAGACGGCCGCATCGCTGGTCACGACCATGACCGCCTTGTGACTGCCGGATTCGGCCCCGACCGCGGCCGACCCGATGTTCACGCCCTGCTCGCCGAACAGCGAGCCGACCTTGCCGATCATGCCCGGCTGGTCCGCGTAACGAAACACGGCCATGTGCTCGGCGAACGGCAGGTAGAAGCTCTGGTCCCAGATCGAGACGAGGTAGGGCACGTTCTTGGGGCCAACCGTGGTTCCCCCGACCGTGACCACATCGGCGCCGGACTGGATCGTGACCCGGATCAGGTCGGTGAACTCGTCAGCGGTCGAGTCCTTGATCTCGATCACTTCGATTCCGCGTTCCTCGGCCATCTGGGGTGCGTTGACCAGGTTGACCGCCTCTTCGGTGTGACCGGCGAGCAAGCCGGCCTGAACGGCGATTCCGAGCAGGCGGGTGTCGTTGTCGGCGATGCCGCCGCGGAACTCGACCTCGACCCGGTCAATCGAACCCGGGGTCAGGCCGACCGCGAGGCGTCCGAGCGTCTGGCAGAGCGGTACATAAGGCGCCAGCGCTTCCATCACCGCCGGACTGACGGCGGGAATGTTGACCGCGTTGGTGACCACGCCGCCGGTCAGGGCGGCGGTGACCTGTTCGGCAGTGTCGGTCCCGGCCCGGTCCTGGGCCTCGGCGGTCGAAGCGCCGAGGTGCGGGGTCACGACCACGTCGTCACGGGAGAAGATCGGATGCTCGGTGAAGGGTTCCTCGGGGAACACGTCGAGAGCCGCGCCAGCGAGCTGGCCGGAGTCCAGGCCCTCGATCAGGGCGTCGAGATTCACCAGTTCGCCACGGGCGCAGTTGACGAGCCGCATGCCGGGCTTGAACTTCGAGATCGCTTCCGAATCAATCCAGTCGATTGTTTCCGGGGTCTTCGGCAGGTGAATCGTGATCAGGTCGGCCCGCCTGTAGATTTCGTCCGGCGAATCGACGCCCTCCACTCCGAGATCCTTGAACCGCTCGGCCGAAACGAACTTGTCGAAGGCGAGAACTTCCATGTCGAAGCCCTGCGCGAATTTGGCGACGAGCTGGCCGATCCGTCCGAAGCCGATTACCCCGAGGGTCTTGCCGTAGAGCTCGGCGCCCTTGTACTTGGCCCGGTCCCAGCGGCCGTCGACCAGAGCCGAATGGGCCTGCGGCACGTTGCGGAAGAGAGCAAGTGCGAGAGCCATGGTGTGCTCGGCCGCAGCAACCGAGTTCGATTCCGGGGCATTCGCGACGATAATGCCGCGCTTGGTGGCGGCCGGAATGTCCACGTTGTCGACCCCGGTGCCGGCCCGGCCGATCACCTTCATGTTGTCGGCCTTCTCGATCAGCTCCGGGGTGAGCTTTGTTGCCGACCGGATCAGGATCGCGTCGAACTCGCCGATCCGCTGCGCCAGTTCGGCGTCATCCATGTCGACGCCGATCTCGACGTCGAAGTTCTCCTTGAGCTGATCAACGCCGCTGTCGGCGATCTTCTCCTTGACGAGTACCTTGGCCCTGTCGCTCAACTTCTTCCTCCTGTTTGGCCGGTTCCCGTGAACCGGCTTCGATCAAGTCTTTTCACGCGGTGACTCCGGCGTTTGCGATCACCCAGTCGACGCAGGCGGTCAGCGCCTCGACGTCGGAGGGATCGACCGCCGGGAACATCGCGATTCTCAACTGGTTGCGCCCAAGCTTGCGGTAGGGCTCGACGTCGACGATGCCGTTGGCTCGCAGGGTCGCCGCGACGGCGGCCGCATCAATCGATTCGTCGAAGTCGATCGTCCCGACGACAAGCGAGCGCTTTGCCGGATCAGTGACGAAAGGTGTGGCGAAATCGCTGGCTTCGGCCCACTCGTAAAGGTGGGTCGAGGAAGCCCGGGTCCGCTCTACGCAGAAATCGAGCCCGCCACCGGCAAGCATCCACTGAAGCTGCTCGTCGAGCAGGATCAGGGTTGCCAGCGCCGGGGTGTTGTAAGTCTGTTCCTTGCGCGAGTTGTCGAGCGCCGTCTTCAGCGAAAGGAAGGGCGGCTGCCAGCGGTCGGATGCTCCGTCCAGCTCCTCTATCCGGGCGATTGCGGCCGGGCTGAGTGCGGCCAGCCAGAGGCCGCCGTCGGAACCGAAAGACTTCTGCGGCGCGAAGTAGTAGGCGTCGGTCGACGCGATGTCGACCGGAAGGCCTCCGGCGCCGGAAGTCGCGTCGACCAGGATCAGGGCCTCGCCGGCATCGGCCGGACGTTCGACCGGAACCATGACCCCGGTCGAGGTCTCGTTGTGGGCCCAGCCGATCACATCGACTCCCTCCCGGCCCTGCGGGGCAGGGGCATCCCCCGGCTCGGCCTCGATCAGCACCGGGTCGGCCAGGAACGGAGCGCCGGCCGTGACCTGCGAAAACTTGCGGGAGAACTCGCCATAGACCAGGTGGGCCGACCGTTCGCGGACCAGCCAGGCGGCGGCGGCATCCCAGAACGCGGTGGTGCCACCGTTGCCAAGTGCGATCTCGTAACCGTCGGGAAGCGAGAACAGATCCGCGAGGCCGCTGCGGACGCTGCCGACCAGATCCCTGACTGGCTTCTGGCGGTGAGAGGTGCCCATCAGTTCGGACCGCTCGGCCAGCGACTCGAGGGCCTCCGGCCGCACCTTCGAGGGGCCACAGCCGAAGCGGCCATCGGCGGGCTTTAGGTCATCCGGAATCCTGGCGGGGTTGCTCATCTCGGGTGAGGATATTGAGTCGCAGTCCTCGACCGATCTTCCCCTCTGCGGAGTCTCCCGGTGACCCGGCTTTACGGAGTCCGGGGCGCCGGATAGTCTCAATGGAAGTTCGTCCAGTCCCCCGGACCCAAGGAGAGAATCTTGTATCCCGTCACATACGAGGCCGACTATCTGCGAGAGCGGAACCGGCTCACGACATTCTTCCGACTGATCGTCGCGATTCCGTGGCTGATCGTCGCCTACATCTATCTGATCGCCCAGATGGTGGTGGTCTTTCTGGCCTGGTTCGCGATCCTGTTCGTCGGGCGTTTCCCCGAGGGCATGTACAACTTCGTCGGGGGGATTCTCCGCTTCACGCAGCGCGTGAACGGGTTCATGTATCTCCAGACGGACGCCTGGCCGCCATTCGGCATCGGTGAGGACCCGAGCTACCCGATCCGGGTGAACTTCCATCCGCCGGCCGCCCGCCAGAGCCGGGTCAAGGATCTGTTCCGTCTGATCCTCGCGATTCCGCTCCTCGTGCTCTCCTACGCGATGAGCTACGCCCTGATGGCCGTGGCGGCGATTTCCTGGCTGACGATCGTCTTCCGCGGCTACCAGCCGGCGGCGATCCACAACGCGATCGCCTACCTGATGGGCTGGTCGACCAGGGCCACGTCCTACATCTACCTGATGCGGGACGAGTACCCCCCGGTCGGAGACGAAACTCCGGTCGAGATCGACCCCCCGGCCGGCGCCCTCGCCGCCTCGGAGGCCGCGCCGCTGGATCCCGCTCCCGCCGCCGAGGCCGCGCCCCCGGCCCCGGAAGGCGGCCAGGCTCCCCCGCCGGCCCAGTAGTCCGCACCAAAGCAGCCGCACCGGCTGCCGGGCAGAACCGCAACGGGCGGCCTCCGGGCCGCCCGTTTCCTTTGCAGAACCCGGATCTCCGGCCCTCGACCGGAGTCCCAAACCAGGTGGGTCGGATTTCCGTCACCAGCCCCGGAAATCCGACCCACCGGTTTGCCCGGGCCCTGCCTCCCGAGTCCCGTGGGTCGGATTTCCGGCCCGACTGCCGGTTTTCCGACCCACTGCGGGGGAGCAGGGCTGGTGAAAGGGGAATACGGGGTGTCCCGGAGTCCCATTTCACCTCCAGGACCGAACTCACAGCCGGGTTTCAGGAGGTGGGTATCGATTGCATCTATATGGATGCAATCCATAGGCACCTGCTCCGGGTCGGGGTCGGGGAATCACCGAGAGCCCACTTTGCGCCGGTATGTGGCACCAAGTGGGATCTCGCGACTTGCCGGCGACCTCATGAGAAAGGGCGGCCTCTTGGCCGCCCTTTCGGTGAAGCTGGGTGTTGCCCGGGGTGAGGTTCAGTCCTCGTCCCACTCGAACGGCGGGTACTCGGTGCTGAGCCAGTAGCTGTAGAAGCCGGCCCGGAGGTTCCAGGTGAAGCCGTTCCGGATCACGTTGAAGAGACCGTCCGGGATCTTCTTCGTGAAGATGATCGTGAAGAACGCGAAGATCGAGCAGATCTGGGCGACCATGAAGATCAGCGATGCCACGATCGCGTAAGGGAGCACCAGCAGCCAGGCAAAGAACGGACGCCAGCGGGAAACCCGCTCCGGATACTCGGCGACCAGCTGGATGGTGTCGTCAGGCGTTTCCTCGAGGGTGAATGGCGGGTACTTGTCGGTGATCAGCATGTGGTACGCCATCACGCGCATCGCCCAGCGGTGAACGCCGTACATGTAGTTCCACATTCCCTCGGGGTACCTGGCGGTAAAGAGGGTCGCGAAAAAGGCGATGAAGGCGACGAACATGGCGCCGATTCCGAGGAAGAAGAGCACCACGTAATGCGGCAGCAGGATCAGCCACTTGATCAGCGGCATGAACCGCGAATACTCGGGAAGCAGCTGGGCATCCACGTCAACGGGGTACCCTCCGGCCACGACGGCGGTCTCGGTCACCTCGGTGACCACGACCTCTTCGTCAGGCGTGGGGGTTGGTGTATCTGTCATCAGGACTCCTTGGACGGATCTCCCCCGAAACCGGGGCCACAGTGAACCTACTCGCCCAACCGGCGTTCTCCTGTAAACGACGGGATATCTGCAAGCCACCCGGACGTGGAGTCCAGCGTTCTCCAGCGGCTCGCTGAAGCACCCCAAGCGCAATGTTCAGGGGCCACCAGCCGTGCGCTGTCAAGGAGGCAAGCGAAGGCATCGGGACGTGGAGTCCGGCGCTCTCCAGCGGCTCGCTGGCGAGGAAAAAGGCCGGGGAAAGACCGCGATAGTACGTGGGTACGTGAGCTGTCTTTCCCCGGCCGTTGACGAAGTCCAGCGGGCCGCTGGTGGGCGCTGGGCCCGCGTCCTAGAACTTGGTGTTGATCCAGGGCATCATGTCCCGGAGTTCAGCCCCGACGATCTCGACCTTGTGGTCCTTGCCTTCCTGGCGCATGCGATCGAAGTTCTCGTTGCCGGCCTGGTTCTCGCCGATGAATTCCTTTGCGAAGTCGCCGCTTTGGATCTCGGAGAGGATCTGCTTCATCGCGGCACGCGATTCTTCGCCGATCACGCGGGGACCGCGGGTCAGGTCGCCGTACTCGGCGGTGTTCGAGATCGAGTAGCGCATGCCCTGAATGCCCTTTTCGTACATCAGGTCGACGATCAGCTTGAGCTCATGCAGGCACTCGAAGTAAGCGAGACGGGGGTCGTAACCGGCTTCGACCAGGGTGTCGAATCCGGCCCGGACCAGTTCGGTTGCGCCGCCGCAGAGCACGGCCTGTTCACCGAAGAGGTCGGTTTCGCATTCGTCCTTGAAGGTGGTCTCGATGATTCCGGCCCGACCGCCGCCAACACCAATGGCGTAGGCGAGCACGAGGTCGTGGGCGTTGCCGGTGGCGTCCTGCTCGACCGCCATCAGGCAGGGAACGCCGGAGCCTTCCTCGAACTGGCGCCTCACCATGTGACCGGGCCCCTTGGGGGCGACCATGCCGACGTCAACCCCGGCCGGGGGAACGATCTGGTCGAAGCGGATCGCAAAGCCGTGGGCAAACATGAGGAGGTTGCCTTCGGCAATTCCGTCGGCGATCTCGTTCTCCCAGATCTCGGCCTGCTTCTCGTCGGGCAGGAGGATCATCACGATGTCGCCCTTGCTGGCGGCATCGGCGACCGAAAGGACCTCGAGGCCGGCGGCCGAGGCCTGCTCGCGGCTGGCCGAGTCTTCGCGAAGGCCAACCACCACGTTCACACCCGAGTCCTTGAGGTTCAGGGCGTGTGCGTGGCCCTGCGAACCGAAACCGAGGATGGCGACGGTCTTGCCCTCGAGCTTCGAGAGGTCGCCGTCCTTGTCGTAGAAGATGTCTTGGGTGCTCATAGAACCCTGATGCTAAGGGTTACTTGAGCAGCGCGGCGCGATGAAGCTTGCCGGAGGGGGTCTTTGGCAGCTCGTCGACCGTCTCGAGCCGCTTGGGAATCTTGTAGGAGGCGAGCTTTCCTTCGCAGTGGCTGCGCAGATCCTCGAGGCCGACCTCCACCCCGTCGCGGGCGACGACCACCGCAGTGACGGCCTGCTGCCACTCGGGGTCGGGTCGGCCGATGACCGCCACTTCGACGATCTCCGGGTGCTGGATGACCACGTCTTCAACCTCGGCCGGGATCACGTTCTCACCGCCGGTGATGATCATCTCGTCGGTTCGCCCCTGCACGAAGAGGAAGCCGTCCTCGTCGATCCAGCCGACGTCCCCCGTGTGCAACCAGCCGTCGGCGTCGAGTGCCCCGGCGGACACTGTCGGGCCCTGGACCAGGATCTCTCCGCCCTGGATTCGCAGGTGCGACGTGAGCAGGGGGCGGCCGACCGAGCCGACCTTGCGCCGGGCCTCGGCCACTTCCAGCGTGGTGACCTGGGAGCAGGTCTCGGTCAGGCCATAGGTCTGGATCACATTCGCACCGCGACCCAGAGCTTCTTCGAGTGCGCTGGGCGGCACCGGACCACCGCCGACCAGAATCGCCCGGGGCGCGGTCAGGTCAACTCCTTCGTCCAGGAGCCTGAGCAGCATCGTCGAGACCATCGAGATCACGGTGACCCCGTCGCGCTCTATCGCGTCGGTCACTCCGTCCGTGGTGAACTGGTCCTGGAGAACCATCGCTGTGCCGTAGATGACTGACCTCATCACTATCGAGAGGCCGGAGATGTGGCTGGTCGGCAGGGCACAAAGCCAACGGTCCGACGGATCAACCCCGATGTTGAAAGCCGAACCCATCGCGCTGAAGAGGTGATTTCCGTAGGAGAGCGACACGGTATGCGGACTGCCGGTCGAGCCGCTGGTCAGGATCCGGCAGTGTGGATCGGACATGTCGTGTTCGCCCAGCAGCGGCATGTCGGCCTCGGTCTGGGTCAGCTTTCCGGGGTCGTCAAGGTCGACCGAGACACCGCAAGATTCGATCGCCTTCGCCCGCTCCTCCGGGGAAAGTTTCGGGCTGACCGGCAGCAGGACCGCACCGGTCTTCATCAGGGCGTGAATCAGGATGATCTTGTCCGGGCCGGTGCCCATGTTCATCGCCACAGTGGCGCCGCGACGGACACCCCAGGCCGCAAGACGCCGCGCCGCGTGAACGGCCTCCTCCTCCAGCTCGGCGTAGGTCATCGACCTGCCGTCCGCGATCAGGGCGATCCGGTCGGGGCAGCTCTGCGCTCTCTGTGCCAGCCAGTTGTCGAGTTTCAATTGACCTCGTTTATCGTGGGACTCCCAATTCTTGCGATACGTGACCCGAACCGGTCGCTGCCTGACGAATGGAGTAACGGACTTGCCCGAAAGACACCGAAACGCGCCCCCGGAAGAGACGCTGTACGAGCCGATCGATTGGCGTCCGGCCGGAGATTACTCCGACATCCTCTACGAGAAGGCCGAGGGTATCGCCAAGATCACGATCAACCGTCCGGAAGTGCGGAACGCGTTCCGGCCGCAGTGCCTGGCCGAACTCCGGGATGCCTTCGAGAAAGCCCGGGACGACACCGAGGTCGGGTCGATCATCTTCACCGGTGCCGGAACCGAGGCGTTCTGTTCGGGCGGCGACCAGCGCATCCGCGGCGACGACGGCTACATCGGCGACGACGAGGTAGCGCAGCAGGGTGTCGGCCGGCTCGACGTCGGAGACCTTCACGTCCAGATCCGGCGCACTCCGAAGCCGGTGATCGCGATGGTTGCCGGTTACGCGATCGGCGGCGGCCACATCCTCCACCTCGTCTGCGACATGACGATCGCCGGCGACAACGCCCGGTTCGGCCAGACCGGACCCCGGGTCGGAAGCTTCGATGGCGGTTTCGGCGCCAGTCTCCTGGCCCGCAACATCGGCATCAAGAAGGCGAAAGAGTTCTGGTTCCTCTGCCGTCACTACACGGCCGAGGAAGCGCTGGAGATGGGTCTGGTCAACGCGGTCGTGCCGGTCGAGGATCTCGAACGGGAGACCGTCGCCTGGTGCCGGGAGATGTCGCACCTTTCCCCGCTTTCGCTGCGGCTGCTCAAGTCGAGCTTCAACGCGGAGGAGGACGGACTGACCGGCCTCCAGCAACTCTCGCATGACGCCACGCTGCTCTTCTACATGTCCGAAGAAGGCCAGGAGGGCAGGAACGCCTTCCAGGAAGGCCGCAAGCCCGACTTCGACCGGTTCCCGAAGCGCCCGTGAGGATCTGGCTCAACGCGGCCCGGCCGCGCACTCTGCCCGCCGCCGTTGCCCCCGTTCTGGTCGGCACCGCGGCGGCCGTTTACGTGGCCGGTGACCTGCCCCGGGTCTGGGTCTTTCTGGCGGCGCTGGCGGCCAGTGTGTTGATCCAGATCGGCACGAACCTTGCCAACGACTATTCCGATGCCAGAAGGGGAGCAGATACCGCTGACCGCCTGGGACCGGTTCGGGTCACTTCGGCCGGCTTGATCACCCCGAAGCGGGTCCTGACCGCAACCTGGATCGCCTTCGCTCTGGCGATCCTGCTCGGTTTCTACATCGCCTGGCAATCGGACTGGATCATCATCGCGGTGGGTGTGGTTTCGATCGCTGCCGGATTCCTCTACACCGGTGGCCCGCGGCCGTATGGCTATGCGGGACTGGGCGAGGTTTTCGTCTTCCTCTTCTTCGGACTGGTCGCCGTGAACGGCTCCTACTTCATCCAGCTCGAGGAACTGGCCTGGCTTCCGCTCGGACTTTCGGTTGCGGTCGGCTTCCTTTCGACTGCCATCCTGGTGGTCAACAACGTCCGCGACATCGACACCGATCGCCGGGCCGGAAAGAACACGCTCGCGGTCAGGATCGGCCGTGACCGGACCCGCCGCCTCTTCCTCTTCCTGGTCCTTGGAGCGTTCTTCGTGCTCGGCCTGACCATCGTCCTCAACGACGGCCCCTGGCTGGCCCTGATCGGCCTGATCGCCATCCCGATGGCCCGCGACCCGATTGCCACGGTCACTGGCCGCACCGACGGCCCTTCGCTGAACAAGGCCCTGGCGGGCACCGGAGCATTGCTCGGTGCCACCTCGCTTCTGACCGCGATCGGGCTGGTGCTCGGAGCCTGAGATGACTGGCACGGAGGTCGGGCCGCTCAGCGTCGAGGTGATCCCCTTCGCGCTGAGTTTTCGCCGGCCGTACCGGACCGCGACCGGCAGCCTCGAGCGCCGCGAGTCGGTGATCCTGCGTCTGCGCGACGAGAACGGGCTGACCGGGCTCGGTGAGGGCGTGCCGATGGCGCTGCGGGGTGGTGACGGCCTTGCCCGGGTGGTTTCCGAACTGGAAGCCTGGGCCGATGACCCGGGCCTGATCCCGACCACTCCCCCGGCCCGCTGCGCCGTCTCGATGGCGGTCGCCGACCTGGTCGCCAAACGCGAAGAGATTCCGCTCTGGCAATACCTGGACCCGGCGACCTCGCCCCGCACCCTGAAATGCAACGCGACGATCACTTCCGGTGGGGTCGCCGATGTGGTTGATCAATGCGAAACCTGGGCGGCCGACGGATTCGAGGTGTTCAAGTTGAAGGCCGGACCGGATGAGGCGCTGGAACTGGCCGTGGCGGTCCGGTCCGCCCTGGGCCCGGAAGCGAAGATCCGGATCGATGCCAACGGCACTTGGGGCGAGAGTGCGCCCGACCTGCTGAGGGAGCTGGAACCGATCGGTCTTGAACTGGTCGAGGAACCGGTGACCGGGCTGGCCGGCCTTGCCGCCCTGAGCCGGATCACCGATATCCCGTTGGTCGCCGACGAGTCGGTGAACGACCGCGAGGAAGCAGCCGACGCCTTCCTGGAGAGGGCCTGCGCGGCCGCAACCGTGAAGCTGAGCAAGATCGGCGGGCTCGACGCCGGGCTCGGCGGCCACCTGCCGACCTACCTGTCCAGCGCCCTCGACGGGCCGGTCGGGATCGCGGCGGCCGCCCATGTGGCCCAGACCCTTGACCCCTCCCTGCCCTGGTCGGGCATGGCTCATGGTCTTGCCACCGAACGCCTCTTCGTCGAGCCGCTCTCGGCAACCGGGCCCCTGACCACGCTTAACGAGCTCGACCCCCCGACCGAAGGTTTCGGTCTGGGGGTCGAGCTGGACGAGAAAGTGCTTCTCGGCTGCCGGCTCTAGGCCGGTCTGCTTGCTAGTAGTTCGACTTGAGCGGTTCCACGCCCTTGGCGTTCAGCCGGTCCTGGAAGCTGCTCACCCAGCCTTCGTTGTGACCGTCGGTGCTGGCCGCATTGGTCACGATCAGGGTGACTGACTTCCGACCCTTGACGAACCTGGACGACTTCTTGATCTTCGCCGGTGCGACGGCCTTGAAGACCCGACGCAGCTTGCCGGCATCCGACTTCCTGACCGTGACCCGGATGTCCCTGGTCGTGTCGTGGTACTTGTTGGCCGGACGGCTCTTGACCTTCGGCAGTGCGGTCCGGGTCAGCTTCTCGCCCTCGCCCGGTTCAATCGCACCGGCCGGAACCGTGATCGGTGCGGCGTGGCCGGCCGGGGTGATTACCGAACCGGTCGGGTAGAGAACACCGTTCAGGAGCAGGCGCTCCATGCCCTCGAGCCAGGCTCGGAAGGTCGGATCGGCTGACAGCAGGGTCACCCGTCCGGCTCCGAAGGCCTGGTCGACTGCGGCGGTCTTGCCGTAGATGTTGTTGATGTTCTGGCCACCGGCCAGATCCGAGTAGGAGAACCTGGTGGTCGGGTTCGGGTAGGAGATCGCTTCGACCGCGTCCGGGATCGAACCACCGTTGCCCGGCAGGGTCGTCGGGTTGTAGACGACCGCTCCGGAGACCCGGTAGAGGAATCCGCCGTTGTCAAAGCCCCAGGAAAGCGGGCTGTTGGTGTTGAAGTTCACCTTGACCGGGACTCCCTGGGTCGTGCCGTTGGTCGTGGTGTTGACCAGCGTCATCCCGGCGTTCCTGGCCGAAGTGGCGCCGCCGGTGCCCCAGCTGAAGTAGCTGCCGCCACCGTTGACGAACGTCTGCAGGGCGGTTGCGCCAGCTCCGGCCGGCACCGTGGTGGCCGGGTTGACGACTGCCGTGTAGTTGCCGCTGACGAGAGCGCCGGCCGCGAGCTGGGTGGTGGTGATCGGATCGACCGGCAGGTCGAGCTTCTCGCGCATCGTGAACATCGCCTGGCAGGGCGTGGTGCCGATGTCACAGCGCCCGGCCGGCGGCAGGGTCACCGCGGCGGTTCCGGTCAGCATGGCCAGCTTCGGTTCCTTGATCAGGTACCGGTTGACCGACGGCAGCACCGACATGCCGGTGATCGGCGTCTGGTAGGTGTCGCTGTAGGACTCGAGGTCGATCGAGTGTGAAGCAACCGTCGAACCGTCGAGGATCGCTGTGCCGGTCGGGTACTTCTTGCCACCGACGGTGAAGCCGGCGTTGGTCCGGTAGGCCTTGACGCCTTCATCGGCGAGCTTGAACAGCATGATCAGGGCTCGCGACGAGTCGGTATTGAATGCGTAGTACTTGACCGGGTTGGCCGGCGCGCCGCCGAGGTCCGGAGCACCGATCATGCTCAGGCTGGCTGAGGCAGGCATCGGTCTGGTCAGCGAACCATTGCCGCTCATTCCCTTCAGCTGCGAGAACGACCAGCCGGTCACGTCGTAGAAGTAGGCGTAGGGGACGAAGGGATCCTCGCCCAGCAGGGCCTGGATCCAGTGCTTCATGCTCTGCGCCATCGGGATGTAGAGCGTTCCCGCAGGCAGGGTCTGGGTCACGACATTCTTGGTCTGGCGGGCCGGACCGAGCTCTGCCGTGTTGGTGAAGCTGACATCGCCGTTGATGTGGATTCCGGGAACGGTCACGGCCGAGTTCAGCTCGTACACCTTGACCCCGGCCCGCTGGAGGACCGAGATCATCTTGGCCACGTCACCGTCATGGTTGTTCGGCTTGAAGAAGTAGCCGTAGACCTTCTCGTTCGGGACCTGCCAGCTGATCGTGTGGGCAGGACTGACGATCTGGTTCGGTTCCAGTTCGCCCGCGGCACCCTGGGCGATCGCCTCGTACCACTGCTCGACCCAGGAGTTGAGGATCTGGGTCTTCAGCCTGGCGGTCTCGTTCAGGGTCTCGTCGAGCGAGAGGTAGTGGTCATAGACCTGCTTGGCGTAGGCACCGCCACGACCCTTCTCGTAGGTCATACCGGCCGCACCCAAGAGCAGCGAGGGTGCGGTGTCACCGTATTCCGGCGTGAACAGGTCGTACGCGTTGTAGTTCCGGTACGCGATGTTCTGGTCGTTGAACCGCTTCTGAAGGGCCGGACCGTAAATGAAGTTGATCGCGTCCATCGAGGCATCGGAGAGCTCGTGGTGGACCGGATCCTCGTTCGGCGGGAAGAAGAAGCTGGACCCGCCCTGCTGATGGGCGTCTACGTAGACGACGCTCGGGTACTCGAGGGCCGAACCCATCTTCAGGTAGTTCTCGGCCTGCTCCTGGGTGTGCCAGTCGCGGTTGAGGTCGAATGCCCAGGCGTTGGTGCGCTGGTAGAAGTCGCGTCCGTCGGGGTTCTGGACCGGCATCAGGAAGCTGGTCAGCTTTTCGAGGCGGTCGTAGTTGTCGCAGTCGCGGCGGGCGGCCAGCTCGTACATGAGCTTGATCGTCGCTTCGGCCGAAGATGCTTCGTCACCGTGGACGTTCGACGCAATCCAGGCGAAGGCGGGACGCGTCTTGACCGCCTTCTTGGCCTCGACCGGGCTGATTTCCCCTTCGCGCACGTCGCGCCAGAACTCGGCGTCATCCTCGAGGTCGGCGATGTTTGCCGGCGAGGAGATGATCACGAACGGGATGTCCCGGCCGAGAGCGGTCGTGCCGGCCGACCGGTGCAGGACCATCGACGGTGCGGCATTGGCCAGAGCCGTCAGGTACGGGTAGAGGATCGGCGTGTTCTTCTTGGCCGCGTTGTTACTGGTGTTGTCTCCACCGGTGTGAGGCGCAAGCGTGGTGCCGAACACCGATTCCGGGGTCGGAATCGCCGAGTCGAAGGTGATCGCGGTGGTGCACTGGGAAGGATCGTAGGTAACCGCGGATGCCTGGCTGGCAAAGACTCCGGAGAGGCCGATGGTAGCCAGAACCGAGGCGATCAGGACGGTGAATGATGTGCGCTTGGTGATCATGTGCTTGCCTTCTGAAATTGGTCCGTGAGTGGTCTCGATCGTCTTCAAGGAGATCACCGGACCTTCCTGGTCTTGGAGGTGGCAGAGAGCGAGCTGTTACCCGGGAATCTCACCGTGATCACCACCCTTTGCTTCTTCTTTGTCTTTGGTGCTTTGAACGCCAGACCGTAGGTGCAGTTGTTGGCGAGCTTGACCTGGCGGTTGCCCAGCATCTTCTTGCCGAGCTTGGACGTGATGTTGACTCGCGACCCCTTGCAGACAGCAGCGGTCGTACGAGCCGGAAGCAGGAGCTTTCCGTATGCCTTCATGGTCAGCTTCTTCGCACCGAAACGCTTGGTGTTGAGCTTCAGTCCCTTCGGCTTGAACTTCGAAACCGTGGTCGACTCGATGTCCTCCGCGGTACGGCCGAGGGTGTCGGTGACGACGGCCCGAATCGAGCTGGCACCGACTTCGGAACCGTTCGGCAGGATGCTGCAGCTGTACGGAGCCGAAGTGTCCTCGCAGACCTGGCGGGTGCCGAGGTGGAAGGTCACCTTGGTCAATCCGGCTTCGCCCGAGGCGGTCGCGGAGACGGTGGTCCCGTTCTGCGCGATCTTGGCCGGCGGCGAGTCGATGCTGACCGTCGGCTCGGCCGGCGGCGGGCAGTCGTTGGTGGTCACGGTGACCGTGTCCTCCGTGGTCTGCCCGATGCTGTCCTCGGCTACGGCCTTCAGAGTGAAGCTGCCGTTGCAGGTTTCGGGGGCGGTCCAGGTGATCGAGTTGTTCGGCGGGGTCACCGAACCGATCTGGGTGCTGCCCTCGAAGAAGGTGATGCTGACGACCTCGTCGTCGTCGGTTGCCGTTGCGGTCAGGGTGACCTGGCCTCCCGGATCGACGGCGGTCGGGTTGGCTGCGAGGTCAACCGTCGGCGGGGTGTCCGGGCAGGCGGTGGTGGTGACGGTGACCGTGTCCGTGTTGGTCTGGTCGGCGCTGTCCTCGGCGGTGACCGTGATCACTGTCGATGTCCCGCACTGGTTCGGAGCGGTCCAGCTCTTGGTGTCAACCCACGGGTTGTCCGAGTTGGTGTTGGTGCTGGTTCCGATCGACGTGCTGCCGGCGACGTACGAGAGAGTCTCCACCAGATCGTCGTCCTCGGCAGTAGCGGTCAGGTTGACCGAAGCGCCGGGTGCCACTTCCGTGTTGTTGGCCTCGAGACCAACGGTCGGAGCACAGTCTTCGCGGGCGAAGTTGGTGTTGCTCGTGGTCTCGTGACCGGTTGTATCGGTCGCGACGGCTTCGAGGTCGTAATTCTCGCCACCGCCGCAGGGGTCGGCGGGGGTGAACGTGTAGCTGGTCACCCCGTTCGCCGGGCTGGTCGCCGTGTGAACGAGGTCGCCGTCGACGTAGAACTCGATCTTGGCCAGACCGAGGTCATCGCTGGCGTCGGCGTCGAGCTTCACGGCTCCGAGAGGCGACGGAGCCGCCCCGGCCGAAAGCTCGATTTCGGGGGCGCAGTCGTCGACATCGACCGAGACTTCGCCGTAACCGAAGTCACCTTCGGAGTCGGTGGCGAAGACCGTGAACTCGACGGTTTGGGGGGCGCCACACTCGGAGGGGGCGGTCCAGGTGACCGAGTTGCCGGGCGGCGTGACGGCCGAACCGATCTGATCGTCGCCCTGGAAGAACTCGAGCGTCTTCACGCCGAAGTCGTCGGTCGCATCAGCGGTCAGAGTGATCTGCTCGCCGGGGGAAACTTCCTCGGCACTGGCCTCGAGCGTGACCGTCGGAGCGGCGTTCACGACAGCCCGCGGGGTCTGCTGGATCGGCCACTGGCCGTTGCTGTCGGCCTGGTTTCCGCTGCGGAAGGGCTTGAAGTGAACCGAAGTCGAACCGAGAGAACCGTCGGCCGTACCGTTGACCGGGTTGTTGAACGGCGGGATCGTCGGGGCCGGCGCCGTGGCCGCGTTCGGATGGGTGACCGGTGAAACATCGGGACCGTTATTCAGCGAGCCGGTCGTGTTCGCGATGCCCCAGTAATTGCTGGTTGCCGCAACCGGGATGGCATCGTTCTGGGTCGTGCCGTCAGCCAGGACGTTCACAACACCGAAGCCGTTGGCAACGATGTTGCTGTTGAAGATCGTCGAGCCGGCCGCGTCGGCAAGCCGGACGCCGGCGGCGTTTGGCCGCTGGGCGAGCGTGTAGCCACCCGCGCCCGACATCAGGTTCTGGAAGATGTCGGAGCTGTTTACATCGATGGACGCGCCGGAAGTCACCCGCACACCGTCCTGCCCGAAGAGCGTGTTGGTGAGGATGATCCCGTCGCTCTGGGTGGCCGGGTTCTGGGCATAGCCGTCGAGCGAGGGGCTGTTCAGGTTGCGGCCGATAACCGAGGTCCGGGTCACCGTGGCTTCCGGAGTGACACCGGAGCGGGTCATCGGGAAGGTGTCACCGGTGGCGCCGTCGATCAGCAGACCACCCTTGTTGTAACGATCGATCCGGGTGCCGTCCACGACCAGCGGAACGGATGCGGCGCTTGGGGCCGCGGTGGCGGCGGTCACCTGGGCGACTCCCCAGCCGAGGTCGTTGCTGCGGAAACCACCGGGCTGGCTGAACGAAGCCGCCAACTCGGATGTGACCACATTTGTGATCGCGCTGTTGGTCAGCGATCCGCCGGCGTCGAGGTAGAGCACGCCGGTCTCGGCGTAGACACCGTTCTCGAACTCGCCGTTCCAGATCGGTGTCGAACCGGTGGTGATGTAGGTCTTGTCACCGCCGCCCGAGATCGTCACGCCGGAAATGTTCACGGTGAGCGGGTCCTCAGGGGTGCCGTTGACCGAGACGATGTTGCCGACGCCGTCGCGGAGCACCGGGCTGGCGGCCGCGATCTGGCCGCCGGACACGGTCGGCTTGATCGTGACCTTGTCGGCTCCCGCTCCCCTGATCGAGATCGACTTGGTGATTGTCAGGCCGTTGGTGCCCTGCGCGCCGCTGCCTTCCGAGTAGGTGCCGTTGCAGACCACGACGGTGTCGCCCATCACGGCAGCATCGACTGCGGACTGGATGCTGGTGTAGGTCGCGGCCGGACACTGCTGTCCGTTGTCGTCCACGTAGAGGTTGGCCGCGTTAGCGGACTGGGCGCTCAGACCCAGAATTGCGAAAAGGGTTGCGCACAGCGACAGCCGGAAAGCCGAACGGATTGACGCCAGATCCCTCCCTGGGGAAATTGGACGAAGTAACACTGATTGGACGGGAGAAGAATTCTGGTGGCGCTCGAGGGACTGACGATTGTTCCCCGGGCTAAGGCTCCTCCCACCCGCTTGTACAAGTGGTCAAGTTATCCGATGCAACACATTCGGCGCAAGTCCCCCTTTCGGGACGCTCGCTCCGGAAGCTCTCTAGGCTCTCCTTTTCCGTGGACCCGACCAACACGAATACGGCTCTTTGCACGGCTTTTGCAGAGGAACTCGCGCGCAGCGGAGTCAGGTTGGCGGTGATCTCCCCCGGTTCCCGTTCGACTCCGCTGGCCCTGGCCTTCCATCGCCAGGAAGGCATCGAGACCGAAATTGCCCTCGACGAACGGTCGGCTTCCTTCTTCGCCCTCGGGGCCGCCCAGGCCTCCGGATGCCCGGTGGTCCTGGTCTGCACATCGGGGACCGCGGCCGCCAACTTCCACCCCGCCGTCGCCGAAGCGGACCTCTCCGCCGTACCTCTGATCATCCTCACCGCAGACCGTCCCCCGGAGCTCCGAGACATCGGGGCAGGACAGACGATCGACCAGATCAAGCTGTATGGCGATGCGGTCAGGTGGTTCTGCGAAGTCGGCAGCCACTCGGCCGACGACGCCGGTCTGCTCCACTTCCGGTCGGTCGCCTGTCGGGCCTTCGCCGCTGCGGGCGGTGACCCCCGCCCCGGTCCGGTTCATCTCAACTTCCCGTTAAGGGATCCGCTCTCGCCCGTTCGCGAAGAGGGCAAGGTGACTGCCACGCGTCGGCTGGCACTCGAAGGCCGGGAAAATGCTCCCCTCACCTCGATAGAACGAGTGACCTGCGGTGCCGACCGGTCAACCGTGAGCCGGATCGTCGCGATGGCCCAGGGTGCCGAGAGAATCCTGATCCTGGCCGGACGCCAGGGCGACCAGGGCTTGCGGCAGCCGCTGGCCCGGCTTGCCAACGCCTGCCGGGCCCCGGTGCTGGCCGAACCGACATCGCAGTTCCGGCTCGGACCGCATGATCGTGGCGCCGTGATCACTACATATGAACGGATCGCCCGACGGAGGGATTCAGCCCTGGCCCCGGATCTGGTCATCCGGCTGGGCGAGTTCCCGACTTCAAAGCAGCTGCGTCTCTGGCTGGCGGAAGTCGACCCCGCGCAGATCGTGATCGACCCGTCCTACGGCTGGCACGAACCGGTTCGAACCGCCGACCTGATCGTCCGTTGCGATCCGGCCACGCTCCTGCTTCAGATCGAGAACACTTCCGAACAACGAATCGACGGCCCGGCCGGAAAACAGTTCTGGAACCGCTGGATGGAAGCCGAGCGCGAAGAGCGAATCTCGATCGAAGATGCGTGGTCCGGGAGCGACGGCCTGAATGCCGGGGAAGTCCATGCCCTCCTGGCCGGGCTCCAGAGCGACGGCGGTCTCGTTTACACCGCTTCCAGCCTTGCGATCCGCGACCAGGAAGAGTCCCTGCCGCCAATCGACCGGGATCTGCTCTTTCTCGCAAATCGGGGAGCGAACGGAATCGACGGACTGATTGCCTCGGGGCTGGGCGCCGCCAGCGCGAGCGGAAGACCGACCACGATCGTCACCGGTGATCTCGGTTTCTTTCATGACGTCGGCAGTCTCGCCCTCGCCCGGGACCTGGAGGTCCCCGTGCGAATCGTTGTGCTGAACAACGAAGGCGGCGGAATCTTCGAACGGCTTCCACAGCGCGACTCGATGTCCGGGGAAGAGTTCGAGGCACTCATGCGGACTCCATCCGGACTCTCGGTCGAGAGCGCAGCCCGTCTCTACGGACTCGACTTCCGTCGGGCCGCCACTCTCGAGGCCCTGGAATCCGCCTTCGGGGCCGGCGGCGATTCGGTCTCGGTCATTGAAGTCCCGGTATCCGGCTAGCTGAGCAGCGGCAGCAGGGCACCGAGCTTGATCTCGGTCTCGGCCAGTTCGGCGGCCGGGTCGGAATCAGCGACCACACCAACTCCGGCGAAGAGGTGAGCCTCGCGGTCACGGATCAGGGCACTGCGGAGTGCCACGCAGAACTCGCCGTCCCCGGAGCCGTCCATCCAGCCGACCGGGCCGGCGTACCAGCCGCGATCCATGCCTTCCACCTCGGCCATCACCTTGCGGGCCTTCTTCCACGGTTCACCGCCGACCGCCGGGGTCGGGTGGAGCAACCCGGCCAGTTCAATCGCGGTCCGCGGCTGGGAAAGCTGAGCGTAGACCGGGGTCCCGAGATGCTGGATGTTCGCCACCTTGATGATCTCCGGCTCGTCGGCCGCCTCGACCCAGACGCTGATCCGGCTAAGAGACTTGACGATCCGCTTCACCACCACCTCCTGTTCTCCGCGGTCCTTCTCGCTGCCCAGAAGCTGCTGGGCGAGGTGATCATCAACGGCCGGGTCACTGCTTCGCCTGGTCGAGCCCGCTAGCCCGACCGTCGCCACCCCGCGGCCGGAACAGCGGACCAGCAGCTCCGGGCTGGCTCCGATGAAGGCGGCCTCGCCGGTCCCGACGCAGAAGTTGAAACATGAAGGAAACCCGATCCTGAGCGCGCCGAAGATCGCGGCCGGATCATGAGCCGAACCGGCCCGGACCACCACTTCGCGGGCCAGCACCACCTTCTCGATCTCCCCCGCTCTGATCCGTTCGACCGCCCTGGCGACCGAATGCTCGTAATCCTGCGGACTTCGAACGCTTTCGATCGAAGGGGTAACCGTCGGATGCGGATCGATCATCGGCAACTCCGGGTGAACGAGGCTGCCGACCCGGCCAAGCGCGGCCTCGATCAGCGACGCGGCCTCGCGGCCGGCCCCCGCCATCAGGTTCAGGGTGATGAAGGTGCCGGCCTCCGAAGACTGGAGCGCCAGTTCCGGCAGGACCATCGCGGCCGGACCGAAAGAAGACCAGGCCGGGTCGCTTCCCTGGTCCTCGTGGAAGGAGAACCCGCCGGTCCAGACCGCGCCGGTGGTGAAGCCGCCCTCGCCCCGGAGCACGGCATCGCCCGAAAGGTGGGCGCAGTCGGCGGCCACCTCGGTGAACCGGTCGGGGCCGCGGGAGCTGATCTCGTGAACGGCTCCGAGTGCCGCCAGCCTCAGGTTCCGGTCCGGCTGCTCCCAGCAGAAGAACCGCTCGCCGGCCCGACGCGACGCGAAGACGGTCGCGATCGGATCAGCACATTCAAAGGGTGCCGCGACCGAGACCACGGTCTGTCCGCGTCGGGTGGAAGCCTCGTCGAGCGCCTCGCGCAGCAGTGATTCGAGAGTCGCCCGGTCTGCGGGCGCCGGCATCAGTCGCCGCCGCGGGCCAGGGCGACTTCGCCCGTGCGGACCATCTCGAGCAGGCCGTGAGGCCGGAGCATGCTTTCGAAGGCCTCGATCTTGTCGTGCGAACCGGTGACTTCGACGACCAGGGCGCGCCTCGAAACATCGACGATCTTGGCCCGGAAAATCTCGGCGAACTGGACGATCTCGGCCCGGTTTTCGACCGCTGCCGAAACCTTGAACAGCGCCATCTCGCGGGCGACCGTCTCTTCCGGTTCCATGTCGCGGATCTTCAGGACGTTGACCAGCTTGTGGAGCTGCTTGGTCACCTGATCGATCGGATGAACCGCTCCGTCGAGGGTCAGGGTGATCCTCGAGATGTCCGGGTCCTCGGTCGGACCGACCGCGAGCGTGTCGATGTTGAATCCGCGACGCGAGAAAAGTCCGGCGACCCGGGCGAGAACGCCCGGCTTGTTCTCGACCAGGATCGAGAGAACGTGCTTGCGACCCGAAAGCGGGGAACGACCGGCGTGAAGGTCCTCGAGCCTGACCATGTCCGTGGAAGCCATGACTAACCCACCATGTCCCTTGCCGCGTTCCCGGCGGGAATCATCGGGTAGCAGTTCTCTCGCGGGCTGACCCTCACATCGAGCAGCGCCGGACCATCGTGTTCGAGCGTGGCGACCATCATCTCCTCGAGATCGGCACTGTCCTCGCAACGCAGGCCACCGGCTCCGAAGGCCTCGGCCAGCTTGACCCAGTCCGGGCTCGGTCCGTTCTCGACTCCGCTGTATCGCTCGGACCAGAAGAGTTCCTGCCATTGACGGACCATCCCCATGAAGCCGTTGTTCATCAGGAAGACCTTGACCGGAACGTCCTCGTTGACCGCGGTGGCCAGCTCCTGGATGTTCATGATCAGGCTGCCGTCCCCGGCGATGCAGACGACCTGGTCATTCGGGCAGGCGACCTTTGCACCGATCGCGGCCGGGAGGCCAAAGCCCATCGTGCCGAGCCCGCCGGAGTTGATCCACTTGCGGGGCTGGTTGAAGCCGTAGTACTGGGCGGCCCACATCTGATGCTGGCCGACGTCCGAGGTGACGATCGCGTCGCCGCCGGTCACCTTGTGCATCATCTCGACCATGAACTGCGGCTTGATCTCGCCGTCGGTTCCCGGTTCGTAGGTCAGCGGGTACTCGCCCTGCCAGGCCTTGATCCGGCTCCACCAGCCGTCGAGCCGTGAAGTGTCGGTCTGGAGCGCCTGGTACTCGCGGGTCAGTTTCGGCAGAACGAGCTTGACGTCACCGACGATCGGAATGTGAGCCGGGACGTTCTTCGAGATCTCGGCCGGATCGATGTCGATGTGGATGAACTTGGCCGAAGGGGCGAACTCGGAGAGTTTGCCGGTGATCCGGTCGTCGAAGCGGGCTCCGATCGCGATGATCAGGTCCGCTTCATCCATCGCGTAGTTCGCGGTGCGGGTGCCGTGCATTCCCAGCATTCCGAGCCACTGCCCGTCATCCGAGGGAAAGTCGCCGAGACCCATCAGGGTTGACGTGACCGGGAACCGGTCGGAGCCACACAGCTCACGAAGCTCGGCCGAAGCGTTTCCGTTCTTGACGCCGCCGCCCGAGTAGATGATCGGTCGCCGGGCGTTCGCCATCGCCTTGGCGGCCAGGCGGATCTGCTTCAGGTTTCCTTCGACGGTCGGCTTGTACCCGGAGAGGTCGACCGGTTCGGTCCGCTGCTGGTAATCGATCTCGGCTCTCGCGAGATCCTGCGGGATGTCGACCAGCACCGGCCCGGGACGCCCGGTAGAGGCGATGTGGAACGCCTCGTGGATGTACTCCGGGATGTGTTCCGGTTCGGTGCAGAGCAGCGAGTGCTTGACGATCGGCATCGTGATCCCGACGATGTCGGCTTCCTGGAAGCCGTCGGTGCCGATCAGGTCGGTGCGGACCTGACCGGTGATGAACACGGTCGGGACCGAGTCCATCATCGCGTCGGCGATCGCCGTGACCAGGTTGGTCGCGCCCGGACCGGAGGTGCCGAAGGCGACCCCGACCTTGCCGGAAGCGTGGGCGTAGCCCTCGGCCGCGTGTCCGGCGGCCTGCTCGTGACGGGCCTGTACGTGCCGCAGATCGGCGTCGACCAGCGCGTCATAGGTGGGCAGGTTCGCTCCACCGGGAATGCCGAAGATGTGGTCGACACCTTCGACTTCGAGGGACTTGAACAATGCGTCTGCGGCTCTCATCAGACCAACGATCCTAACGAATCAGGCGAGCGCGGCTCAGGCCTTCTGGGCGGCTGAAAGAGCGCCGCCTTCGAGCTCGCCCGGGTTCCACTTGGTGCGGGGGGTGATTGCCCGGGGAATGACCCGGTCCTTGTGCTGTTCGATCGTGGAAAGCACCGACCGGACCAGCTCCTCGCCGAGCGGATGGGGCTCGAGCCCGAGATCGAGCAGCTTCTGGTTCTTCGGGTTGTAGTAGTGGCTTTCCAGCTCGACCCGGGGGTTCGGGAAGGTCTCGATCGAGACCTTGTGACCGACTTCGGCCGCGCAGCGCTGGACCAGTTCGGCCAGTTCCGACACCGTGAAGTGCTCGGTGAACTGGTTGAAGACCCGGAACTCGCCCCGGTCGGCGGGGTTGAGAGTCGCCAGTTCGACGCAGCGCAGGGTGTCGCGGATGTTGAGATAGCCGCGGGTCTGCCCGCCCGCTCCGTAAACCGTGAGCGGGTGGCCGATCACGGCCTGGACGCAGAAACGGTTCAGCACGGTGCCGAAGGTCTCGTCGTAGTCGAACCGGGTGGCGAGCCCGGGATCAAGGGCGGTCTCGTCGGTTTCGCATCCGTAAACCACACCCTGGTTCAGGTCGGTGGCCCTGAGCCCCCAGACCCGGGTCGCGAAATGAATGTTGGTCGAGTCGTGGACCTTCGAGCAGTGGTAGAGCGAGGCCGGCAGCTTCGGGAAGGGAAG
This sequence comes from Solirubrobacterales bacterium, assembly GCA_020438425.1. Classification (GTDB taxonomy): domain Bacteria; phylum Actinomycetota; class Thermoleophilia; order Solirubrobacterales; family 70-9; genus 67-14. The sequence continues at coordinate 35,399 of JAGQUQ010000007.1, forward strand.
CGTGTCCTTGCGGCCGTTGTGCTCGATCTCGATGAAGCCTTCCTCGATGTCGATGTTGGGAGTGCCGTACTCGCCCATCGTGCCGAGCTTGATCAGGTGGGCGTCCGGCACGTGCTCCCGCATCGAGAAGAGCAGGTTGAGGGTGCCGACCACGTTGGTCTGCTGGGTCTCGACCGCCGTCTGGCGCGAACGCATCGAGTAAGGAGCCGAAGGCTGCTCGCCGTAGTGGATGACCGCTTCCGGCAGAAAGTCGGCGACCGCCTTGTCGAGAAACTCGCCGTCCTCGATGCAGCCGACCCGGGCCTCGATGCGGCGACCGGAAACCCGCTCCCAGGTCTCGATCCGGTCTTCGAGGCTGGAGATCGGGATCAGCGAATCCGTCGACTGGTCCAGGTGCCAGCGGCGCCGGGCAAAGTTGTCGAGGATCATCACGTCGTGGCCGCGATCGGAGAACCGCATCGCCGTGGGCCATCCGAGATAGCCGTCACCACCAAGAATCAGAATTCGCATAAGGGCCGAGATTACCGGAACGATCAGGGTCTAGGATTGCCTCAGTGCGACTGCTAGCCCTCGTTCTCATCGTCGTTGCCGGCTTGGCATTGAGGATGGATGCGGCCTGGCAGGGGGCTCCGGAGAACCTCCCGGATTCAGCCGCCTACGAGCGGATCGCCCGCGGACTGCACGAAGACGGAGAGTTCATCCAGAAAGGTCCGGGCACCCCGGCCCATGCCCAGCCAGCCAGCAATTACAGCCCAGGCCTGCCTCTGGCTGTCTCTGCGGTCTTTGACCTGACCGGCGACGACGACGTCCGGCTGGCTCGCGTCCTGCTCGCCCTGCTCGGCACCCTTGCGATTCCCCTGGCCTGGCTTCTGGCCCGGAGGCTCGCCCCGCCGGAAGACCCCGGCATTGCCAGCTTCATCGCCGCTTCGGTGGTCGCCTTCTACCCCTCCCTGATCACCGATGCCGGGATGCTCCTGACCGAGTCCCTGGCCGGAACCCTGATCACCGGTGCCCTGCTGGCCCTGCTCCGGGCTCGCGATCACATGCGGGACCGGAACAGATCCGCTGCCCTGCGGATCACCGACTGGATGCTGCCGGGATGCCTGCTCGGCATGACGGCGATGGTGCGGCCGGAATACCTGGTCATCTCACTCGTCCTGATCGGGGTCGCGGCGGTGGTCGACCGCCACCAGGGGATCCGCCGGGTTCTGCTCTCGACCGGGCTCATGCTGCTGGCAATGACCCTGGTAATCGCTCCCTGGGTAACCAGGAACCTCGACGACTCGGGAGGCCTCGCCCCCCTCTCGACCGGCGGTGGACAGACCCTCTTCGCCGGCAGCTACCTCGCCTCCGCGGGCGATCCACTCGAAGTGATGCCCCGGGTCCTTCGAAACAACCCGGTACTCGCCCAGCGGATCGAGATCGAGAACGCGATCAGCGGCGAGGGACCCGAATCGGTGACCCCGGAGAGGGTGCTGACAATGCTCGCTTCATCCCGGATGCCCGGCGTGCCGACCGATCTCGCCCTGACGAGGATGGGCCGGGAGAACTACCTCAGGGCTCTGTTCGGCGACCCCCTCGGCCTGACCGGATACGTGGCTGGCAAGTCGGCCCGCATCTGGTGGCGGGGCCGGACCGACCTGACCGGTTCACCCGCCGGCCGGGCCTTTCACATGACCCTGGTCGCCGGAGCCCTGGCCGGGATGCTGCTGCTTGGATTCCGGCGCCGGCCGGAGTTCTGGCTGATCCTGGCCCTGGCGGTCGGGGTCACGATCATCGGGGCGATTTTCGTTGCTTCTCCCAGGCGCACACTCGCCCTCTGGCCGGTCATCGCCTGCCTTTCGGGGATCGGCTTCAGTCTCGCCTTCCGTCTTGCGAGAGATGCCGTGGCCCACCGGATGAGGCCGGTTCCCATAGCCTGACCGGCCCGGATGCCGCTGCTCAAGGATTACTTCACCCGCTACGGACGCGGGGCGCTGATCGCCCTTGCCGTGATCGTCTGCGCCGGTTTCCTGGTCCGGGCCTGGGTCGTGATCAATCCGCTGGAGGACCCAGGCGACGACGCGCTGGCCTATCGGGCCCTGGCCGAGGCGCTCTATGTGGACGGAACTTTCGGTTATGAGGAAGACTCGACCAGCGGGCCCGAGTTCAAGACCCCAAGCGACTGGTCGCCGGGCGCTCCCCTGATCTACGCCGCTTCCTACTACGCGACCGGCGGGGTCCGCGACGGCATCGCCCGAGGGGTCGAGGCAATCTTCGGCACCGCCGCAATTGTCCTTGCCTTCCTTCTCACGGCAAGGCTGATCGGTCCGGTCGGTTCCCGGGCGGGACCCCGGCAGGCCATCGGCCCACTGGTGGCAGCGGGGCTGGTCGCTTTCTACCCGCCGTTCATTCACTCGACCGGGGCGCTGATGAGCGAACCGCCGGCGATCTTCATGCTGCCGTTCTCGGTACTCGCCTTCCTCTGGGCCGACCGGCGTCTGCGAACGGAAAGTGTCTCAACCTGGACCCGGATCTGGCCCTGGCTGATACCGGGGCTCGGCCTCGGGCTCACCGCCCTGATCCGGCCCGAATACCTGACTGTCTGCTTTGCCTTCGGCCTCTTCCTCCTGATCCGGACCTGGCTCAGATCCGGGCCCCGGCTCTCGTTGCTGTCCGCCCTGCTCTTCGGGCTGGCCGTCCTCATCCCGATCGTTCCCTGGACCATCCACAACTACCAGCAGCTCGATCGGGTCGTGCCGGTCTCGACCGGCAGCGGCAAGGCCCTCTTCACCGGTACCTACTACCCGGGTGACGGCGAGTACCAGCAGGTCAAAGCCGAGCTCTACTTCGAACAGACCGGCACGAGACTCGATCCGGATTCCGACGAGCTGGAGGAGGTCGACCCCGTCCCGCTCTTCGACCGGGCCGCCAGGCAGTACAAGGAGGCCAACGACCTCCCGAACCTCGACCGGGACGCCGCACTCGGCCGACTTGGCAGGGAGAACCTCGATAAGTACTTCAGCGAGGACCCGGTCGGCTATGTCGGCATGACCTTCCGCAAGGTCGGGCGCATGTGGGGATCCGGGATCGGCGAGGCGATGTCTTCCCCGATCGGCAGGGCGATCCAGATCCTGCTGGTCCTGGCCGGACTTGCCGGGCTGGCACTGCTGGCCTGGCGCAGACGCTGGGAAGCGATCGCGGTCGGCCTTCCGATTGCCACGGTTACTGCAGTCGCTGCCCTGACGCTCGCTCCGCCGCGCCGAAATGAGATCCTGATGACGCTCGTCCTGCCTCTGGCGGCGGTCGCGCTCGACGCCCTGGTCAACCGGGCGACGAAAGAAGCCGGAACCGAACCCTCACCGACCATCCCCGCCCCGGAAAAATGATCCTCGCCTCGATATTCCCTGCCCAGCTCACCGCCCTCCGGGCCACCGGTCTGGTGATCGCCATCCTGATCATTGGCTTCGCGATCTTCCGGAGACGGGAGATGCGAAACGCCGACGTGATCCTGCTGCTGCTGGCGGGGTTGGGACTGGCGATCGTCTCCGGAACCGAGCTGACCGACCGGCTGCTCTCGGCCCTCTCCTTCAACCGGGGCAACGGTGGCCGGATCCTCGGCCTTGCCGTGATCGCGATTTTCATCCTCTTCCTGATGGCGCTCCGCGCACTCTCGGTCGGGGCCAGGAACGCCCGGCAGCTCTCTGCAGTACTCGAGGGAATCTCCTCCGAACAATTCCGGGTCAGCGACCAGCGCAAGAGGTTCAAGGGCAAGATCGCAATCGTCATCCCCGCCTACAACGAGGCCGACAACCTCGGCTATGTGCTCGACCAGATCCCGGCCGAGGTCTGCGGACTC